>CBFGPQ010000200.1:0-6842 GCA_965650705.1 uncultured Asticcacaulis sp. | reverse complement strand
CCCCATCGCTGTGCGACAGGGAGGAGTGAACGTGCTCGTTTCTCCTCCCTGTGCCGAAGGCATGGGGAGGGGGACCGCACGAGGCGGTGCTTGCACCGACGAGATGTGGTGGTGGGGTTCCTTACTTTTATAGTTCAACCGCAGGCACGGCTGAATAGTCCCGCTCAGGCCCGCTTTTCGGCTTCGTCCGGCGTCAGGCCAGGCTCCGTCTCGGGCAGGTGCTCGTCGTCCATCGCAGGTGCATCCATCACCGCCATGGCGACTTCATCCAGACCGTCCACCGGGACCTTGGCCGGGCTTGGCGCCCGCATGGCGCCGCGAGGGGCCACGAAGTCCAGCAGCTTGTCGATCTCGGCAAAGGCTTCGCGGCGATATTCCTCAGCCTCGATCAGGATTTCGTGCTCGGCGCCTGCGATTTCGACATAGGTCGCCTTGCCGAGCTTCTTGGCAAATGCCTTGGACGGCTGCTTGGCGATCAGGTGATCGTCGCCCGAACACAGGATGGTCACCGGCGTCTTGACCTTCTTGGCGACCTTGTTCTTGTCCTTGAGGATGGTCTCGCCCAGCTTGAGCGCGAACGACAGCCAGCCCCAGGTCGGCGAGCCCACGGCCAGGTGCGGGCAGGCGAACAACTGTTCGCGCCAGGTATTGTAGCGCGCCGCATCGTGCGTCAGGGCGTCGTTCTCAAAGGTGTGCTCGAACGGATCGTCGAACAGCTCCGGCACATAATCGGTGCCGCGGCCGTGATTAACGTGCCAGTTGGTCTGGAAATGCACGGCCCACAGGGCGTGGCGGCCGGTCTTGACGCGCAGCATCGGATTGATGAACAGCGCGCCTTCGATGCGGCTCTCGCCCTTGATCAGGGCGGCCATATTAAGCGCCCCGCCCATCGAATGGCCCAGCATGATCCAGGGCTTGGGCGCGCGGTCCTCGAACGAATCGAGCAGGCGCTGATAGTCGTCGAGGAATTCGTCCGCTGCGCGTGCATGGCACTTCAGCCGGTCCGGCAGCAGGCGTGCCGACAGCCCCTGCCCGCGCCAGTCGTGGACGACGACGCAGACATCGCGCGCCAAAAGGTCACGCACGACCTCATAATACTTTTCAATCGGTTCGGAGCGGCCAGGGCTTATGAAGACGGTACCGCGGGGGCGGCCCGCCGGCTCCCAGTAGCCGAGACGCAGGCGCAGGCCACCGGCACCGCGATACCATTCGCCGTGGCCGCCTTCGGGCGCCTGCGACTCAGGGATCGACATAAGGGGGGCACTCTGCGACAGCGCTGCAATCCGGCTCATTGCGGTTTCCTGAACTTCAGCGTCATACGGTCGCTTTCCCCAATCGATTCGTAAAGAGTGCCGTCAAACTCAGGGTTTGGCGGCTGCCCGCGCGGCGACGTCAAACGTTGCGGAGGTAACGTCCATACTCCATAGGGATGATCCTTGTCATCCTTTGGATTGGCGTTGATCTCGCTGGCGGAGTCAAAAGCAAAGCCGGCCTCGAACGCCAGTTGCTTGACGAACGGTTCCTGGACGTAGCCGTTGGTCGCACCCGGATCCTGGACATTGCCAATATCGGCGCGGTGCTGTTCTATAGCCAATATGCCGCCCGGCTTGAGCGCGGCGAAGGCGTCGGTGAAGGCCTTTTCCGCGATGCCCGCCGCCATCAAGTCGTGCACGACCAAGAGCATCATGACGACATCCGCGCTCTCGGCTTCGATAAGCGCCTGGCTTTCCGGTCCGAATTCGCTGAATTCGATACCACCGTAAAGCTTCTTGTTGCTGGAAAAGCGCTCGCGATACTTTTCTGTGAGCGTGCCCGTCGCACTCTGGGCGCCACCCGTGGCCGGAAACAGCGCCGCGATATACCGGCCTTTTCCGCGGGTCAGGTAAGGCCCCAGGATGTCGGTCATATAGCCGGCGCCCGGCCAGATATCGACCACGACATCGCGCGGCTGGATTTCGAAAAAATCGATCATTTCCAGCGGATGGCGGAACGGGTCACGCCCCTTGTCGAGGTCATTGCGCCACCGCCCGGACACGGCCCATTGCGGCGTGCCCTCCTGCTGCGATTCCGGTTTACGGCCACAGCCCAGCAAGCCGGCTGCCGGCAAGGCGGCGGCCAGACCAAGGCTTAGCTGTCTGCGCGTGATACCGCCCAATACCCTGCCTGCATTATTTGTTTTCGTTGACGAAAAACGAAAACTTCGCCCGGCACGTTAGAGCGCATTCCGAAAAGAGTGAAGCGCTTTTCGGTCAGCCCCCGATCAAAACCGCCTGCGCGGGCAGAATATCTACCCCTCGCCTTCGATTTCCTTCATGCCGCTCTGAATGTAGTTGGCCTCTCCCATCAGGCGGATCAGGTTCAGTTGGGTTTCCAGGAAGTCGATGTGGTGCTCGGTGTCTTCCAGTATCTTGCGCAGCAGTTCACGGCTGACATAGTCCTTGTGGTCGTCGCAGAACTTGACGCCATCGACCAGCAAGGCGTGGCCGCCGGTTTCGACATTGAGGTCCGACGCCAGCGTTTCGGCCACCGTCTCGCCGATACGCAGCTTGTTCAGGTCCTGGAGATTCGGCAGGCCATCGAGGAACAGGATACGCTTGATGAGCAGATCCGCGTGCTTCATCTCCTCGATCGACTCTTTATAGACGATGCGGCCGAGGTGATAGAGGCCCCAGTTTTCCAGCATGCGGGCGTGCAGGAAATACTGGTTCACCGCCGTCAGCTCATTGATCAAAACCTTGTTGAGCAGCTTGATGATGTCGGGGTTGCCCTTCATGACGGCCTCCTGAAAAGAAAATCAGGCCGACTCATACCGCTCGCGCGCGGGCATGTGAAGTGAAAAATATTCTATAAAACAGAAACTTATGCGAATGAAAATAGGTATAATTCGCAAGCAGCGAATTACTCGGCCGCCATCTTCAGGGCGACCTGCGCTTCGTCGATCATCTGGCGCATTTCGCAGACACACTTGGCGCATTGGGCCTGGCACCCGGCGTGCGCGAAAATAGCCTTGGGAGTCGACGCACCGCACGCAATGGCCTGATGCACCTGGCGTTCGCGAATAGCGTTACAATTGCAGACGTACACGTAAAACCCTGACAGCCACGAACTTGATAATGCGAATGCGTATCAACTAACACAGGCCCGATTCAAATGCAAGTCATTCGCACAAGGGCCACAGACCCTTGACCCGAAATCGTTACAGAGTGCGCTGAGCAGCCTCATGCTCACGTCGACCAGATAAAAGCCCCCCGGTCGCACCGGAGGGCTTTCTCAAAGGTAGCTTGGCAAAGGCTTAGTTGCCGTTGTTATAGGCCGTGGCCGAGCTGGTTTCGCGCCAGCGGCCATTACTGTCGCGATAGCCATAGGCCTGCACCGAGCCTTCATGCCAGCGGCCGTTTTCGTCCTTCCAGCCAAAGGCGACCGGCCGGCCTTCGCGCCAGGTGCCGCGTTCGTCACGGAAGCCTTCAGTGCGGTAGGTGGTTGAACTATAGCGGTTGCTGTTGTAGCCGCTCTGGCCATAGCTGCTGCTATTGTTGTTGTAACTGCTGTTATAGGCGTAGCGGTCATAGGGCGAGGTTGAACGCGCCTCGCGATCGTAATAGGTCGTCGTGTAGGTGCTCGAGTTCGGGCGCTCGCGGAAATAGGCAACGTCATAGCCTTCCGGCGCCGAGGCTGGCGAGTAATAGCCGTTCTGATAGGAATAATATTCCCCGTTCAGGCACTTAACGCTGTTTTTGCCGATATTACGCCCGACAACACCGCCAATGACGGCGCCGGCAACCGCACCGAGACCGCGCTCATTTTTGGACACCTGACTGCCCAGGGCGCCACCGGCAACCGCGCCGACGACTGTGCCGGTCGTCTTGGCGTTGTTTTGCTTGGTGTAGCAGTAGCCGTCATAGTCCGTATCCTGCGCCATGGCAGGTACAGCCGATCCGGCTGCAACCACCAAAGCCATGGCCGCCCCAGCCGCCCACTTCGTTTTGGTCATGGTCATGGGTATTTCTCCTTTGTCTCCGACGCATCTTCGGCGATCAGATCGTCAGAATTTAGGCGTTCACGTTACGACAAAACAATGTGAACCCGCCCCGTCAGGGTAAATTTGACATAAGATTCAATGAGCAGTTTTTGGGTCCGGTTTTGCTTGACCCGCCTGCGCGCATAAGGCACTCCGGCATCATGTCCCTGAATGCCCACGACTGCCGCCTCTACCTCATCACGCCGCCGGTGATCCTCGACGCCGACGCCTTCGCGCGCGACCTCGATGCCGCGTTATCAGCCGGCGAGATCGCCGCGCTGCAGATCCGGTTGAAGGACACATCGCCCGATGATATCCGCGCGGTCGCGAAGGTGCTGACGCCCATCGCACACCGCCATGGCACCGCTGTGCTGATGAACGACTTTGTTGAGCTGGCGAAGGAATTGAGACTCGACGGTGTCCATGTCGGCCAATCCGACATGGCGTACCGTGACGCCCGCCGTATCCTAGGCGCCAGCGCCATGATCGGCGTCACTTGCCACAACAGCCGCCACCTGGCCATGGACGCCGCCGAGGCCGGCGCCGACTATGTGGCGTTTGGCGCCTTCTATCCGACGTCGACCAAGACGGTCGAGCACATGGCGGAACTTGAGACCCTGTCGATCTGGCAGGAAACGATGGAAACGCCATGCGTCGCCATTGGCGGGATTACCGCTGAAAACGCCGCAGACATCGCGAAGGCCGGGGCGGACTTTATCGCCGTCTCGGGCGCGGTCTGGAACCATCCACAAGGACCGGCCGAAGGTGTGAAGGCTCTACTGAAGGCGATTTCTTAATTATCCTCCCTGTGCCGAAGGCATGGGGACCGCCAACGAAGCGCAGCGGTGGTGGGGCCTGCCACCTGCGCCGCCCCCCTCCGTCACCTTCGCTTCGCTCGCTGACACCTCCCCATCGCTACGCGACAGGGAGGAGCGTTAGTTGCCAAACAGGCCCTTCTTCCTCCACACGATGGCCATGTCGGCTACGGTCGGATCAAGCCCATTCAGCCGTTCGTCGTTTGACTCGATCTCGTCGTCCGATGACGCCTTTGCTCCGGCCGGCAGTTGCAGCCGCAGTTTCAGCGTGCATCCGCCATCCAGCGTTTCCAGCTTGCCGCCATGCCAGTCGATGACCTCGCCGCCCCAGTCAAAGCGGAAGCCCGACATCAGGAAGGGCCCATTAGCCGCCTGAATCTCGGCAAGCGTCGCGCCTTTGCGAACGCCTGCTGGACCGTGCCAGGCCGTCGCGTCCTGCCCCAGACGCACCTCGGCCACCTTCGTCATCTCCTTGTCGCGGAAGATGACCTCGATGCGCTCGTCCGGCTTATCGCGGAAAAGCACCACACCGTTGACCACCGTATTGTCGGGCATGCTGACCATGCCTGTCACCGCGCGGTCGCCATACTCGGCCATCAGGCTCTCGGCTGTGGCGTCGGGCTTGACCGGATAGGTGCAGGAGAGCGGCTGGTCCGAGACCCGCGGCTCGGGCGCGGCTTCGCTCGACGCATCCGTCTGGTCCTGCGTCGATTGCGGCTCGGTACACGAGGCCAGGACCAGGAGCGATACAACGCTTAAGCCCAGCAGGCGAAGGTTCCGCATGATCTGTTCCTATTCCGCAGGCGTGACACCGGCGGGCAGCGGCCAGCCGAACGACATTTCAACGACCTTTACCTTGGCGTCCTTCAGGCGCGGATCGTTCGATTCGACCATCACGCCGTCGCCGCTGACGCCTTCGGGCAGGCTGTCGCTGTCAAAACGCAGGGAGATCGAACAGCCACCGCTTAGGGACTCCAGCCGCCCGCCCTTGAAGTCTGCGGCGTACCCGCCATAGTCCCATCCAAAGCCGCTGATGGTGAAAGGCTTGCCGTTGACCTTCTCGATATAGTCGAGCGTCGAACCGACATGGATGCCTTCGGGGCCGGTCCAGGCGACGGCCCCGTCCGCCGGCTCGATGCGCGAAACATGGCGCATGGCAGTATCCCAGAAGGTGACATAAACCTTGCGCGCCGGCACCATGGCGTAGAGCAGCAGCCCCCGGCTTTCGGTACCTTCCGCCCCAGGAACCATCCCCAATTGCGCGTTGTTGCCATACGCCACAGCCAGCGACTGATAGCTGTCGCCGATATGGACCGGCGCAAGGCAATCCATTCTGTTCACACTAACGGATTCAGCGGCCTTGCCCGATGGCTTGCCGTCGGCCTTGGCGGCTGCCGACACATCGGCCACTGCGCTGGCCGAACCGTCCGGCACGTCCGATTGCTGCGAACAGGCGCTTAAACCCAACAGCGTCAGCGCAGAGATTATAGGAAATGATCGCATCAATGCCTCCCCTTGCCGCCGACTATAGGCGTTAACCTCTCAGCCGCAAAGTCCCCTTGCCTTCCGGACGCGTAACCAGTAGTAACGCGGCCAACTTACCTCCTTCTTTGACAAGTTGAATCCATGAAAATCAACGCCAACACCATCAAGCCGGGCATGATCCTGGAGTATCAGAACGGCCTGTGGGCGGTTGTGAAGACCGAGCATGTCAAGCCGGGCAAGGGCGGCGCCTTCGCCCAGGTCGAAATGAAGAACCTGGTCACCGGCACCAAGCTCAACGAGCGCTTCCGTTCGGACGATACGGTCGAGCGCGCCGTGCTGGAACAGCGCGACCACTCCTTCCTCTATGAGGACGGCGACATGCTGGTGTTCATGGATCAGGAAAACTACGAACAGATCAGTCTGTCCAAGGAATGGGTCGGCGAAGACCAGGTCCGCTTCCTGCACGACGGCATGATCGTCGTCATCGAATCGCACGACGAAAAGCCGATCGGCATGAGCCTGCC
>CBFGPQ010000199.1:0-6881 GCA_965650705.1 uncultured Asticcacaulis sp. | reverse complement strand
AAGAAGACGAAGAAGATGAGGACGATGACGAACTGGAGCCGCCTCCCCCACCGCCACCTGAACCGCCGCCCCCTCCGCCGCCACAGGCAATAAGCGCGATGGGCAGGAGACTGCTGCCGGCCGCGGCCATCAGCTTGCGGCGGCTGTACTCAGTTGACGACTTCATAATCATTACTCCCTGGAGACTGTATTTTTATCATTGTCAGCCGACACGGCGATGCGTCCTCGGCACGGCTTCCTAAACGAAAGCTGACATTGATATTACTTATTAAGCCGCCACAGCTCAATTTGTTCAAATTTAAAATCTTCTTTTAATTATGGATTTTTGGGCAGTGTGATGTCGTTGTCACAAATGCCTCGTCGTCTCACGCGTCCGACAAATGGATCACGTTTCCACGCTTTGTCCGGACGCATCAATTGGCGGTAGACCGGAGACGCTTTGCTGGGAAATGCTCCAGAGCGCTGTGACGAAATGCGGTTTTCGCCAAATATCTCGACAAAGCAAGACCTTGGCTTCGACGAGATGTTTCCGCTTAAATCGTACCGATCTAAAAAAGGGGCTCCGCGGTAAGCACCGCAAAGCCCCCTTAGGTTGTTTCATGAGCATGCTCAGAAAAAATGGAAACCGGTTTTCGGATCAGTCACGCGACAACTAGATCGGAACGGGTTTGGATGGAAACACCATTCCGATCTAAGCTCATGCTTTGTCGCGATATTTTGGCGAAAACCGCTGACACTTTTCGCCATATTGCTCTAATGAAACCGGACCGTGCCACCTTTCCTCAAAACGGAGTACGGTTTAGTCCTTGTAAAAGGCAGCATTGCCCCACGTAACCACAGTCGGCACCTTATTCTTCGCGGCTGTGCCGCGCGCCACCAACTCGACAATCTTCACGCCGGCGATGTTGGCCTGCAGGGTCTGCACGGGCTCCCCGAAGCGGGCCGGCTTGGAACTTGCGAGGAGCTTCCCGTCGCCATATACCGAGAAGGTCACGGCATCGTCCGTGTCGAAGGTGGAATCATCAACTCCGACCTCGGCCGCGAAGCGGCGGAAGCCGCCGTCCGCCCGGACCTCGAACCGCGAGTTGGCCAGAACGCCTAACCCCGTCTCGTACATGTTGCCGTTGACTCGCAGCGCCTGCCGGTACGGCGTGGCGTCGGCCTGGGCGCCGCCCCATCCGGTATAGGCAGGCGGTTCGCCTGTGCCGATCGTGCTGCCCCAGGGACTTTTCATGCGGTGAATGGTGGGATCCGGCTGGGGATGGGTTACCCCATCGACGGCCGGGTTCACACGGCCAGGCATTTCCGACAGATAAAGGCCGTCAGCCAGGGCGCGTGCACCGGCGGCATCGAAGACAAGCGTCTGGCGCGGGGCAAGCTGCAGCTTGGTTTCGCCGGTAAAGGCTGGAAGCGTGCTTCCGCTCCACAGGTCCTTGAGCGTAACCGGTGACGTTCCGGCGAGCTTCAGGTGGCGGGCCGTCAGGGTCACCTCGGTCTGCGCCAGTCCACGGTTGAAGATCGCTACGGCCTTGTGGCCGTTGCTGAGTGTCTTGACCAGAATCTGGACGTCATCGCTATCATAGGCCAGCACGGCCTGGTTCCCTGCCGGGTCCTGGTTGATGGCGATAAGATCGCTGTTGCCCAGGATATCCATGAGCGATTGCGGTGCTTTGCGCAGGTCGTAACCGATCAGAAGTGGCGCCGACAGCATCGACCACAGGGCAAAGTGCGACTTCGCTTCCGTCAGGTGGTTCTCATCGAAGTCGCCATGACCGATGAAGAGCATGTCGGGATCGTTCCACGAACCCGGATGGGCATAGAGGGCGCGGTTGGCGGCACTGTCGAAATTGGCCAGCATCCGCGTCCAGTTAGGCGTGATGTCGTCGCTGGTGCGTGACAGGTTGCCGACGTCCTTTGCCCAGGCGCGGACATCGGCCGCTCCCCAGGCGCAAATGGAAAAGATATAATCGCCATCGGGATTTTCCCGGCGCATCGCGTCTGCGACCTGCTGATAAAGTTTGCGGACAGCCGGGATGTCCGTGCGGCGGATTTCGGAAAAGTCGATCAGCGGCCCCAGCGCTCGGTACTCGCCGGATTTGACGCGCCCGTTGTCCGGGCCGAAGGCGCGGATGCCGCAGGCATCGACCTTGATATAGTCGAACGCCCATTCGCCAAAATACAACTTAATGTCCTGATCGACGTGGCCATATAGTCCGACCTCGCGTTCGGCGACCGTCCCCTCCGGCAGGTTCGGCGTGTTGGGGCCGCCGAAGGCCTGGGAGCAGTTATTGGCGCCGATATCCGAATAGATGCCGGCCTTCAAACCCATCGCATGGATGCGGTCGGTAAACGGCTTGAAGCTGGTCTCTTCCGGACCGCCGACCGCGGCCGATGGAAAGAGAGAAGTCCGAATGATCATCCGGCCATCGGTCGTACGGCGCTTCAGCCACCAGCCGTCATCGATATTGATGTAGCGGTAACCCTTCGCCGCCAGACCGCTGTCGACGATGACCTTGGCCGAATCCAGAACCTTGGCTTCCGTGATGTCCGTATGAAAGGCGTTCCAGGAGTTCCATCCCATCGGCGGCGTAGCCGCCTGTCCCGTCGTCACGGCGCTCCAGCGCCCAGTCGCCGCCAGCGGGTCGGTGGCGGCATAGGCTCCGCTGCTGCAAATGAAGGCGAGTGCAAGGCTACCAACAAGCCCGCGACCAAATCGTGTCATGACGTCTCCCAATCGTTGTTTACTCATTTACCCACGTGCGCCTGAGAAATGCAATCTCACGCGCGCACCGCCGTCAGCGTATGTCCATGGCGAAGGGTGAAGCCGGAAGGTCGGCTGCATCGTAGAGGTTGAGAATGGGCACGTCCGACCATCCGAAACGCACGGACTTCGCATCCTCGCTTCCTTCGCCAGGGAGAACGACGGAACCACCTTCGATATGCGCACTGGCGAAATGGCAGGACGCCGAGCATACCTCGAAGCCCAGTACATCCTTACCGCCATAGGCCTTAAGGGCGCCGTTGACATCCGAAAAGTCAACGACCAGATCGTTGCCGCGACGATAGACGCGTTCCGGCCGTGGGCCCAGTTTCAATGGTTCACCATAGGCGACCTTGCGCGCGGCAAGCGCCAGCCTCAGACCGACCTGACGCTTCTGCGTCGGGTGAATGTCGAAACGATCGCCAACATCGTAGCTTACAGCCATGCCGACGCGCTTGTCGTCTTGTTCGAGGCGGCGCTGGATATCGCGTATCTCGCCCCAGCCCGATTCATAGGGAACGTCCTGAGGCGAACCGAATGCACTCAGCTGAACCGGAAGAAACGGCAAATCCGGCGCATGGAACCGGGTGCGCCAGTCTTTCACCAGGGCCGGCAGAAGCTGCGCGTACAGTGCCCCGTTACCCGCATTGGCTTCACCCTGATACCAGGCAATGCCCTTCAGGGTGTACGGCACCAGTGGAGCGATCATCCCGTTGTAAAGTACAGAAGGCCCACCGGCTTCCGCCCAGGGCGCGGTCGGCGCGGCGCCAACGGTTCTGATATCGGCGCCGATATGGTATTTCCACTCCGAAGACAGGGCGACACGTGCACCGTTATCGAGCGTCAGCGCACGATCGGCCGGCGCGCCATGCAGGCCACCGCCGCCGCCCGTATCAAGAACGCGTACAGCGATGACATTGGCGCCGGCCTTCAGCACGCCTTTGGGAAGGGCGTAATGACGCGGGCGATCCCAACCATCTGTCGCGCCGACCCATTTGCCGTTCACCCAGGTGGTGTCGGAGTCGTCGATCGGCCCCAGGTCTATGGCTACGGCGTGCGCCGCCTGCTCGGCGGTCAGGGTGATCGTCTGACGATACCAGACGATGCCGTCGAACGCCTTTAAAGCGGCTATACCGCTGTTTTCCCAGGCTCCCGCCGCGACGAGGGAGGGCCATTCCTTATCCGCGAACTTCTGGCTCGACCATTGGCCGGCTTGCGCGAAATCCGGATCGCGCGTGCGCCACCATGTGTCGGTATAGGTCTTCCAGTTTGCAAGCGCGCTTTTAGGGTCGGTCCGGTACAGATCCACGACCTTCAGGTTTTCGCGCATCTCGTCGATGGAGGCCAGGCCTTCCCGACTGACCCACAACTGCGCCGCCGTCCCGCCCCAGGAGGCATGAATCATCCCCTGCGGCACGTGGTAGGTTTCGGCGAGTTGCCGCGCCATGAAGTAACATACGGCCGACGTGTTGGCCGCGGATGCCGGCGACGACACCTGCCACTGCGTTGCCTTGGCGAAGCCGGTTGTCGGTAGAGGTTGTGAGTTGCGTGGCACATCGAAAATGCGCAGCGCCGGGTTGGATGCCCCAGCCACCTCCCCGCCTCCGCTCGTTGCATCCTTGAGCGCAAACTCCATGTTCGACTGGCCCGAACACAGCCAGACATCGCCGACCAGGATATCGTGCAAGGTCTGGGTATGCCCCCCTGAATCGGTAAGCGTGAGGACATAAGGGCCACCCGCCTTCTGCTGCGGCAGCGTCAGCGAGAACGCGCCTTTTGCGTCCGCACGTCCACTGGCGCTTGCCAGGACCTGACCGCCGCCTGACAGGCTCAGGCTGACCTCCGAATTAGGCGCCGCCTGCCCCCAGACAGCGACCGGCTTGTCCCGCTGCAAGACCGCGTGGTCGGTGAATATCGGCGCCAATGCCAAAACGTCCTGCGCCTGAGCGCCCGCCGCTCCGGCCAGCGAGAGCAGGCTTACGATCAGTCCCGCGGCAATCCGGTATTTCATTACACTCATTCCTTCAATCCAAGATGTTTCAGGGCCGATCACGCACGGCGGTCCTCGGGCGGATGCAACGGAGGTGTGCTTAACGCGAGGCGAGAGCCCCCTAAGCAGGCTACTTATCTGATATCGCCGAAAGGCGAATCCGCTGGAGTGGCATGCCTTCGACTTCGACTTCGACAAACAGGTCTCCCGCCTCCGTTCCGGCCTGAACGACCGCCACGGCACGGCCGTGGAAAGTCATGCGCTCGCCGGATTGCAGGCTGGAAACATCCTGCGGGTCGCCGTTGCCGAGCCCCGCCAGACGGCCAGCGCCCAGCACGCGGACCTTCACACCGCGTTCATCACCGCGCGCATAGACCGGGGTTCCATTGGAATCGAACAGCTCAATAGTCACATAGGCCAGGTCCTGCCCGTTGGCGGTCAGTTGCATTCGGTCGGTTGTGGCTTTGGCAGAGGCAGGTACGCCCGCCGTTCGAAGCTCCCAGCGTCCCGCTTCCTTGCCATCGCTATAACCCACGGCCAGCAATTGCCCAGCCTGGTAATTGACGGAGTAGCTTGCCTTATATTCGGTAGCGACACTGACTGCCTGGCGGCCAAGGCTCTTTCCGTTCAGGAACAGCTCGACTTCCGGATACTCCGAATAGACCACTACCTCTTGCGGCTTGCCTTCCTGGCCGGGCCACGTCCAGCTGGGGTGGACATCGTCAAGCGACCAGTCGAGGTGCGGCGGCGTCGTCGGGAAATAGTCCCGGTCGGGCAGGTCTTCAGTCCCCTTCGGCTGGCGCACAAAGGCCGCTACCGGGTCGATGCCGGTTTTCCATATGACTTGCCGGTAATAGGCCGCGGGCCGCTTGCGTCCGGTTGCGTCGATCTCGCCGCAATAGGCGAGGTTCCAGGGATAGGGCCCAAGCTTTTGCCAATCCTGGCTATAGCCCATCCATCCGATGCCGGCCTCGCCGAGATAGTCGACGGCGGTCCAGACGAAATCTCCGATGACCCACGGCTTGGTCTCGACGGCGCGCCAGTAGGAAAAGGCGTCTTTTGGTAGGGACTCAGACGTGTACAGGACCCGGTTGGGGAAGTTCTTGTGCTCGTCGTCGAACTGATGCGCCTTGTAATTATAGCCGGCGACGTCGAGTTGATCGAACTGCAATGAGCTCCTCGGTGGGTCCGCATTCACCCCTTGAGTGACGGGACGGGTAGGATCCATCTGACGGACGCGCGCGGCCAGCTTCTGCGCCGTGGCAACGCCTTCGGGCGTCCCGTCTTCGGGGATTTCGTTGCCGATGCTCCAGAAGATGACGCTCGGGTGATTGCGGCCACTGACGACCAGGCTATCGATGTCCTGCGCCCAATTTTCCGTAAAGAAGCGGGTGTAATCCTGCGATCGCTTGGACTTGTTCCAACTGTCGAAGGCTTCATTAATAACCAGCATGCCCAGCTCATCGGCCGCTTCCAGGGTCGCCTGGCTGGCCGGATTATGGGCATTGCGGATCGCATTGTAACCCGCCGCTTTCATCAGGGCGACCTTGCGGCGATCGGCGTCCGGAAGACCAGCGGCGCCCAGCATGTAGTTGTCGTGGTGGATATTGCCTCCACGCAATTCCAGGGGCTTGCCGTTAAGACGCAGTCCGTTGACGGCGTCGATCGTGACGGTACGCATGCCGAAGCGCGTCCGGCGTTCATCGACGACGACGCCGTCGACACGCAATTCCTGAACCAGCGTATAGAGGTTCGGCGTGTCCGGCGACCAAAGCTTGGGATGGGCCAGTTCAAGACGGCTCTTCGATTGCGCCCTGGCCTTAGCGCCTACCGTTTGCGACTGGATGGTTTGCGCGACCGTCTCACCTGTCGGCGCAACGACCTTCGAGACCAGTTCGACCTTGGCCTGCTTTGCGGCGCAGTTGCTGGCGGCGGCATCCACGGCCACGACGCCCGACTCAGTCGTCGCGACGGGCGTTGTCACGAACACGCTCTCGGGAACAATATGAACGCAGTTGAGGACATCGAGTGTCACCGGCCGGATGATACCGGTGCCAGCGTACCATCGCGACGACGGATCGGGGTGATTGACCCGGACGGCGATAACGTTCTCCCCGGCCCTAACCTTTC
>CBFGPQ010000198.1:0-6959 GCA_965650705.1 uncultured Asticcacaulis sp. | reverse complement strand
CATCCGTTATCCCGGACAGGCCGTCCGCCCGTAGAATGTATGCCATATTAAATATAACAAGTTTCTATTAATTACTCTGCATGCTAGATCGGAATGGGTTTTGATGGAAAACACCATTCCGATCTAAGTTTTTGCTTTGTCGCGATATTTTTTGGCGAAAACCGCTGACACTTTTCGCCATATCGCTCTAGCCGTATTTCGGACGCTGGTGATCCGGCCCTTCTGTTGGCACGTATCAAGGAGTGAAATGAAACCTGTTTCCCAACGACACCCTGTTGATCTTTATGTCGGCCGCCGCCTGCGGTCATTGCGGCTCGCCGCCGGCATGGGACAAGCCGAGCTTGCGGCCGTGGTTGGTGTGACCTTTCAGCAAATCCAGAAGTACGAGACCGCTGCGAACCGAATCAGCGCCTCTAAGCTCTATGAAATCGCCAATGCCCTCGGCACTGACATCGGCGCTTTTTTTGAGGGATATAGCAATCCGGCTATGGCATCTGCCGACGCAGACGGCTAGCTGCGTCCGTTTCCCGGAGCAACCCCTCCTTTTCATGCAGCCGATTACACAATTTGAAGGCGCGCGCTGAAATTAAGCTGCCCCTAACCCATTCCGTTGCAACTCGCCTCAAGGTGAAGTCATGAATGAACCGGCAGCCTTCCCCAAGAGCACATGGACCCCTGCTCACGACGATTCGGTTCCCGGCCCCCTTAGTCCGCTGATGAATGACGCTAAGTGGAAGGAACTTCGGGCCGCCATGCTTCAGTTCGACCCGTCTCCGCAATGGCGGACGCTCGTTACCAACGGGTACCAATCCTTGCCGGACGGCGATTGGTTCGCCCACTTTTCGTGCGGCGGGTACAATGAGATCGTCCATATCGACATCTTAGTCGACGATTCAGATCAACGGGACGCGGTCAGACAGGCTCTGCGTCACATTCATTTGCCCGGGGAAGAGACTAAAGCCGGGTTTCGTGTCTATGGATACGCAGGACCAGGGCAGTTTGTCGGCTATATTTAACGCTCGCACAGCGCCAAAAAAATGCAGAGTTCGGATGAGCGCAGGGCGAATAAAGTTCCGGCGAGCGCAAGGCAGCTGAGTGATATTTAAGGCGATGCTGTGGTGGCGCTTGACTTCCGAAAATCACGCGGATCGGCAAGTCAGCCGCCACGCATGACGCCGTCAATCGCGGCTTTCGCAGACAATTCAGAGCTTTACCGGCGTGCCCGCCGACAGGCGCCAGGGCACAGGTCGCGCCCGCTCCGCGATGCGGTGTGTCCATACGATCCCAGGCGGTAACTTAATGCTGTCGTGCCATAAAATTCCGGTAGACATTTGCTTCCAACTTATAAATATTTGCTGCGTTGCAGCATCACCGGTCCCATTTTACGGATTGTAAGCTGAGTATGGGCTTTTCATCCAACATGATTCTGTCTTAACAGATGTAAGTTCCGTATAATTTCGCATCTGCGGCACCCATTGCCGGGCGCCCAGACATTTCCCCAACGGTCGACTGGAGCCTTGTGGCATTCGGCGCCTGCCTGCCCTGCTGTAACGAAAGGATCGCGACGTGGCTACGGTGTATATAAACGGCGGTAACGGCGACGATGTCATCGACGCCACCGCTTCGGCTGATCCGGTGCAGGTCCAGGGCCGCCTCGGGAACGATACGATCACGGGCAGCAGCTTCAACGACAAGCTCTACGGCAATGAAGGCAATGACGTCCTGGCCGGCGGCGCCGGCGCCGACACGCTGGGCGGTGCCACGGGCGCCGACATATATGTCATTTCGCGGGCCGATCTTGGCACCGGCAACGACAACATCCTCGACTTCGAAGGCGCCGGCAATGGCAGCGTGAGCGGCGATGACGTCATCCATCTCACCGGCTTCAGCGCCGATGCGACCTTCACCTTCCTTAGTCACAGCGGCGACAGCCATACCTACCTCATCAGTGACGGCGGCGTGTCGAGCCAGGTCACGATACGGTATTCCGGATCGGCGACCCTGGTGTCCGGCGACTATCTGTTCGTCGCGTCGACCCCCGGCAACAGCGCGCCGGTTCTTTCGGGACCGCAGACACCGCTTGCCAACGGCAGCGAAGACATGGCCTACGGCCTGACGGACGCCAGCCTGCTTGAGGGCTATAGCGACCCGGACGGGGATGCCTTGTCCATCACCGCCATCGCCGCCGACCACGGCACGCTGGTAACCACCGCCGGCGGCTATAGCCTGACGCCAGCGGCGAACTATTCCGGCCCGGTCACCCTCACCTACACGATAAGCGACGGCCGTGGCGGCAGCCTGATCGGCACGCGCACCCTCAACCTGGACGCGGTCAACGACGCGCCCGCTCTGACCGGAGCGCAGGCGCCGATGGCGCGCGGCGATGTCGACGCGGATTATGCCGTTACGGACGCTAAACTGCTCGAAGGTTTCAGCGATGTCGATGGTGACGCATTGACCGTCACCGGCCTGAGCGCCAGCGAGGGCACACTGGTGGCCAACGGCAGCGGCTATACGCTGACGCCGCCGGCCGGCTTCTCAGGCCAGATCACCCTCACCTACTCGGTCAGCGACGGACAGGGCGGCTTATCCCCCGCCAGCCGCGTCGTGACATTCGGCGGCAGCAATACCGACCCCGTGAGCGAAACCACGGCCGTCGCGACGCAGACCAACCAGATCGTGTCGGGCACACTTACGGCATCGGACGCCGATGGCGACACCGTGACATTCGCGCTTGTCACCGGCCCTGCCAACGGCACGCTCAAGCTGGCGGCGGACGGCAGCTACATCTATGCGCCGTCGGTCGGATATAGCGGGGCGGATGCGTTCACCGTCAATCTTGACGACGGCCATGGCGGCGTAACCCAGGCCACGATCGCGATAACGGTGGCGGAGTCGACCGCCGACTTTTCGCCCTACCGCGATACGTCGGCGGCCGGGGCGCTGGTTTTCGTGCAGCGCGACGGGACGTCCGGCTCCTTCTATGTCGCCGCCGAGATGGCGCGGGTGACCAGGAACGGAGAGGTCATCGCCGACTGGACCGACGCGGGCGTGATCTTCGACATCCCGCAAGGCGACGGCTATATCCTCGAGACCAAGACCGGCGGGGTCACCACGATCCGTCCTTTGGCCATCGGCGAAGTCGTCGTCGCGGCCGGCCAGTCGAACATGGAAGGCTGGTTCACCTACGCTGGCAGCTCGCATGCGTCCGAGCCTGGCGTCTATATGTGGTCGGCGTCGGACGACGATGAGGCCGGGCATTGGGTCGACACCACGGGCGCCGGCGCGATGGCCTTCGCCGACACGCTGAGGCTGGCGGAACCGGGCCTGCCCGTTGCCTTCATTACCGGCGCGGTCGGCGGCACCAAGCTGCTGCCCGCCGGCAATGTCGACTACTGGCTCGATACCGGCGACGATACGCTCTACCAGAACACCATCGACCAGGTCATTGAAGCCGTTCACGGCCATGCCGGACTGCTGCTGTGGAACCAGGGCGAAGCGGACAGTTCATCACGCCCGGACCCGACCGTCTATGCCGACGGCCTGCGGACGCTGTTCGCGCGCTTCGACGCTGACATCGCGCCGGAACGCATCGTCATCAGCGGCCTGGCGTTTACGAGCGGCAATGCGGATGAGCTGCGTCAGGCGCAGGCCAGCGTCGCAGCGACCTCAGGCGGCCATGTCCTGTATGTCCCGACCACTCCGGCGATCGAGACCATGGACGGTACCCACCTGACGGTACCGGCGCGGGTCCTGCAAGGCACGGAGGCGGCGCTCGCCGTCCTGGCGGCGCAAGGCGTCAGTCTCGCCGAGATCGTCAAGGCGTTCGGCGGCGCGGGCGCGGACAGCCTCGCCGGCACGGCGCTGATCGACATCATCCAGGGCGGCGGCGGCAACGATACGCTCGACGGCGTCGTTGGGGACGATATTATCCGCGGCGAGGCCGGAAACGACCTCATCACCGGCGGCCTGGGCGACGACGCCCTGTCCGGCGGGCTGGACGACGACACGGTTCACGGCGGCGATGGTAATGACGACGTCTTCGGTGACGGCGGCAACGACTCCCTGACGGGCGGCATCGGCACCGACCAGCTGGACGGCGGCACCGGCAATGATACGATGTCAGGCGAAGCCGGCAACGACGCATATGTCGTCGACAATGCCGCGGATGTCATAATCGAGGCCGCCGATGGGGGTATCGACACCGTCTACGCCAAGGGCAGCTATACCATGGCGGCCAATCTCGAAAACCTGATCATCGACTCAAACGACGCCGTCAACGCCACGGGCAACGACCTGGGCAATATCATGACCGGCGATAACGGCGCGAACCTGTTGTCGGGCATGGGCGGCAACGACAGCCTCAATGGCGGACCGGGCAATGACACGCTCGACGGCGGCGACGGCAACGACACCCTGTCCGGCGTCTCCGGGGCCGACCTGATGATGGGCGGCGCGGGCGATGACACCTACTATGTCGACGCCGGCGATACGATCACCGAAGCAAGCGGCGCCGGCTTCGACACGATCATCTCGCAGATCACATACGTCCTTCCCGAAAACGTCGAAGCCATCGTCCTCGGCGGCAAGAGCACGATCGGCGCCACGGGATCGAGCGGCAACAACAGCCTGACCGGCAACGGCAATTCGAACCTGCTGGACGGCGCGGCCGGCAATGACACACTGATCGGCAATGCCGGCAACGACACGCTGGTTGGCGGGCTCGGCCATGACACGCTGCAAGGCAACGAAGGCAGCGATACGATCGATGGCGGCGAAGGCTCGGACGCGCTGGACGGCGGGATCAGCAATGACAGTCTGTTCGGCGGCGCGCGCTGGGACACCCTTGTGGGCGGCGACGGCAACGACACGCTCGACGGCGGCCTGGACAACGACCAGATGTTCGGCGGTCTGGGCAGTGACGTCTACTATGTCGACCACATAGGCGACCGCGTCAACGAAAGCACCACCGTCAACGAGGGCACCGACACGGTTTTTGCGTCGATTACCTGGAACATGACGTCCAATGTCGAAGCCGTCACCTTCACAGGCACGGACAATACATCGACCCTAGGCAACAGTCTTGCCAACACGATTACCGGCAATACGGGCAACAACACCCTGGTGGGCGGCGCGGGCCATGACACCATCTTCGGCGCGGACGGCAATGACAGCCTGGATGGCGGCATCGACAGCGACGTCATCGACGGCGGCAGCGGCAACGACACCGTGCTGGGCGGCCAGCGCTGGGATACGCTGACAGGCGGCACCGGCGACGATGTCCTGGACGGCGGCACCGAAAACGACCGCATGACCGGAAATACCGGCAACGACACCTACTATGTCGATCATATCGGCGATCGCGTGATCGAAGCCTTCGGCGAAGGCACGGACACGGTCTATTCCTCGATTGACTTCGCCTTGAACGCCGACGTCGAAAACCTGTTCCTGACGAACAGCGCCCTCTCCGGCACCGGCAACGGCCTGAACAACCGCATCACGGGGAATGCGAACGCCAACACGCTTTCCGGCGGCAACGGCAACGATACCCTGGCCGGCGGATCGGGCAACGACACCGTCACCGGCGGCGCCGGACGCGACGATTTCGTGTTCTCGGGCCCGGCGGGCAACGGCACCGACACCATAGCCGATTTCACCCACGGCCTGGACCGGCTGGTCTTTGCCGGCGCCGATTATGGCTTTGCGGCGGGCCATGTGCTGACAAGCGCCGAATTCGTCGCCGGCGCGGCGGCGGTGGGATCGGGGCCTCAGTTCGTCTGGGATGCCGTCGCCGGAAAGCTGTGGTGGGACGCCGATGGCTCGGGCGCGGGCGCGGCGGTCGAACTGGCCTGGATGTCGGGCGCCTCGGTGACCAAAGAGGATATAGGTTTTATCTGACCTGCCCACTTCGGTCAGCGATCGTGTCCAATGCCACCGGCGATGCCGTTTCCGGAAGTGGCCGAAGCGTAAGCTGTAAACTCCCCGTGCTCGCGGCAACAGGGCATATTGGATTGTGCGTCTATCTGCTTTATGTCCGTTAGAGTGTGAAGAGCGCTGCAGCTGGCGGAGCCCGGTAAGCAATGTTGGACAGAAAATCATTGCTCGGCCTGACAATTGTCACCCTTGGCCTGGTCGCTGGCGGGGCGGCAATCCTGCAACCGTGGGAGTCTCGCGCGGCTAATCTGACTACGGTTCGCGCGCAGCGGCTGAGCGGCATAAAGGCCGATTTGGCGCATTCACGACCCGGAGGTCGATCCGGTCGAATAGTCGCAGTGGGCGTAGGTGCCGCAAGGCTGTATCTACATCCGCCTCGAAGTCGCTGCTAATCGCGGCGAGAGCAACTTTGCTTCCGCATGTATTCGCGATAGGGTTCCATTGAGCGACGTTTGCAGTCGCATCCTTCAATATGCAGGCGAACATGGGCAACTTAACTCAACATCCGTTCATGACCGGGCTCCGATCGATCCCTCGCGCCAGTCAGGCGGCATTCCTGACTTTTGTGCTGGTGGCCGCCGGCCCAACGTATGCTGCCGTGGACATTTGGGCTCAAATGGACCAGATCATGGAGCAGTTGGTAAAGCCTGCTAACGCCATATCAAACGAGGCAGGGCCACTTCTCCAGTCCGATCCCGCCAAGGCTTGCGAAATGGCGAAGACATCGGCTGGCATGATGCGCGAGGCGCAAGTCCGAGCAGAAGCCTTAAAGCCTGTTAAACCGAGCGAAATTCAAGCCGTGCAACACATGCGGGATCGTTTCAAGGAAATCTTGCCGGTGTGGGACAGTACCGAAAAAATGGTCTGCAGCCGGGTTCCGGCCGCTTAATGGGACTGGCAAGTCCGTGTGAGTGCACCTCAAAGGGAAGTTTCCATGAAATTCCCGTAGCCGAGTGGTCAACGATGTCTGCTATCTGGTCGGATACAAACTGCTACTTAGAGAGTTGTGTTTCTGCAATTGGCGC
>CBFGPQ010000197.1:0-6981 GCA_965650705.1 uncultured Asticcacaulis sp. | reverse complement strand
GAAATCGGCCGGTTCAAGGGCTTGGGCGAAATGATGCCGGCGCAGCTTAAAGAGACGACCATGGATCCGAAAACCCGGACCCTGGCGCGTGTCACCCTGCCCCATGACGAGGAAGATATCGAAAACCTGGTGGAAACGCTGATGGGCCGCAAGCCTGAACTACGGTTCCGCTATATTCAGGATCACGCTGAATTCGCGGCGGAAGACCTTGATGTGTAACGGGGCGTGGGTTCAAAGAGCTTCTTGGGATCTCACGTCCATTTTATCTCCTCCTTTATTTGAGGCTTTTAAGCCTCAAATAAAGGAAGAATTGAAGAAGACTTGGGGTCGCGGACCCCAAACCCTGTTAAATCATTGACTACCGGCTCGCAAAGTAGCAATGGACGCCTATGACAAAGTTTAGCGACCTCGGCCTGGGCGAACAAGTCCTCAAGGCCATAGCCGAAACCGGCTACGATACACCGACCGCCATCCAGGAGCAGGCCATCCCTGTTGCCCTAACCGGGCTCGACGTCCTGGGGATTGCGCAAACCGGCACGGGCAAGACCGCCGCTTTCACCCTGCCGATGATCGAACGGCTGGCCGCCGGCCGCTCGCGCGCCCGCATGCCGCGCGCCATCGTCCTGGCGCCGACGCGTGAACTGGCCGACCAAGTCGCCGAAGCTTTTGAAAAATACGCCAAGTTCCACAAGCTGAACTGGGCCCTGCTCATCGGCGGCGTCTCGATGGCCGACCAGGTCGCCAAGCTCGACAAGGGCGTCGATGTGCTGATCTGCACGCCGGGCCGCCTGCTTGATCTGTTCGAACGTTCCAAAGTCATGCTTAACGGCGTGCAACTGATGGTCGTCGACGAAGCTGACCGCATGCTCGACATGGGCTTCATCCCTGATATCGAACGCATCTTCAAGCTGACGCCGCCGACGCGCCAGACCCTGTTCTTCTCGGCGACCATGCCGCCGGAAATCACGCGCCTGACCAACCAGTTCCTGAAGAATCCGGTGCGTATTGAGGTCTCGCGCCCCGCCTCGACCAACGAAAACATCACGCAATATGTCCTGAAGGTCCCCCATCGCGACGTGCGCGCCAAGCGGATCGCCCTGCGCGCCCTGCTCTCCACGCTCGACATCAAGAACGGCATCGTCTTCTGTAACAAGAAGACGGACGTTGATATCGTCGCCAAGTCGCTGTCCAAGTATGGCTTTGACGCGGCGCCCATCCACGGCGACCTCGACCAGGCGCTGCGCATGAAAACGCTTGATGCCTTCCGCAATGGCGAGTTGAAACTGCTGGTGGCGTCTGACGTTGCCGCTCGCGGCCTCGATATCCCGGCTGTTGGCCACGTCTTCAATTTCGACGTTCCGCATCACGCCGACGACTATGTTCACCGCATCGGTCGTACCGGCCGCGCCGGCCGTACGGGTGAAGCCTACCTGCTCATGTCGGCCGCCGACGAAAAGAACTACGACAAGGTCATCAAGCTTATCAAGAAAGAGCCCGCCGTCCTCGACCTTGAGGTCGACTACGCGGCTTTGGATGACGCGCCGCGTAGCGAACGCCCCGCCCGTGGTGGCGCCAAGGGCAAAGGGCGCGAGCGTGAGCGCGATAAGGATCGCGGACGCGATCGCAAGCCGCGCAGGACGGAAGACAGCCCGCAGGCCTCTACCCAGCCGATAGCTCCGCCGGAAGCCACAGCGGCGGAAGACGTCGCCGAACCCCCCGTCAAAGCTGAAAAGCCCGCGCGGAGCAGAAGCCAAAAGCGTCCCGAGCGCGAAACCGAAACTGTCCGCGGTAGCCAGAAGCGTCCCGAACGTGATGCGGAGCGCGGTGGAAACCAGAGGCGTTCAGAACGCGAACCGGAAACGGGCGCGCCTTTCGGCGATCATATGCCCGCCTTCATGTTACGCCCTGCTCCCGTAAAGGCTTGAGCCAAAAATATTTACGGCGTTAACCGCCTGTCAGAGAAGTTTGGCTAGAGTATCCCTGTTGCGAAGCGAATCATTCCCCTGATTCTCTGCGGACGCCAGAGGACGCTCAATGAATAACGACATAGAGATCAGCGTACGAAGCCCCAACGCCTATACATTGGCAAACGAGGCGCTGCGACTGATGCAGGAACACGGCGTCTGGCCGACGCCGCTGAACTATGAACTCTGGCTCTATGTCGCCGGTGACCCGGAATCGCCCCTCGCCCAGGAAATCTATCGTCTCGTCAAGGCGGGTGAGCAGATTACCGAGGACGTTTCCGAAAGCCTGGCCTCGAAATTTATCGCCCGCCTCAAGCTCAATGACGAAGTCCGCGATGCCGGCCTGAAGCTGACACGCGAACTGACCTCGATCACCGAGATCATCAGCGAAGCACAGAAGACCCAGAAGACTTACAGCGAGACGCTGGAAGGCGCCAAGCGTTCAATGAGCGCCGTCGATGCCGCTGCCCTGCAGGGTCTGGTGCAAAGCCTCACCGACGCGACCAATCAGGTTCTCAACCACCACGTCGAATTCGAGACGCGTCTGGTTGACTCGTCGCGCGAAGTGAATCGCCTGCGCAAGCACCTCGACCAGGTCCGCATGGAAGCCATGACGGACGCGCTGACCAACCTTGCCAACCGCAAGTCGTTCGATGAAGCGCTCGACGCTCACTGCGACAGCGACGATGACAGCAAGCCGCTGACTCTCGCCGTCCTGGATATCGACCATTTCAAGCGCTTCAACGACACCTGGGGCCATCAGACGGGCGACCAGGTCCTGCGGTATGTTGCCAGCGTCCTGGCGCGTATCGGCCGCGCCCCGCGCCTGGCTGCCCGCTACGGCGGCGAAGAGTTCGGCCTGCTGTTCCCCGGTGAAACGGCAGCCGTCGTGGAACGCATTCTGAACGAAGCTCGCCAGGAAATCGCCTCGCGCGTTCTGAAGCGCCGCTCAACCAACGAAGACTTGGGGACTGTTACGGTCTCGGCGGGTGTCGCCCAGCGCGAATACGGCGAAGACGCTTTCGATCTGCTCGACCGCGCCGACAAAGCCCTCTACCAGTCGAAGAATGCCGGACGCAACAAGGTCACGGTCGCCACTGGCAGCGCCATTCCGGATTCGAGCGCGGCTTAACCTCCTTGTTTTAAGCGATATCTAACCGAAAACCGCCGACACTTTTGGCTGCGCCGAACGTTGTTTCGGGATATCGCTTGGAAATTAATACTTGCAAACAGATTTGAACAATGTTCAAATCTGTTTGTTCGTTTTTGAGAGGACCGCCATGAACAGTTTTCTGTTCGCCATCGCCTACTGGACCCTGTCCATATTCTATAGCCTCACGGCGCTGGTCCTGACTCTGTTTCCAGGCCGCAAACCGGTCAGTTGGGTCATCCACCGCTATACGCGCCGTATGGTGTGGGCGATGCGCGTCTTCGCCGGTATCAAGCTGGAGATCCGTGGCCGCGAAAATGTCCCACAGCAGCCGGTCATCTTCGCCTGTAAGCACCATTCGTGGGGTGACGGCTTTTGCATCTATTCGCAGTTCCGGGACCTGGCCTTCGTCACCGGCGACCATCTCGAAAAATTTCCGTTGATGAGCACCCTGCTCTCCAAGCTTGGCGCCATCGTCGTCAATAATTGCGGCGGCCACGAAGCGCGAAAAGCCTTGGCGACGCGCTCGGCCGACGCCGCCAAGGACGGCCGCAGCATCCTGATCTATCCGGAAGGCCATCTGAATGCACCGGGCACTTATCGCCGCTATCGCTCGGGTGTGTGGCACATGATGAACAATTTCGACATGCCGGTCGTGCCCGTGGCGACCAATCTTGGCGTGTTTTGGCAGGAAGAGCATTACAAGAAGACGCGCGGCACGGCGGTCCTGGAGTTCCTTGAGCCGATCGAGCCTGGCATGGCCAAGGACGAATTTCTCGAAACCCTGCGTCAACGCATCGAAACGCGCTCGCAACAACTGATCAGCGAAGCGACAGGTGCGCCGTTCGCGCCGTCAGTGCTGGTGCCGGCCTGAAACTCCGGCCACTCAGGGCTTGAGCGCGACAGTGACTTCGATTTCAAGCAACAGATCCGGATTGAACAGGCGCTCAACCTGCACCCAGGTTGAGGCCGGATACTGACCGTCCTTGTAGAAGGACTTGCGCACCGGAATGGCCGCCTTTACCGCCTCGATATCGCGGGTGTAGATGGTCTCGCTAAGGATGGCTGTGCTGTCGAGCCCGCGGCTTTTCAGGATTTTGCCGATCTGGCCGTAGATGGCCGTCATCTGCTCAGCCACCGAAGCGCCACTGGCAGTGATACCGGACAGATAAAGGGTGTCACCGTGGCGGACGACCTGCGCGTAGCCGATCTCCTTTTCCCACGGATTGACGTATTCGCGTTCGATCTGGGCGAAAGCCGGACCGGTAAGCGACAATGATAACGCCACACCCAGTCCCACCGTTTTCATCGCCCTACTCCGCCACAGCCGGTTTGATGGTTACGCTCTCGCCACAGCCGCAGGCATCCGTCTCATTGGGGTTCTGGAAGACGAACTTCGACGCCAGCTTGGTCGTCTCATAATCGATGACCGTGCCAACCAGATACAAAACCGCCTTGGGCTCGATCAGGATGGTGACGCCCTTGTCGGTGATGACTTCGTCGATCGGGCCGGCCTCTTCGGCATAGCTCAGCACGTATTCCTGGCCGGCGCAGCCGCCTTGCTTCACGCCGACGCGCAGGCCGACATAGGGCTTGTCGGCGCGGGACATGATAGCCTTGACCTGTTCGGCCGCCGCGTCGGTCAGCGAGACAACGGCCGGCCGCGGACGGCGTGGGCGCGGGGTGATGGAAGATTGAATGTCCATGGTCAGAACATGTTCAGTTGCAGCTTGGCTTCGTCGCTCATGCGCGACGAATCCCAGGGAGGGTCGAACAGAAGGTTGACGTCGCACGACTTGACGCCTTCGACCTTCATGACAGCGTCGTGAACCCAGCCAGGCATTTCGCCCGCGACAGGGCAGCCCGGCGCGGTCAGGGTCATGTCGACCACGACGTCGCGGTCATCCGAAACATCGACGCGATAGATCAGGCCAAGCTCATAGATGTCGACCGGGATTTCCGGGTCGAAGATCGTCTTGAACGCCGCGATCAGTTCGTCGGTCAGCCGGTCGAGCTCGGCCTGCTCGAGCGCCGAGGGCTGGTTGGCGCCCATATCGTCCAGGCTGAACAGGCTGTGCGTTTCGGTATCGGTCTGTGCGTCGGTCATGGGCTCACTCATGCGAAGAACGATTGGGCTTTGGCGACAGCTTCGGCCAGAACGTCGATCTCTTCTTCGGTATTATATAGGGCGATGGACGCCCGGACGGTAGAGGTGACGCCGAGGCGCGTCATCAGCGGTTCGGCGCAGTGGGTACCGGCGCGCACCGCGACATTATAGCGGTCGAGGATTTGCGCTACGTCGTGGGCGTGCGCCTGGCCTAAACTAAACGTCAAGATCGAGCCCTTGCCTTCGGCCGTGCCGTGGACGCGCAGGCTGTTGATCTGGGTCAGGCGGTCATAGGCGCGCTGATATAGGGCGTGTTCGTGGGCTACGACCTCGGTGCGGTCGAACTGCGACAGCCAGTCGATGGCGGCCTTGAGCCCGATGACTTCGAGAATGGCCGGCGTACCCGCTTCGAAACGGTGCGGCGGCTCGTTCCAGGTGATCTTTTCCTTGGTGACGCGCGCGATCATCTCGCCGCCGCCCTGATAAGGCGGCATGGCGGCGAGGATTTGGGCCTTGCCGTAGAGGACGCCTAAGCCCGTCGGGCCATAGAGCTTGTGCGCCGAAAAGACGTAGAAGTCGGCGTCGAGCGCCTTCACATCGACGTCGAGGTGGACGATGCCCTGTGCGCCGTCGATGACCGCGATGGCGCCAACGGCGTGAGCCTTCTTGATGATGTCTTTGATGGGATTGATGGTGCCCAGAACGTTCGACATGTGCGTGACGGCAACGATCTTCACGCGATCGGTCAACATTGAGCCGAACGCCTCCATGTCGAGCGAGCCGTCATCAAGGATGGGCACGTACTTGAGCTCAACGCCCTTGCGTTCGGCCAGCATGTACCACGGCACGATATTGGCGTGGTGCTCCATCTCGGTCGTCAGCACGACATCGCCGGTCTTCAGGCTGTCGCCGAAGCTGTGGGCGATCAGGTTCATCGCCTCGGTCGCCGACTTGGTAAAGACGATCTCGTTGATGTCGGCATTGATGAAGCGCGCGACGGTCTCGCGGCCGGCCTCATAGGCGTCGGTCGTCTCGTTGGCCAGCCGGTGCAGGCCCCGATGCACATTGGCATAGGAGTGGCGCATGGCGTGGCTCATGGCGTCGATGACGGCATTGGGCTTCTGCGCCGACGCGCCGCTGTCGAGATAGATCAATGGTTTATTGTTGATCTGGCGGCTGAGGATCGGGAAGTCTTCACGAGCGCGGGCGACATCAAAGGGCATGATAGGACCCCGCTTCGCGTTCCAGGAATTCGAGCACTTTGGCCCGCAGCGCTTCGTCCTCGATGGCTTCGGCGACCGGCATGACAAAGGCGTGGGTCAGCAGCGCGCGGGCGGTCGGTTCGTCCATGCCGCGCGATTGGCAAAAGAACAGCGCGGATTCATCAAGCGCGCCGATGGTGTTGCCGTGGGCGCATTGTACGTCGTCGGCGTAGATTTCGAGTTCGGGCTTGGCGCGGACATGGGCGCCGTCATTGAGGATCAATGCTTGATGGCGCATGCGCGCGTCTGTGCCGTCGGCGCCGCGCTCGACATAGATCCGGCCCTGAAAGACAGCGGTCGCCTGGTCCTTGACCAGGCCCTTGATCATCTGGGCGGTGACGCCGTTGATCTCGGCATGATTGACACGCGTGGTCAGGTCGAAGTGGCGCTTGTCCTTGAGCAGGTAGGCGCCGTTCAGCTCGACCTCGGCACCATGGCCGGCATGGGTGACGTGGGTCTCGAAGCGCTGGAACTTGGCGCCGGTCGAAAAGACGTACT
>CBFGPQ010000196.1:0-6984 GCA_965650705.1 uncultured Asticcacaulis sp. | reverse complement strand
AGTCTGTAGTTGGAAGCGCCCATCTGAGTCCGGCTTGGTAAAACTGAGGCCTTGTATTGAGCCGAGGATAGGTGTTTTAGCAAGGGGGGGACACCTGAAATTGCTGAATTTTTTCACTGGTGGTTGCGCAGTCGTTCCAGGAGAATGCAAGTGGAAGTCATGTTTTTTGGCAAGATGGCGGATGTGGCAGGCATGAGGGCGTTGACGATCGCTGTTCCCGGCGGCGCGACGCTGCACGCATTGAGAGACCGGATATTCGCCGACGCCTTGGCGGCAGGGCAAATCGCGGTGCGCGACATCCGCATGAGCGTCAACAAGACAGTGGTTGCCGCGGACCAGAGCGTAGCCGACACTGATGAAGTCGCTTTCTTTTCGATCTTTTCGGGGGGATGATGGCTCGGCTCGACGTACGATTATTGGAGGACGGCCTCGATGCGGCGGAGGCCTATGCGGCCTTTGACCGCGTCGAAGGCGCAGCCGGCGCGGTGGTCAGTTTTACCGGCGTGGTGCGCGGCGAAGAGGGGGCGGTCGAACACCTTTATCTCGACTGGTATCCCGGAATGACGGAAGCGTCACTTCAGGAGATCGCCGAAGCGGCCGCCCAACGCTTTGATATCACGGCGCTCAATGTCCTGCACCGCTGCGGCAAGGTCATGGCGGGTGAGACCATCGTCTTCGTCGCCGCTGCGAGCCGTCATCGCCGTGCGGCCTTCGAAGCCGCCGACTACGCCATGGACCGGCTGAAATCCGAGGCGGCCCTGTGGAAGCGTGAAGCGGGCCGGGATGGGGAACACTGGGTGGAGCCGCGCGCCGCCGATGCCAAAGATCTCAAGAGGTGGACATGAGCGACCTGACGCATCTCGACGAAGCCGGCCGCGCCCGCATGGTCGATGTTTCTGACAAGCCAGTGACGGCGCGGACTGCGAAGGCTGCGGGGCGGCTCGTCTGCTCCGCCGAAACAGTCATCCTGGTGCGCGAGGGCCGGACGCCCAAGGGTGCGGTAATAACGACCGCGGAACTGGCAGGCATCATGGCCGCCAAACGGACGGCGGACCTGATACCCCTGTGCCATCCGCTGGCGCTGACCAAGGTCGCGGTCGTCATCGCCGAGAACAGCGATCTGCCCGGCTTCGATATTTCGGCCGAGGTCCGGACCTCGGGGCAGACGGGCGTCGAGATGGAGGCCCTGACGGCGGTCAGCGTTGCCGCGCTCACCCTCTACGACATGCTGAAGGCGGTCGATAAGGCGATGTGTATCGAAGGCGTGAAAGTTCTGTCGAAAACGGGCGGAAAGTCAGACGGGTGGCCGGAATAGGCCGGTTGGATGCTATACGGCCGCCGGACGGGTTGGAACGTCCGACGGCCTGAAAGCGCCCGGCAATAATTTAAGTAACGTCGCTACGGAAGCATTTTTGATCACAACGCACAATACGTTTTTCGTTCATGTGGGCGCCACAATTGCCAGTACGGTGTGGTAAATTGTTGCACCCGCCTTTTGTTTACACACTTAGAACAAGCGCGTGCGTATCCCGATCCAGAGCCTGCGGCCGAGCTGGCCGTAGCCGGCGGCGGTCTCATAGCGCTGATCCGTCAGGTTCTCGATGCGGCTATAGAGTTCGACACGATCGTTCAAACGGTAACGCGCCCGCAGGTCGGTGAGCGTATAGGCGTCGAGCATGACCGTGTTGGCGGCGTTGTCGAAGGCATCGCCGGCGTGACGCAGGCCGATCGCCAGATTTAGGGTGTCGCTCACGTCATAGCTGAGGTCGAGATTGGCCAGCAGGTTCGGCTTGCGGGCCAATTCCTTGCCTTCCAAGCCAATGGACTCGTTGCGGGTATTGAGCGCAGTCAGGTTGCCGCGCAGATGCAGGCGGTCGCTAAGATCCTGCACCCATTCCAGTTCGACGCCGTTGGCCTCGGACTTATCGATATTGTCGTAGAAGCCGAAAGGATGCGTCGCGCACAGCGCCGCCGCCGCCGGCCAGCACGAATCGAAGCCGATCAGGTTGTCGATATCGCGCGTGAAGACCGTCACAGATACCTGGCCCGAGGCGAAGCTGTAGTCGACTCCGCCATCGACCGTCAGGGCCTTTTCGGGTTGCAGGTCGGGATTACCGTAATCGCTGTATAGCTGGTACAGGCTTGGCACCTTGACGCCCTGGCCGGCGCTGGCGCGGAACCGCCATGGGCCTGCTGGCACGGACACCGATGCCTGGACGATGTCCTGGCCGCCGAAGCTCGACGACTCGTCATGACGCGCGCTAAAAGCAACGCTGGCCACGCCGAAATCGTGGCGCACCTGGCCGTAGATACTCGTCAGGTCCTGCTCGGCGGTCTGTAGCGGCGTCCAGGTCGATCTTGTGCGCATCTCGTCCTGTTGGTGGCGCAGGCCTGCCAGCAGGCGCGTGGCGTCGGACAGGCGATAGACCAGGTGGTAGTCGGCGGTCAGCGAGCGGCCGCGGCCTTCGAAGGTCGGGGTGCGCGTGGCGTCATAGAGGTTGCGCTCGGTTTCGGTCGCGCTGACCGACAGGGTGTGTTCGATCGCATCGTACTTCGCCGTCAGGCCGATAGCCGCGAGCGTCGCGTCGTTCAGCGAGGTTTCATCGGTGTCGGTGAAATTGAAGTTGAGGTCATAGCCATCAACTTCGGTGTAGTTGTGCGTTTTCGCCGCCAGACCTGTCAGGGTGACGTGGTCGGTGACGCCATAGCTGGCGCGCGCGCTCACCTGTGTTTGCGTAAAGCCATCGGCTTCGGTGCCCGATGCTGCGGCCGACACACCGCGGTCGTTCAGACCTGAGGCAAAGACGCGCCAATTCAGGCGGTCGGCCTTGCCGCCGACGCCGAGACGCGCGGCGCCATAGTGGTCGAAGCCTTCGACGGACAGGTCGCCTTCGAGCGGCTGCGTCGCCCGACGGGTGGTGATGCTGACCACGCCACCGACGGCGCCCGAACCCCACAGCGTCGACAGAGGGCCGCGCAGGACTTCGATGCGTTCGGCGTCGCCGGTCGACAGGACGCCAAGGTCAACGCCGCCGCCGACCTGCGACGGGTCATTCAGGGCGATGCCATCCAGCAGATACAGGACCTGATCGGCGCCGGAGCCACGGATGCTGGAGGCGCCCGATGCGCCCGGACCGCCATTGGCGACGATGTGCAGGTCGGTGGTGCGCGCCAGCAGGTCGCTGACCGACAGGGATTGATAGGACTTTATGTCGGCGTCGGTCAGCACATCGACGGCCTGGCCGATCTTGGATACGGGCAAAGTTTCGCGTGTGACCGTAACGATGACATCTCCTACAGTGTCTTCAGCGTGGACGAGGGCAGGGGAGAGCAGCGCCAGGGAGGACGCGCCGAGCGTAAGGATTTTCTTCAACATGGAACGGTTTCTTTCCGCCAGAAGACGAGAGCCGACAGTCCGCGGACGACGGCTCACAAACACATCGTCTTTCGAGAGGCTTCTCGCTCGCCTGGCACACCTCGACCATGGCAAAGGACGACAGCCACGGCAGGTTTCCTGACTTACGTTTCCAACGCCCGACGCCGTCTTCCCCGCGAATGCAGGTGACGTTTGGCGGCGGGCTCAACGCTTACAGTTGCGAGGACAGTCCGGGATTTTCACCCGGTTCCCTATTATCTTCCCCTTCGGGAAGCACCATTGGCACGGCGCCGCCTTACGGTGCGGGCCTTTGCGCGTCAAGGCGCGGTGATAGGATTTTCAATAGTGTGGGCTTTACGCTTCAGCCGGCGTCCTTGCCTGGATGCTGAGGGCGTGGACAGGACCGGCCAGTTCCTCGGCCAATATGGTGTTCACGCGTCGCTGACGCGCCACGCGGTTGAGGCCTTCGAAGGCGTCTGAAACAATCAGCACGGAAAAATGACTCTCGCCCCCTTCACGCGCGCCCGAATGCCCACTATGTTTGGCGCTGTCGTCTTGGATATCAAGGCGCACCGGGGCAAGGGCTGATTCCAGCTTCGATCGGATACGATCAGCGATTTCACCCATATTCGGCCTCACACGTCAGATACAATTCAGCAGTTATTATGCTTTCAGGGTGATATCTCATCATATGAGCGAAGGATTCAAGTACAAGCCGCGTTTTATGGACATGCGCATCCGCCCTCCAAAGGAAGGCGAGGAACAAACGCGCCGTCCTGAAGAAGACGTATTGCAGCTCAAGCCGGGTCAAAAGCCTTGCGAATGGCCTGAGTGCCATAAGGCTGCGACCGCGCGTGCGCCGAAGTCGCGCGAAATGATGAACGAATTCTATAATTTCTGCCAGCTGCATGCCGGCGAGTACAACAAGAACTGGAACTTTTTCGCCGGCATGTCCGAAGGCGAAGCGCGTCGTCACCGCGAATCGATTGCGACCGGTGACCGTCCGACCTGGGCCTTCCGCGCCTCTCGCCAGTCGCGTGAAGCCGCGAACTTTACGACCAAGGGCACCAAGGCCGGCGGCTTTTACGATCCGCACAGCGTCTTCGGCGCCGGCGCCGCGCCGAATCGCGACAAAGCCGTTCCGGCCGAGAAGCAGTACGGCAAGATCGAACGCCAGGCCTTTGCCGATCTCGACCTCGAAGCCGGCGCGACCTGGGACCAGATCCGCGTGCGCTATACCGAACTGCTGAAGCGCTGCCACCCGGACAATAACGGCGGCGACCGCTCGGCCGAGGACAAGCTGCAACGCGTTATCAAGGCCTATAAAGTCCTCAAAAAGATGCAAACCTCCTGAAAGTCCTGAAATTGGCGATCTGCGTCGCGGTCGTCGCTTGGCTGTATAAGAATACAGCCGGCGCTAGCCAGCTAGCATCTCATCCAATTTGAGGACTTTCAGCGCCATTGCGTGTGGCGGTTCATCTTCCTGCAAAATAACCATCACTTTCCGAGTTCGCGCCGGCGCGGCCGAACAGATTGACCTGCCACATGCGGCGCGGCTTGAAGCCGGTCGCGGCATAAGCGCGCAATGCCGATTCGTTGTCGGGAAGTGAGTGCAGGAACGGAATGCGGCCTTCTGCCTTGATCTTGCTGCCCATGACCGAGATCAGCTGCTTGGCCAGCCCACGGCCCTGATAGTCGGGGTGCGTGCAGATGGCGGTAATTTCGGTGTAGCCCGGCAGGCACATGCGTTCGCCCGCCATGGCGATCAGCCGGCCATTGTCACGAATGCCGACAAAATCGCCCTTGTCGATGGTCCGCGTGCCGAAGGGACCGGGACGTGTTAGCGCCGTCAGTTCGAGGATGTCCGGCACGTCGGCCTTCGTCAGCGGCTGGATGTCGTCGCGGACCTCATTGGGGCGAAAGTCGTCGGCCACCAGTTGCATCACATCGAAGGCCGTCACGCGTTCTAGCCCGTCGGGCGCATCAAGGGCGGCGTCGGCCCAGACCACCGCATTGCCGCCTTCCGGCACAACATCGCCCAGATGCTCTAAGGCATCTGGCCTCTCAAGAGCGGCGAACGGCGAAACCTCGGCAGGATAGCGCAGAACCGGCGGCTTGCCCTCGGCCAGGTGCGCGTGGCGGGTGGTCAGCGCGTGCCAGACAGGATTGTCGAGTACTATGTGCGCCATAAGGTGGTCCTGTTGCCGCTTTTGGGTTGCTGCCTCATATAGGCAGGCCAGCCAACCCTGCCAAGCCGAGGACGCAATGACACTTTCAAAAGGCGGATGCCAGTGCGGCGCGGTGCGCTTCGAAGTCGCGGGGCCTTTGGGCAAGGCGTCGGTCTGCCACTGCCGCATGTGCCAGAAGGCGTTCGGTAATGTCTTCGCCCCGCTGGTCTCGATCCCCGAAGGCGCGCTCACCTGGACGAAGGCCGGGCCCAAGCGTTTCCAGAGTTCCAACTTCGTCCAGCGCGGTTTCTGCCCGGACTGCGGCACGCCGCTGACCTACGAAGCGCCGGATGGCCTGGCGGTCGCCATCGGCGCCTTCGACCATCCCGAACGTATCGAACCCGACATTCAGTTTGGCGTCGAGATGCGTATCCCGTGGATGGATCACGTCAACGACTGGCCAGTGCGCGAAACGCTCGACGATATCGAGGCCGCGCCATTCCTCGACAAGCTGGTGAGCTACCAATACCCGGACGAGGACTGATTCCTGTCGCGCAACCTATCCCGAAACCGGGACCACGATCGGGGTTGCGCTCAAGCGAACGGTTCAAAGCAGTCGTAATTGCGCTGGCGGTAGATCTTGCCGTCGCGCAACTCAAAAACGCTGCAGACGTGCGCCGTCATCGTATCGCCGGGTTGCAGCTTGCCGAAACCGACGTTGAGCACGCCGCGCCATAGGCATTCGGCGGCAACGACAGCGCCGTCGCAGATCAGGGCGTTGATGTGGAAGGTCTGGCTCTTCACCGCCGTCTTGCCGCGATGAAAGGCGGCCTTGATCTCTTCGATCCCCGAGACCAAGCCCTCTTTACGCAGCGCATTCGGCCATTCGGTGTGTTTGACGTCCGGATGATAGCAGGCGATGATGGTGTCGAGATCGCCGTCCTCGATGGCCCGCAGGAAGGTTTTGACGAGCGTGCGATTGGGATCGGGAGCCGGTGTGTCGGCTTGCAGGGCTGGCTGTGTCATGCTGGCATTTTTAGCGAAAAAATATGACACAGTGCAAACATTAAGGGTTGTTTCGCCTGCGCGAACGGCCTAGCTGAAAGCCAGATATTTCCGTTTGATTGAAAGCCAAGAAATGCCTGCCGATCTTGAATATGCCGATCCGTTGCTGAACCTGAAACCGGATAAAAAGGTCAGCATTCGCGAGGTGTTCGGCGTCGATGCCGACATGATGGTGCCAGCCTTTTCCACGCGCGACAGCCACGTTCCCGATATCGACGACGCCTATCGTTTCGATCCGCAGACGACGCTGGCTATCTGCGCTGGTTTCGCCTTCGACCGCCGGGTGATGGTGCAGGGCTTTCACGGCACCGGAAAGTCGACCCACATCGAACAGATCGCCGCGCGCCTGAACTGGCCGCTGGTCCGCGTCAACCT
>CBFGPQ010000195.1:0-7005 GCA_965650705.1 uncultured Asticcacaulis sp. | reverse complement strand
GCATGATCGTCGTCATCGAATCGCACGACGAAAAGCCGATCGGCATGAGCCTGCCCGACACCGTCGTCCTCGAAGTCGTCGAAACCGAGCCGACCATCAAGGGCCAGACCGCCTCTTCCTCCTATAAGCCCGCCAAGGCCTCCAACGGCATGCGTGTCATGATCCCGCCTTTCATGGGCGTGGGTGAGCGCATCGTCGTCTCGACCGAGACCGGCGAATACATGAAGCGCGCGGATTAATGCCTTCGCGCATCGCTGAGATGTGCGTTGATTTCAGTGACGACAAACCTGGGCTCGAAGCGCTTCTTCGCCCAGGTTTGACTCTTTTTGGTAGTGCGCCTCAGGCGCCTGATACGGACACACCCTCATGACGGTTCTTCAATCCTCGCTCATCCAGGTCATGGTCGGCGCCGTGCGCAAGGCCTGCAAGGGCATTTCGCGCGACTTCGGTGAGGTCACCGAGCTTCAGGTGTCCAAGAAAGGTCCGGGCGACTTCGTTACCGCCGCCGACAAGCGCGTCGAGGCCGCCCTGTTCGAGGAACTGATGCGCGTTCGTCCGGGCTACGGTTTCCTGGGTGAAGAACAGGGCGTTGTCGAAGGCACCGACCGCACGCACCGTTGGATCGTCGACCCGATCGATGGCACGACCAACTTTATGCATGGCATCCCGCATTTTGCCTGTACGGTCGCTCTGGAGCGCGATGGCGAAATCGTCGCCGGCGTCACCTTCAACCCGATCCTCAACGACCTCTACTGGACGGAAAAGGGCAAGGGCGCCTATCAGAACGACCGTCGCCTGCGCGTCTCGCAACGCAAGCAGTTCGACGAAAGCCTGATCGGCACCGGTCTACCCTTCGTCGGCAAGACCGGCCACGCCCAGGCGCTCAAGGAACTGCACCAGGTCATGCAGCGCACCGCCGGCATTCGCCGCAACGGCGCCTGCTCGCTCGACCTCGCCTACGTCGCCGCCGGCCAGTTCGACGGTTACTGGGAACGGGGCCTGAAGCCGTGGGACATGGCGGCCGGCATCCTGATGATCCAGGAAGCGGGCGGCAAGATCACCGCGATCGACAGCGACGACTCGCCGATGAACGCGGGCGACATCATCTGCGGCAATCCGGAAATCTATCCGCAGCTTCTCGAAAAGCTGAAACTGGCAAAGTAACGCCCGGTTTGCCATACCACCATTCCGATTGACACCCTCGCCAGGTGAGGCACACTCCCCGCAAAAATAATCGAGGGAGACCGTCATGACGCTTACACGCCGCACCGCCATCGGCACTGGACTGGCCGCCTTGGCCACCACGCCTTTTGCCGCTCACGCCGATGAAGCGCCCATTGCGCGCTCCAAATCGGGCGCCATCCTTGGCGAAGGCCCGCTGTGGTCCGCGCGCGACAGCACGCTCTACTGGGTCGATATCCGCGGCAAGAAGCTCAATGCACTCGGTATCGGCGTGACGCTTAAAGGCGGCGATTCGTTCGGCGTCAAAAGCTGGGACATGCCGGACCTGATCGACTGGGTCATCTTGCGCAAATCCGGCGGCTTTCTGGTCGGTATCCTGCGCACCGTGCACGCCCTGACACTCGATCCGTTCAAACTGACACCGCTGTTCGAGATCGAGGCCGACCAGACCGACAACCGCCTGAATGACGCCAAAGTCGATCCTCACGGCCGCCTGTGGACCGGCACCATGCACATGCCGTTCAACAAAAAAACAGCCGCGCTTTATCGCATCGATCCCGACCTCAGCCTGCACAAGGTCGACGCGCCCTATCTCTGCACCAACGGTCCGGGTTTCAATGCCGACGGTACACGCATGTACCACAACGAAACCTCGGAAGGGATTTCATACCAATTCGATGTCGCCGCCGACGGATCGTTGTCCAACAAACGGGTTTTCACGAAATTCGGACCGGGCATTGGCCTGCCTGATGGCGTGACCACCGATGCCCAGGGCGGCATCTGGATCTCGCACTACAATGGCGGGCGGGTAACGCGCTTCAAGGCCGACGGCACGGTCGATTTCGCCATTCCCGTCCCGGCGAAGCAATCGACCAGCATGACGTTCGCGGGGCCAAACCTCGACCGCATGTTTGTCACCACCGCCGCCCAGCCGCCGGTCGGCGCCGACGATCCGCAGGCGGGGACGCTGTTCGAAGTGCCCAAGGCCCTGCTGCGCGGCCATACCGGCCTGCCGACCGGGCTATTCGCCGGCTAAAGACCGAGATCGCGCGGCGTAACTCCCTTGGCGTCACGCGCATCGGGATTGGCGCCGGCCTGCAAGAGCACTTGGATGATTTCGGCTTGCTGCGCCTTGGCCTCCGGCGTGCCGGTACCGCCTCGCCCCGTCGTGCGTAAAGCCAGATGCAGGGGTGTCGATCCGCTGCCGTTTTTCAGGTTCGGATCGGTGCCGCCGTCCAGCAGGCATTTGACCGCAGCGCTGCCGCGCGTCCGCACGGCACGATGCAATGGCGCCGTCCCGCTTTTGTCGAGCGCATTAGGGTTCGCTCCGGCTTTCAAAAGAACCGTAATCGTCGCGGCCTGGGCGTCGGGCGCGTGATGGTTGGTATCGGCTGCGTAGTGCAGTGCTTGCGCTCCGCGCCGGTTGCGCGCCGTGGCGCCGACGCCTGCTACCAGCAGATGCGCGGCTATCTTGTCCCGAAACCCCGCCGCCGCCACGTGTAAGGCGGTGTCGCCCGTGTAGAGCTGATGGACGATGCCCTCGACGAAGACTTCGTCGCTGACCGTCAGGTTCACCATTCCCGGCTGATCGCAAAGCAGACGCGCAACGGCTTCATCGTCATTGGCGACGATGGCTTCTAACAGTGGCGGCAAGGCATAGGGCACGGCGCAGCTCCGACCGCGCCAATGTACCCCTTAAACATCAAGCGCGCCAGCCAGCGTCCCCTCTCCCCGCTTGCGGGGAGAGGGTTAGGGTGAGGGGCATTATGGCAGAAGAAGCGCGCGCGGAAGCAGTTTTTGCCCCTCATCCGGCCATTCGGACCACCCATCGCTGGCGAAAGCTATACTTTCGCTGGCGCTATCCCCCTTAAACGGGAAAAAGGAATTAGCTCTCAAACTGCAACGACGCCAGCCGTTGATAGAGGCCATCGCGCGCGATAAGTTCAGCATGCGTGCCGCTGTCAACCACACGACCGCCCTCCATAACTACGATGCGGTCGGCCTTGAGCACGGTCGCCAGCCGGTGGGCGATGACCAGGGTCGTACGCTCACGCATGGCCTCGTTCAACGCCGCCTGGACCAGCCGTTCATTCTCAGCGTCGAGCGCCGAGGTCGCCTCGTCCAACAATAGCACGGCTGAATCTCGCACTAAGGCGCGGGCAATCGACAGACGCTGCTTCTGACCGCCCGACAGCGATTTGGCGCGTTCGCCCAAGGGCTGCTTGAAGCCTTCCGGCAGTGCCTCGATGAACTGGAGCGCCTGCGCCTTGGCGGCGGCCAGACGGATTTCCGTATCCGAGGCGTCTTCGCGGCCGAAGCGGATATTGTCCTCCGGCGAACCGGAGAACAGCGCCGTATCCTGCGCCACTAGTGACAGGCGATCGCGCACCGCCTTGGGATCGGCCTTACGGATATCGACGCCGTCGAGGGAAATCACGCCGCTTTCGAAGTCGTAATAGCGCAGCAGGAGCTTGAAGACGGTCGACTTGCCTGCGCCCGACGGTCCGACCAGGGCCACCGTTTCGCCTGGACGGACGTGCAGCGAAAAGTCATTGAGCACCAGTTGGTCCGGCCGTGACGGATAGGCGAAGGTCACACCGGCAAAGACGATCTCGCCGCGCGGTTCGGGCAAGGTCGCCGGGCTTACTGGCGTCTGGATCAAGGGCTCGGAGCCCAGCAGCTCATCGATGCGGCTCATGGCGCCAGCAGCCTTTTGCACTTCGCCCCAGGTCTCGTTGAGGTTGGCGACCGACCCCGCGGTAAAGATGGCCAGCAACACGAACTGGATCAGCACGCCGTTCGACATCTTGCCCGCCAGGACGTCCTGCGCCCCCAGCCACAGCACCACTGCCGTGCCGCCGAAAACGAGCGAAATCACCATAGCGGTCATGGTCGCGCGTGTGGCGATGCGGCTGACCGACTTCTTGTAGGCGTCCTCCACGCTGTCGTTGAACCGGTTTTGCGTGAAGCGTTCGCGTACAAAAGCCTGCACTGTCTCCAGCGCATCCAAGGACTCCGTCGCGAAGCCGACGGCGCGGGCGAAGCGGTCCTGGGTCTCGCGCGTTACCCGCCCCACCTGGCGGCCGAAGACGATCAGCGGCACCAGCACCAGTGGGAATATGGCCAGTACCATCAGTGTCAGTTTCGGACTGACGACCATCATCATGATCAGGCCCAGCACGAACATCAGAAGGTTGCGCAGCGCGATCGAGATCGAGGCTGCGACCAGGGTCTCGATGATCTGGATGTCGGCGGTCAGGCGCGAGATGACTTCGCCGGTGCGGATCTTGAGGAAGAAGCCCGGATCGAGCTTGAGGATATGGGCGAAGACGTCTTCGCGAATATCGGCGACAATCCTTTCGCCCAGGCGGGTGATGAAGAAATAGCGCAGCGCCGTTGCGACCGCCATGAGGAGCGCAACGCCGCCCAGCACCAGAAACCACTTATTGAGCACGGCAATGTTGCCGGAGCCGAAACCGCTGTCGATCAGTTCGCGCGCCACGAAGGTCATGGCCGGGGTGGTCGTGGCCGAGACCACCAGGAAGACCAGCATCAGGCCAAGGTCGACGGCCTGGCGCTTCATGTAGGGCCAAAGTCGGATCAGCGGACGCAGGTCGCGCGTCTTTTCGCGGCGGCCGGCGGCGTGACGTATCTGGCCGGCCAGTTCGGCGCCGCTGGAAGGGCGGTCCTGAAGGTCGTTTGAAGAGTTCGTGTCGGGCATCCGCCGTGCTTTAGAGGATCAGCAAGAGAATTGAAACCGGTCTCTTCGTCATGCCCTCGGATGCTTCGATTGCAATTTCCTTGCAGAGCAACGCACCTTCATGTAAGAGCCCCGCTTCCGCTGACCAACAGCTCCCACAATTCGGCGTCCGCACTCTGCTGGCTGGACGTGAAGGATCGCGAAAATGAAAAAAGAAGGCCACCCCGATTATCACTGGATCACCGTCACCCTGACCGACGGTTCGAGCTACAAGACCCGCTCGACCTATGGCAAGGAAGGCGCCGTGCTGAACCTGGATATCGACCCGCGCACGCACCCGGCATGGACCGGCGGCACGGGCACGCTGCTCGACCGTGGCGGCCGCGTTTCGCGCTTCAACAACAAGTTCGCCGGCTTCCTCAAGAAGTAAGCAACAAGCGAAATTGGAAAATGCGGTGTCTTCGGGCGCCGCATTTTTTCTGAGCGATATGCCGAAAAGTATGAGCGGTTTTCGGCATATCGCGACGAGCAAAAGATTAGATCGGAATGATAATTCCGATCTAAGGGGGGCAGTATGACGTTTCGTTGGGGATATGCGGTGGCGACGGCCGTGATGTTCGGCATCGAGCTGTTGATCGCGTTGTTTCTCAATGATCCGCTGATCCGTCCTCACGTCGGTGACGCTTTGGCGGTCATCCTGGTCTATCTGGCCTTGCGAACCATCCTGCCGTGGCGCCCCCTGCCGTCGGCCCTGATCGCCCTCGGGGTCGCCTTTGCCATAGAACTCGGCCAACTGTTCCATGTCCGCGACCTGCTGGGCCTGCCCGATAGCGCGCTTGTGCGTTTCACGCTCGGCGGTGTGTTCGACATCAAGGACCTGTTCTTCTATACAGCAGGCGCGATCTTTGCGCTGATTGGCGAGGCTGCACGCGGCGAGCGCGTCGTCTGATTCTGTGTTAGTTCAGAGCCATGCACACCCCTTATGACGGTTCGTCCAAACTGTTCACGATCGGCCTGAAACCGCTCGACCTCGCCGAGTGGATCGAGTGCGACGCCAATCTCCTTGCCTATCTCGACGAAAAGGACCGGCTGGCGACACGCGTGCCGCACGAGGTCTTCGGAGCCCTGCCCGGCAGTGAGACGGCACAGGACGAAGCCCTGATGCTGCTGGCCGATCACCTGCCCGAGCGCTACCCCGGCATTTACGCACGTATGGGGCCGCAGATAGATGTCGTGCCGGCCTTTCGCCGCATCCGACTCGACGACCCGCTGATGCCGCGCCTGCTACTGGCGGCGGGACTGGTGCAGGAGGATCTGGTTATCCTGCAAAAACGTGATGACGGTTGGACCGTGACGGCAGGCGCGCTGGCCTTCCCGTCGTCGTGGCGGCTGTCGGATAAACTTGGCAAGCCGATGCACGATGTTCATGGCCCGGTGCCGGATTTCAATGCCGGCACGCGCAACGCCATGATGATCGAGCGCATGTTCGACAACCTGAAACCCGAAATGCCGGTGATGCGCTGGAACTGGTCACTGTATGGCGACGATATGCTGCATCATCCCGAAGCCGGCAATGGCGGCCGCCGCTTTGGCGAAGGCGAGATGGCCGAGCACGTCTATCTGCGCGTCGAGCGCCAGACCCTCCGCAAGCTGCCGCAGTCGGGTGCGATCCTTTTCACGATCCGCATCTATATCGATCCGCTGGAGGCGCTGGACACCCATGCCGAGGGTCCGGCGATTGCGCGGGCGCTGATCGATCAGGTCAACGAACTGACGCCGGAGCAGTTGGAATACAAGGGGTTGGCTGTAGAGAAGGACAGCGTGATCCGTCGGCTACAGGGAATAATAGACATGCGCTGAATCCTCCTCCCTGTGCCGAAGGCATGGGGAGGTGGCATCGAGCGTAAGCGAAGATGACGGTGGGGGATGACTCCGACCGAATACCCCACCACCGCTGCGCAGTCGCTTCGCGCCGCTTGCGGTCCCCCTCCCCATCGCTACGCGACAGGGAGGAGAAACAGCGCAATTTAAGCTGCCAATTGTTCCTTAACACGTTCGGCTAATGTTTTGATGTCGAGCGGCTTCGGCAGGAACGAGACGTTCTTTTCTTCTTCCAGCAGGTC
>CBFGPQ010000194.1:0-7122 GCA_965650705.1 uncultured Asticcacaulis sp. | reverse complement strand
CAGAAGTGGCTGCCGGACGTGCGCACCTGGTGGCGCAAGGCCGGCCGCGAAATGACCCTGCCGGTCGATGGCGTCACCGGCGCCACGCGTGCGCCGGGCCGCCAGACCCTGACGATCGACAGCGCCGCCTTGAAGGGGCTGTCCGCAGGGCAATACAATTTCGTCATAGAAGCTGCCCGCGAAGCCGGCGGCCGCGACCTGGTAAAGGTTCCGGTAGTCTATAATCCTGCCAAGGCTGTCACGGCCCAGGGCAAGGGCGAGGGCGAGCTGGGCGCGGTGTCGTTCACCTACAAGCCCTAGTCACAGCGAAATGCAAATCATTCGCAAGAATCTTGTTGCGAATGATTTGCAAGAATGCTAACCCAACAGCAACAACGACAGGTCGCCTTATTGCCGCCTGTTACAAATATCGGGCACGAAGAAGATGACCAAGGAGCTGAATTTCAAAGGAATGCGGTTGGCGTGCGGCATGGCCGCGCTGGCTTTCGCGGCATTGGCGCCGATGAGCGCCGAGGCCCACCGCCAGTGGCTCAGGCCGTCGGCCGCCCAGGTTGAAGGGAAGGCGCCGTGGGTGACGGTCGATGCCGCCAGCTCCGAAGGCATTTTTGATTTCGACCACATACCGGTGCGTCTCGACAACCTGGTTATCACCGGACCCGATGGCCAGCCGGTCGAGGCCCAGAACAAATGGACCGGCAAGATGCGTTCGGCCTTCGATGTCGAACTGAAGACGCCTGGCACCTATCGCATTGCCGTCGTTGGCGCCACCGTTATGGGCAGTTATACGCTGAATGGCGAAACCAAGCGTTTCCGCGGCACCGAGGCCGACTATCAGTCTCAGATTCCGGCCGGTGCTGTGGATGTCCGCATTTCGCGGAACTTCAGTCGCATCGAAACCTTCGCTTCGGCCAACAAGCCGAACGACGCAGTCCTGCAACCGACGGGCAAGGGGCTTGAGGTCGTGCCGCTTACGCACCCCAGCGAGATGTTCGTCGGCGAGGCCGTCCGGTTCCGCTTCCTGCTCGATGGCAAGCCGCTGGCCGGCCTGAACGTCACGGCCATTCCCGATGGGGGCCGGTTCCGCAATGCGCTGAAGGAAATCGTGGCAACGACCGATGCCAACGGCGAAGTTGCCATCACCTGGGAGCGGGCGGGCTTTCACCTGCTGACGGCCAGCTATCCACCGCGCCGTCAGGGCGGTGAAGGTCAAGGTGCTCCAGGTCAGGGCGCACCTGCCGGTGCGCAGGACCAGCCTGCCGTACGTTACGCATATACGGCTACTTTTGAGGTTCTGGCCAACTAAGACGCGCAGCCCGCCGCGCATCCCGGCGGGCTGTTTTCCGACCTGTTGATGCAAATAATACCCATTCGCAGCTGAGGGGGCATCCTTGGCTTGCTTCCTCCCCGGACGCCCGCGCGGCGTCCATGCAGACTAAGGACGAGTAAGATGAGCTATATCCGCAGCCGCAAACACGCGGTGAACCCGTATCTCGCCGCCCTGGCTGCTCTGGCCGTTGCGGCACCTGTCGCGGCTGTTGCGCAGGAGCATGGTGATCATCACAAAGGTGGACATCACGACAAGCGCGATCACCGTCATGGCGACGAAGACGAAATGGTCATTCGCGGTCAGCGCGAAGGCTTCAAGGTTAGCGCCACTTCGTCCGATAAACGCACCCAGCCCCTGCTCAACACGCCGCAAACCGTGACCGTTATCACTGCGGAAGTGATCGATCAGCAGAACGCCACCACGCTGATAGACGCCCTGCGCAATACGCCTGGCATCACGATGCAACTTGGTGAAAACGGCAACACCTCGGCCGGCGATACTATTCAAATGCGCGGGTTTGCTGCCCAGACCTCGCTATTCCTCGACGGTATAAGGGACCTGGGTGCCGTGTCGCGGGATACCTTCAACATCGGCCAGATCGAAGTTGCCAAGGGTTCGGCCGGCAGTGAATTCGGCCGCGGCGCGTCTTCGGGCTACATCAACCTCGTCTCAAAGCTGCCGCACCTGGGCGGTGGATCGTCCGCGCAGGCATCGCTCTACAGCGAAGGGGGCAACCGCGCTTCTGCGGACGTCGATTTTCGCACCGGCCGGACCAGCGCCTTGCGCCTGAACGCTTTTACACAGGACATCGATACTGCCGGCCGTGATTACGTCAATCGCTCGGGCTGGGGTTTTGCGCCTTCCTGGGGCGTAGGCATTGGCACCGACACGCGCTTTTATGTCTTCGGTCAGGTCATCGAACAGAACAACGTGCCAGATGGCGGCATTCCGACCATTGGCCTGGACGGCTACAGCAATGCCAGCACCGACAACGGCGCAACCTTAAGCGCCGCCAAGCGCGTCAATACAGAGAACTTCTATGGCTCGGTATCTGATTATGAGGACACCTCCGCGTCCATGCTTACCGGCAAGATCGAGCACGACTTTTCGGAAAACTTGCGCCTGACCAACCTGATCCGCTACGGCACATCGAACATCAACCGCGTGTTGACCGGCGTGAATACGGGCGCGACGGGCATCACCACGCCTGACCAGACCGACCCAGCGACCTGGACCGTCAATCGCAGCCGTCAGGGAGTCGATCAGGAAAACACCATCCTGACCAATCAGACTAACCTGCGCTCCACCCTGTCCCTCGCGGGCATCGAGCACCAACTGTCCGGCGGTCTTGAGTTTACCTATGAGAGCCAGTTAACGCGCACACGGGCGGCTTCGGGCACGACCACACCGGCCAACCTTTACAATCCAAACCCGAACGATGCGATGGCTTCGCTGGTCTATACGGGCGCCGAAAGTGACGGAAGCACGGTTACGGCGGCGCTCTATCTGTTCGACACAGCCAAGCTGAATGAACAGTGGCTGCTGAACGGTGGCCTGCGCATCGATGGTTATAGTATCAAGACGAACGCGACTCCCGCGACCGGCGGTGCGGCCATCCGTCCGCTTGAAGATCAGGGCACGGTGGTCAGCTGGAATGTCGGTGCGGTTTATAAGCCCATCCCGAATGCCAGCCTGTATGCCGCGATCGGCACGTCTGTCACGCCTCCGGGCAGCGCCAACCACACGCTGAACGCCAACGCCACCAATGTCGCCAACCCCAATTTCGACCCGCAGGAAACATCGAATCTTGAGTTCGGTGCGAAGTGGGACCTGTTTGGCGCTCGCCTGGCCCTGACCGCGGCCTGGTACAGCACCAAACACAAGAACGAGATTGTAGAAGACATTGATCCGGGTACGGGCGTCACGGCTGTCCAGTTCGGCGAGCGTAAGGTCGAAGGCGTCGAGCTGGGTGTCGTTGGCAAGATTACCTCCAAGTGGCAGGTCATCGCCGGTCTCCAGACGATGAAGACCGAAATCACGGAAGGCCTGGCCACCGGTAACAACGGCACGGGCGCTGCCGCGCGATGGTCGCCGGACCTGACCGCTTCGCTGTGGTCGACCTATCAGGTTACGCCGAAGTTCATCGTCGGCTTCGGTGGCAATTACAGCTCCGAGCAACTGCGCGTCGTTGCGCCTGGCGCCGCTCCAGGCACCGGCTTGCCGGAAATCCCAGCCTACTTCGTCGCCAACGCCATGGCGGCTTACGACATCTCTGAGCGTCTGAAACTCCAGCTCAACATCAACAACCTGTTCGATGAGGACTATATCAGCTCGCTGAACAACGGCGGTGGTCGTGTCCTGATCGGTGCGCCCCAGAATGCCGTCTTGTCGCTGGCGGTGAAGTTCTAATCCGGCCTCGACGTGAACTGAGAAAGGCCCTGGTTTTACACCGGGGCCTTTTCATATAATGGAGTCCGCATCATGATGCTCCACATCCCCCAATTGCTGACGGCTGAAGAACTGACGTCGTTGCGCGCCGAATTGGCGATGGCGCCGTGGCGTGACGGCGGCATGACGGCTGGCGCCCAGGCGTCTAAGCTCAAGAAGGCAGAGCAACTGCCCTACGAAGAGCCCGTTAATCTGCGTTTGAGCGCCATCGTGGCTTCCGCCTTGAAACGTCACCCGATGTTTGCGTCGGCCGCCCTGCCGAAAACCATCCTGCCGCCACGCTTCAACCGCTATTCCTGCGGCGGCACGTTCGGCAATCACGTCGACAGCGCCGTGCATCTCGACCCCTCAACGGGATTGAGCGTCCGTACCGACATATCGACGACGGTCTTCCTTAGCGATCCGGAAGACTATGACGGCGGAGAACTGATTATCGAGGACACCTATGGTGCCCATGAAGTCAAGCTGCCGGCCGGCGATGCTATTCTTTATCCATCGACCTCGCTTCACCGCGTCGAGCCGGTGATGCGCGGGACGCGGACGGTGTCGGTGCTGTGGACACAGAGCATGGTGCGTGACGGCGTGCGCCGCCAGATGCTGTTCGATCTCGATATGACGATCCTAAAGCTCAGGGCGCGGTTAGGTGATTCGGACGAGGTGGTGGCCTTGACCAGCCACTACCACAACCTCATCCGTCAATGGGCGGAACTTTAATATGACGCGCTCCGAATACCGAAAAGCCGTAAGACCCATTTGATGATGGCTGGGTCTTACGGCTTTTGGTTAGGATCTGGTCGTTAGAAACACTGACAATATAGCAGCTCTCGCCTAAGGAACGGATCAGGTTTCTGGCGCTCCGCCTAAGGAAGCTGTAAAGACGCCGGGAGAAATGACCGAAGGGAGAGCGAATGCCGAGTACCGAAGCAGGGGAGAGGGCGGCAGGTCGCCGTTGGCTGATGCTGTTCATGCTGCTGGTCGTCTACGCGGTCAACTTCCTGGACCGGCAGATACTGAGCATTCTGAAGGAGCCTATAGCGGCGGAACTGGGCCTCGATGACGAACAGCTGGGCCTGATGGGCGGCCTGGCTTTCGCGCTGCTCTATACCACGCTTGCCGTCCCGGCCGCGTGGCTGGCGGACCGGACATCGCGCGTATGGATCATAACCGGCGCGCTGGCCCTTTGGTCCGGATTTACCGCCCTGTGCGGCCTGGCGACGAACTTCTGGCAGTTGTTCGCGGCGCGCATGGGCGTGGGGGTCGGTGAGGCCGGCGGCGTGGCTCCGGCCTACAGCCTGATCGCCGACTATTTCCCGCCGCCGTTACGCGCCCGCGCCATGGCCATCTTTTCATTCGGCATTCCCATTGGCAGCGCCTGCGGCGTGCTGGCGGGAGGCCTTCTTGCCGCGCATATCGACTGGCGCTGGGCCTTCCTGGCCATGGGCGCGGGTGGTGTGCTGCTGGCGCCTGTTTTCCGCCTGGTGATGAAGGAGCCTGTTCGCGTGCGTCCCGATGCCGCGGCGCAATCGGCCATGCGATTCGGCGAGGTCGTGGGGCTTGCGGCATCCAAGCCGTCCTTTTGGCTGATGTCGCTCGGCACGGCCTGCGCCTCCATGGTCGGGTACGGCATCATGTACTGGATGCCGACCTTCCTGGCGCGGTCGCTGGGGATGGATCTGGTCAGCCGGTCGTGGCTGTTCGCGGGCCTGCTGCTGATCAGCGGGATCATTGGTATGAGTCTTGGCGGCTTTCTCGCCGACCGCCTGGGCGCGAAGCATAAGGGCGCCTACGCCCTGGTGCCGGCCCTGGCGTTTCTTGCTTCCGCGGCGCTTTATCTTCTAGGGGTGATGGCGCAAACGCCGCTGCAGGCTTTTCTGCTTTTTCTGGCGCCTCAGGCCCTCGGGCTGGTCTGGCTGGGGCCGGTCGTGGCCGCCGTGCAGCACCTGGGGCCGGCGTCATCGCGCAGCCTGATGTCGTCGCTATTCCTTCTGGTCAACAATCTGATCGGCATAGCATTGGGGACTTATGCCTTTGGCAAGCTGTCCGAGATTTTGAAGCCGCATTATGGCACCGAATCGATTCGCTACGCCTTCCTGTACGCGCTGAGCTTTTATGTGCTGGCGGCGGTGCTTTTAATTCTGGCGGCAAGGCGGCTGAAAACGGATTGGGTGGAGGAGTAGGGGCTCGATCGTCTCTGTCAGAGGCTTTCTATAGACTACGGAACGAGGGTGGGATTGGCTTCGCTGCGCTCCACCGAAACCTTCTTTGCTTGAGGGTTCGAACCCGCTCCGCAAAGGCGGTGTTATACGAAAATGAATGGTGGAGAGGGGGGTATTGCGAGCGAGCGCGTGCGGCACGCGTCCTGGCGCCCTCAACTCAGAAAAGCGCGCAAGGAAACTTCGAAGCTCATCCGGCGAATAGGGGCGGCCGAGTCTGAACCGCTTGAGAAAGCCCACGCGTCGCCGCTCGTACCCGAAATTTGATTTGCGTCAAAGCATGTGAAGTCTGGGAGACTATCAGATTACATGGCCCAGACTTCAGCGGCGAGAGGCCACAGTCATGGGAACGTGCGTTCTATCGGTGACAACGTCACGGATTTAGTGGCTGCAAAGGCTTTAGAATTCGAGCTTCAAGACAAACGGGCATGAAAGGATTACCCAGTGAGAAATTTCACAACGATTGCGGTTCTTGCACTTGGTGTGGCCATCTCCGTCGTTCCCGCGTATGCGGAAGAGCAGGGCTCTGGCATGATGATGGGGCAGGGAATGATGAGCCGTATGGGCACCATCGATTCGAACAATGACGGCGTGATTAGCGATGATGAAGCAGCTGCGCAGGTTGAGGCCGTGTTCGCCGCCATGGATGGTGACAATGACAGCGAACTGACTAGCGAAGAATACATGAGCGTCCGCATGGGCCCAGGTGCTGGCATGGGCCGCAATGAGGAACGTATGAAAGCCATGCAGGAACGAAAGAAGGCGCGTTTCGTGGAAATGGACGGCGACAAGAATGGCAAGGTGAGTCGAGCCGAATTCATTGCTAGCGGTAAGGCCCGCTTTCAGGCTGCCGACGCCGACAAGGATGGCAAGGTCACGCCTTGGGAGTTCCGCGCCCAGCGCTGGCAATAAGGCCAGCGCTATCACAATAGGGAAACATCTTAGCGTTCAGGTCCCCGGGCAAGACAAGGTCCGCTCCTTCCCCGAGGCCGAAACCCTCGCTATCGCTGCGGTTTACGAACCCGCATTTTTGCTTTTACCGTGGGTTCTAATCCCACCCCGCACTGGCGGTGTATATTTAAATGAATGGCGGAGAGGGTGGGATTCGAACCCACGGTAGGCTTGCACCTACGC
>CBFGPQ010000193.1:0-7163 GCA_965650705.1 uncultured Asticcacaulis sp. | reverse complement strand
AATGGCAGGGGCAGAGGGGCTCGAACCCACGACCTTCGGTTTTGGAGACCGACGCTCTACCAGCTGAGCTATACCCCTTCACGCGGACCGGCAGCGTTCCTGCAAGTCCATGAGAGCCGTGCGATGTATCAGCGCTTGCGCCAAAGGGCAACAGGCATAATGCGCTTTTTCACAGGCGCGCGAGCAATGTGCGAAAAAGTGTCGGGCGCTTTTTCGCTAGACATTGCGAAAAAGCAAGCCCGTTAAGGTACGAATGCCGGATCGACCACCGCCCAGAAGGCCGATTTGGGCTTGCCGGTCGTGTCGAACAACAGCGGATGGTTGAGGCGCGGAGTCGGGAAGGACGACAGCCAGGTCGAGTTGTCGGCCACGCCCCACATCGTCACCGACTTGACGCTGGCGTGCTCGGCGAACAGATTGAACATCGCCCGGTATTGCAGAGCCTGCGCCTTGAGCGCGTTGGCATAGGCCGTCGTGCCAGCGGTAAATGCCGCCTGGCAGCCGGTGGGCGGGCTTGAGAAGCAGGTGCCTGCGTCAGACGTATAGAGCGACACGTCCAGTTCGGTGATGTGGTTGATCAGCCCCCTCGTCTCCACCGCCGTCAATGCCGCCTTGGCCTCGGCGACCGATGGCGATGCGGTATTGATATGGAACTGGTGGCCGACGCCATCGATTGGCACGCCGCGCGCCAGCATTTCGTCGATGATAGCCATGAAGCGACCGCGCTTGTCGGCATATTCCGTGCTGTAATCATTGATGAATAGCTGTACAGTCGGGTCTGCCGCCCGAGCGGCGCGGAAGGCGATCTCGATATAGTCGGGCCCGAAGATCTGATACCACTGCGAATTACGGTAATTGCCTGATGCGTCGTCACGCGTAGGTTCATTGACGACATCCCAGGCATAGACCTTGCCTTTGAAGTGCGTCACGACGTCGGTGATGTAGGTCTCAAGCCGCGCCTGCACCGTAGCCTTATAGCTCGGACTGGCGGGATCGCCGGCGAAGAACCAAGAGGGCGATGTCTGGTGCCACAAGAGGGCATGCCCCCGCACCTCGATGCCGTTGGTCTGGGCCAGGTTGATCAGCGTATCGGCCGAGGTGTAGTTATAGACGCCGGCGCTGACGCCGATCGGATCGGCCTTCATGACGCTTTCGGCGGTAATGCTGTTGGCGTGCTTCAGCAGGACCGGATTGGTGATGGAATTGACCGCCTGGCCGGGATCAACCGCCATGCCGATTTTGAACTTGCCAGCAAAATGTGTCTTGAGGGCCGGCGCCGTTGCCGGATCAGGCAGAACGGGTCCGGATGACGAAGAGCTTGAGCTGGAAGAACTGCTGGAACCGCCCCCCGAGCTTCCGCCTCCCCCGCCACCACCACAGGCCGCCAGAAGCGAAGCACCACCGGCCGTGAGCAAGAGGCTCCGCCGGCTGATTGAAGCCGTATCATGCATAGTTAGTCTCCCTGTTAAGCAATTCTTTTGATTGCTTATTAGTGAGTTAACCGCGTCATCGATGTCAGGTCAATACATAATGTTAGCGGTCACAGGAGCGTGGTCAGCCACCAGATCAGCCCGCCCACGACCGGTACGGCGCCCCAGATGGCGGCGCGCGTCAAGAAGCTTGGCAGCCAGGTCAGCACCGCCTTCTCCTGGACGCGAATGCTCAGGCGGTCGTAGGAACTGATTTCGCCGTAAGCGCGATCGAGCGCACCCTTTTCATCCGCCGTCAGCCACGGCCTGTTCACGGCGTAGTCACGCACGGCCTCATAGCCGCCGGGTGTCATCTTCGGCGTAAAGCTCAGGGTGACACCGCCGAAGTCCCAGGTCCTCGGCTTGGTCGGCAGGTCCAGTTCGTAATCGGTCTTGATGACCGTGGTTATGCGGCCTTCGCGGACATCCCCCATGTCGAACGGGAAATAGCGGCGGCCATCAGGCTCTTCCAAGGCGTAGTCGAAACCCGATTCCGGGCTGAAGAATATCTTTTCGAACGGCACGCCAGTGCGGTGCCAGGGATTGGTCGTCGTCACCAGCGTGTTGATGGTGATTTCATTGTTGCGGCGATCGTCGACCATCTGCGGGATGGCGCACATGTTCATACCGTAGATGTAGCTGAACAGGGCGCAGCGATCCTCGATATAGCTGGTCAGGCTCTGGTATTGCAGTTCCCGGCGCACACCATCGGCGCGGCTGCCGCGATAGATATAGTCGATCTCGATCAGCGTCTCCTCGCCCTTCTTCTTGGGGAGGTTGATAACTTCGCGCACTTCGTAGTCGAGGTTCGGACGCTTATCCATCATGCGCTTGAGGTCGGACTGCGGCTTCAGGATAAGCGCGTAACCCAGATCATTCTGCGCCAGATGCTCAAGGTCCCCGCCCTGCGCCACGTCCGACGTGCCTTCGAACCAGTAGGTCTCGCCCTCGTAAACGCACATTGAAATACAGTGGTTGAAGGCCCCAAGGCGCGGCGGCTGGTTGATCAGGTCGTGGCCCCGGCGGGTATCGACCAGGGCCGGATAGGACTCGACGCCCATCTTGGTTAGCATGGCCGCAATCATCTTGGAGACGTCCTTACAGTCTCCGATGCGGTCGGCATAGATCTGGTGCAGGCTGCGCGGCACGAAGCCGCCCTCCCCGAACGAAAAGGCGAAATAGCGGATGCTTTGCTGCACCCAGCGCACGGCGGCGACGATGCGGTCCGGCGTTTCCTTGTGATCCGCCTCGATCTGCGCGATCACTTGCAAAAGGCCATCAGGATAGTCGTGATCCCCCTCAAAGCCCGCGCGCATCAGGTCCGCCACGCGTTCCCAGGTGTCGATGCTGGTGGCGAAGAAGCCCTTGGCGGGGATGACCCAGCCCGGCATGTCGCGCTCATAATCGCACGGCGGGATGTTGGAATCCTGCCAGACCAGCTCGGTCGAACCATCGGCCAGAGCGGCCTTTTCCGGCTCATACCAGCCGGCGGCAAAGGGCTTCAGGATCAGCTTGCGCTCGGGCGGCACGATCATGCGGACGTGGCGCTTGTCCCAGAAGATGCCGCTCTGCAGCGGCGTCGGCATCGAGATTTCGCCCTGGAAGCAGGCCGGATCACCTTCCAGCGTCATGGCCATGTCAATGACATCACCGATACGCACGTCCGGCAGGTTGATCGCCATGGTCCAGCGGCCGTCAAGCACCAGGCGCTCGAAGCTGCGTTCGCGGCGCATGACGAAATAGCGCTTTTCGACATCGACCTCGATGACCTCCTCACCGCGAATAATGCGGATATGGTGGATGGTCAGGTCGTCATAATAGGGGTTGAACGGCAGGGTGACGTTGGCCAGGTAGTCCAGCGCCGACAGGTTGACCACTTCCTCGATGGTGCGGTTGTAGCGCTGCGGCCGCGTCGTCAGTTTAGACTGATCGTCAACCAGCCAGGTATAGAGGCCCCACGGCGCGCGTGAACTGTCGAGCAGCGGCGGCCGCTTGAAGTCGAGTTCCTTTACCCAGGCAGGCGCCGGAGCGAAATGAATACGCCGCCTGACATCTTCTTCGAACACGACCCCACCCTGTCTTTCAATGCCGTATCCTTAACCGTTAACACACGGTTTGCCCTCGCAAAAGGGCTAAACCGCCACAGGTTGAACGGAACCGGCAGCCCTTATCTCGCCGGACCATTGGCGACAGGCACGCCGAAGTCCGGCACGCCGTCGGCTGTATAGCGGATCGGCTGGATGCGGGTGTGGCGGTTCGGGTCGAACAGGGGATTGCCCGGTATCTCTTTATAATCGCGGGCGTGATAAACCAGGACATCCCTGCCCTGCTCATCGACCGTAAAGCTGTTGTGGCCTGGCCCCCAGATATTGTTTTGCGGCGAGCTCTTAAAAACCGGCTCGGGCGACTTGGTCCACGATGCCGGGTCCATGATGTCGGCGTCGTCACGCGCAGTGAGAAGTCCCAGGCAGTAGTTGTGATCTGTGGCGGATGCCGAATAGGTCATGAACAGACGGCCGTTGCGCGCCAGGATGGCCGGGCCTTCATTGACCTTGTAGCCGATGATCTCCCACGGCAGGGTCGGCACGGTCAGGCGCGCCGGCTTGGCCGCCAGCGTCGTCGGCGTGGCCAGAGGCGCGAGATATATATTGCTGTTGGTCTGGATGCCAGGCTCACCCTGCGCCCAGGCGATGTAGCGCACGCCGCGATGCTCGAACACGGTCGAATCAAGTGTAAACGTGTCCCAGGGCGTCTCAAGCTGCCCGGTCAAAGACCACTTCCCCGTCAACGGATTGGCGTCCTTGCTGCTTAAGACATAGGTGCGGATATGGAACTTGTCATCGCTGTCGCCGGCGGCGAAATAGATATGCCATTGGCCGTCGAAATGATGCAGTTCCGGCGCCCAGATATAGCCGCCCATCCTGCCCTCGGCCGGGCGGCGCCATACCACCGCCTCTTCGGCATCCCTCAAACCCGCAAGGGTCTTCGACCTGCGCATCGCCAGACGGTCATATTCGGGCACTGACGCCATCATGTAATAATAGCCATCGCTGTGCCGGAAGATTTGGGAGTCGGCGCGTTGCAGGACAAGAGGATTGACGATCGGCTTTATTTTCCCGCCCTCGCCTGTTTTATCTCGCGCGTGTGCCGGAAAGGCCAGGCCCGCCCCCGTGGCGGCAATCAGCCCGCCTCCTGCGGCAGCGGTCAGGAAGGTTCGGCGCGAAGCGGCAATACTCGGGTTAAACATGTCAGGACTCTGGCTGGCGTTTCGATGGTTTTTATTACGGCCCGAAGGGCTGCTGTCTATTATGTCAGACAAATTATTTCTATCTCGCGAGCCGGCGTTGTCAAACCCGATTACGCGGTCTGAAATTCTTATGGCTGTGTTCAGTTACCATTAAGCACGTGGTGGGATACTGACCGCTGGGCTTATGCCTTCCGTCGACAGAAGGTCGCCGGGACGAACGGAGTGGAGAGACAGGAAGTGTCTTCCATCAACACCAATGTCGGGGCGATGATCGCCCTGCAGAATTTGAACGCCATCAATGCGCAATTGATGACGACGCAGAACCGTATCTCGACGGGCCTCAAGGTCGCCAGCGCCAAGGACGACCCGGCGGCGTGGGCCATCGCCCAAAACCAGCGCTCTGAAGTCAGCGCACTCGATGCCGTCAAAGGTTCGCTCTCCCGCACCTCGTCTTCTATTGATGTGGCCCTGTCGGCCGGCGAGTCGATTTCGGACATGCTGACCGAGCTCAAGGAGAAGGCGCTGGCCGCGTCCGACACTTCGCTGGACACCACGGCCCGCAACGCGCTGAAGGACGACTTCACCGCGATCCGCGACCAGATCACCAAGGCGCTGCAAAACGCCAGCTTCAATGGTATCAACCTGCTGAATGGGTCCAGGGCGTCGATTTCGGCCCTGGCCAACAGCAGCGGCACGAGCCGCATGACCGTCATGGGCCAGAACATGTCGCTGGGCGGGCCGATCATCACCTTGTCGGCCGCCGCCACATTCGCGACGGCGACCGCGGCCCAGAACCTTATTTCGGCGATTGACACATCGATCAATAATGTCTCGGCCGCCCTGTCGAAACTCGGCACGTCATCCAAGTCGATCGACCGGCATCAGACCTTTATCGGCAAACTTCAGGACACAATGACCGAGGGCATTGGCCGGCTGGTCGACGCGGACATGGCGGTCGAGGCGGCAAGGCTTCAGTCATTGCAGATCAAGCAGCAACTGGCGATCCAGGCGCTATCCATGGCCAACCAGTCACAGTCGTGGGTATTGCAGCTCTTCCGTTAATCGGGGAAGAGCTGCGTTAAGGCTTACTGGCCGACAACAACGTTGCCCGAACCCATGATCGAACGTGAGATGTTGCCCGACACCTTCTTGACGCGGACATCGCCGGAACCGACGATATTGACCTCGACGTCCTTAGCCTCGCCGCCGAAGCGTACGTCACCGGAGCCGGCGATATTGACTTCGAGCTTCGGCATGAAACCTTCCGCGACGGCAACATTGCCCGAACCGCCGATATTGACCTCAGCCGGGCCATTGATCTTGATGAGTTCGATATCGCCATTGCCGCCGATATTGGCTTCCAGCGCGGCGACGGATTTGGCCTTGAAATTGCCCGAGCCGCCGATATTGACGGCGAGGTCGCGGGTATTGCCGCCAGCAACATCACCCGAACCGCCGATATTGACTTCGGCGCGGCCTGCGACATCGCCAAGTGTCCAGTTGCCGCAGCCGCCCTGGCTGAACTCCAGTTCGGAGGTCGCGCCCATTTGGCCGAAGGTCGCGCCGCCGACCGAAACCTCGGCGTTCATCGGCACTTTAATATAGACGATCGGAAGCTCGGCCTTGGCGACAACGCCGATGCCGTTGATCTTGACGGCATCCGCGCCCTGACATTGCAGGCCGCGCATCTTGAGCTTGCCGTCGGCGACCAGCTTCGTGCCTTCCATGTGGACCATGATCTTGGGCAGCTTGTTGCCCGTGGCATAAGCGACCTTGAGCTCGACATCCTGGCGGGCCTCAGGCGTAACGACAACGCGCGCGGCGACGTTTTCCAGTTCAACTTCCTTGGCCACGGCCGCAAAGGCCGGAACCGCAACCATTGTGGCGATAACCGAAACAGCCGATACAATCGTGAGGTTTTTCATGATCCCAGTTTCCCGTTTATTGTGTGCTCCCGAACCGGAGCCGATGTATACACCCTGACGACGCGGCCTCCCAATGACAACTTAAAAGCCTGTCATGAAGCGATTGTAATGGAACGACCAGGCGAAAGCTTGCCGCGGATACTTACGGCGCTTGCCTTTTGCACGGACTTCCTCTATAGGCCCGCTTCCCCTGAAGGGTGGTCAGCCGCATCCGCGGAGCCACTGAACCATCGTGCGTGGCGGACTTCCGCCGTCACCCGCGCCACCCTTCTCATCGGAAGAGGATAAAAATGCCCTATTACGAACACGTCGTGATGTCGCGGCAGGACATTTCGCCGCAACAGGCGGAAGCCCTCAACGACACCCTGAAAGCCCTGATCGAAGAAAACGGCGGCCACATCGCCAAGATCGAATACTGGGGCCTGCGCAACCTGACCTATCGCGTCAAGAAGAACCGCAAGGCGCACTATTCGCTGCTGGCGCTCGACGCCCCGGCCGCGGCCGTCAAGGAAATGGAACGTC
>CBFGPQ010000192.1:0-7239 GCA_965650705.1 uncultured Asticcacaulis sp. | reverse complement strand
AGAGCAGCAGCTTCCCAAGCTGAATACGAGGGTTCGATTCCCTTCACCCGCTCCAAGAATTGAGAACGCCGCCCGTGGCAAATGGGCGGCGTTTTTCTTTTAAGCCGGCAGACGCTGGTCGTATTCATCCCGCAAGCGCTGCCAGCCGGGCCAGAAGGCGGGGGCGGGCCTGCCGTTGGCGCGCGCGGCCAGGATATCCAGGTGCATGTGCCAGCCCGCGCCGACCATCAACATGGTGCTGCGCTCCGGGATCCGGCTGTGGGTTACGGTCAGCAGCACCTCGTCGCCTTTTTGCGCCAGGTCGAACGACACATCGCCTGTGCCTTGCCAGGTAAAGGACAACTTGCGCGGCGGATCGCAGGCGACGATGCAGCTTGTCATGCGCTGTTCTTCTGGGAAGCCGGGAAGACGCTGGCTTGGCGGATCGGACAGTTCGTCATTGCGCCAGATGAATTCGAACGGCAAGCCGTCCTGCATGTCCATATCGCCTGCGGCCAGCCAGGTCTTACGCAGGTCGCTATCGGTCAGGTAGGCCCAGACGCGTTCGATCGGTCCCGGCAGCAGGCGTTCCAGCTTCAATGTTGCCGGTTCGACCAGGACGCCAAAGCTTTCAAGAGTGGTCGCATCGTTCATGTCTTGTCTCCTTCTGAGGTTTGGGTGGGTTTGCGGGCGTCGTCTTCGCGCAGGCGCTGTTCGAGCAGGTCGAGGCGGCTGGTCCAGAAACGTTCGTAGGTGCTTAGCCATTGATGGGCGTTGGCCATCGGGCCGGGATCGAGGCGGCACATATGGGTGCGGCCGCGAACCTCCCGCCTGATCAGGCCGGCGGCCTCAAGCGCCTTGATATGCTTGGAAGCCGCCGCCAGCGAGATGTCGAACGGTTCGGCCAGTTCGCTGACCGTGCGTTCGCCACCCGAGAGCTGTCGGAGCATTTTTCGCCGCGTGACATCGCCCAGGGCGTGAAAGACGGCATTCAAATGGGGGGATTCTAATTCAACCATGTGGTTGAATATAGATGCGTGCCAAATAATAGTCAACTAGATGGTTGAATAATTTTATTGGCGCCAGGTCAGGCCGATGCTGACGGCGCGCCGGTTGTCGTAATTAATGGTGCCGTCGCCCGAGCGTTGGATCATGATGGCGTCGTCCAGGGCGTTTTCGACCGACAGGTTCAGCGTCAGGCGCTGGCTTAAAGGATAGCCGATATCGATGTTGAGACGCGTGGAAGGTTCAAGCGTCAGCGTATTGAGGTCATCTTCAAAGGTTTCGCCATCTTGGATCAGGTCGGCCGTGACCTGCGTCTTGCCGAGCTGAGACCTCAGGCCAAGAGACAGGCTATATTCCGGCGCCTGGGCTGGGCGTTTGCCGTCGGCGGGCTGACCGGGAGCGTCGACGCGGGCGTGCGTCCATGTCGCGGAGCTGCTGACGGCCAGCCGGTCATTGAATGTGTAGAGCCCGCGCATCTCGGCGCCATGAGCATTGATCTGGCCCAGGTTTCGGCGCTGGCGCAGTGTGCCGCCGGCCGGGATAAAGCCCGCGGTCGGAAAGGTGCCGGGGCCTGTGCCAATGGTGACATTGGCAATTGGGTCCTTGAGAGTGTTGGCGAACAGGGTTGCATCTATAAAGCGGTCGCGGCCGGGTGTGCGCAGGCCCAGCTCGAAGCCCGTCAGGATTTCGGGCTTCAGATCGGCATTGGCTTCGGTGACGTCGTTGCCGACGCGGAAAGGGCGATAAAGCTCATTCAGTGACGGCGGCCGGAAGCCGTTATAGGCGGCGGCGCGGGCGACGACGCGATCGAACGCATAGGCCACGCCCAGCCGCGCCGACAGGACGCTTTCTTCCTTGTCCGCAGGGTTTAATTGAAGGATCGGCGCGCCGGTCGCCGCGTCGGTTTCCGTGCGGTGGGCATCGGATGCCTTCCAGGTGTCGGCGCGCAGGGCGGCGGCCAGGGTCCAGGAGCCATCGGTGCGCGAGCCTTCGGCGTAGAGGCCGGTCAGCGCCGTCTTGCCGCCAGCGACGCGGTAGCGCGTCGCGGCACCTGACATATAGCGGTAGAATTCGCGCGACTCGCCTTCGGTCACGCGGGCATCGAGGCCGATTTCCCATTCGGTGCCGCCGCTTTGGTGGCGGAGCGCGGCATTGATGCCGTCGCCGGTCGCCGGCGTCTTGACCTGGTCGGCGGCTGTGCTGGTGCCGGTGCGGCCGGCCGCTACGGAGACGGAGCGGTTGCTAAGGCCGGAATCGCGGTGCCAGGCCTGAAGCCGCCAACCCAGGGCCTCGGGCGTCGGCTGTTTGGTCAGGCTGACCGCCAGTTGGCTCCCGGTTGAGGTGGCCGTTGCGCCGACCAGTCCGGTATCGCGGCGGCTCTCAAAGGCGCCGGCGAGGACGCTCATGGTGCCGCAGCCGTCACAGAGGTCGAAGCTGCCATTGGCCAGCCATGCGCTGTCGCGGCCGGTGACCGGTCCGTCGGCTGCGCCGGCTTGCGGGGCGCGCACGGCTGTGTCGCCATTGAGATTGCGGGCGCTGTAATGAACGGCGACATCGCCAAGCCCTAAGCCACCTGCGACCAGCCAGTTTTGGTCTTCGCCGGCGCGGACACGGCCGTAACGCGTGCCCCGGGCGGGCGTCAGGGACATGTCGATCACACCGGTCAGCGCGCCGGCGCCGTAAGCCCCGCCGCCCGCGCCTTTAAGGACGTGGACGTTGTCGATGGCGTCCTGGGGCAGGGCGGCCCAGATGACCCAGCCGCCGAAGGGGTCGTTTTGCGGGACGCCATCGAGTGTCACCAGGGCCCGGCCGGCACCAGACGGGCCGATGGCGCGCAAAGATATACCCTGTATGGTCGGATTGGCCGTCAAGCTCGATTGGCGGCGGAACAAAGAGGCTTGCGTTTCCCGCTTCAACGTTTGATCGAGGCCTGCGCGTTGCAGGGCGTCCTGGCCGAGGTCGGTCACCGCGAAGGCGGCGTCGCCGCGATAGGCGCTGAGGCGATTGGCGCGAATAATGACTTCACCGTCTTGTGCCAATGCCGGCGTTGCACCTGCGGCCATGCTGAGCACAAGAAGAGTCATTCGCGCAGTGTGCGGTTTCATATGCCAGCCCATGTTTTCAGATATTGCTTTTACGTCAAAGCAGGCTGTAGTCCGTCGTCCTATCAGAAGTCTATACGGAGGCTGACATGACACACCCAGCGCTGCAAGCCGGTAACACGGCACTTATCACCGGTGGGGCGTCGGGTATAGGGCTTGCGGTCGCGCGCCGGTTTGCCGGCATGGGGCTCAATGTCGTGCTGGTCGATCTCGGCAGCGACCGTCTGGACGCGGCGGTGCGGACCATCATCCACGACGGTGCGGCCGCCAGTCATATTCGCGCCATCGAGGCCGATGTCAGCGATGCCGAGGCAATGATTGGTCTCGCCAAGACGGTGCGCGACGTCGATGTGCTGATGAACAATGCGGCGATTGGGCCGGGTTCCAGCGTGCTCGACCCGGCCAACTGGCAGAAGATCATGGGCGCCAATCTGTGGGGTGTTGTCCACGGGACGCAGGCTTTTGTTCCACACATGGTGGCGCGCGGCAAGCCCGGCCTGGTGATTAATACGGGCTCGAAACAGGGGATTACGACGCCGCCGGGCGATCCGGCCTACAATGTCTCAAAGGTGGGCGTGAAGGTGTTTACCGAAGCGCTTCAGCACGAGTTGCGCAATGGGACGAATCCCTTGGTGACGGCGCATCTGCTGATCCCGGGCTTCGTGTGGACGGGAATGACAGCCCGCGGCCAGACGGAAAAGCCCGCCGGCGCATGGACGGCGGAACAGACGGTCGATTTTATGATCGAAAGCATTGGCCGGGGGGATTTCTATATCCTGTGTCCAGACAATGATGTGCCCCGCGCACTCGACGAAAAACGCATGGCCTGGGCCATCGGGGACATTATCGAGAACCGTCCGCCGCTATCGCGCTGGCACCCTGGCTACTCTGCTGCCTTTAACGCCTTCAAAGACTCATAAGCGAGCTTATGCCTTGCCCTTCGCTAGGTCGTCGAACGCCCTCAGCGTCCCAATAAGTTCCTGCATCTGGTCGATATAGATCATGTTCGGACCGTCCGACGGCGCGTGATCCGGGTCCTGGTGGGTCTCGATAAACACCGCCGATACCCCGACCGCGCAGGCCGCGCGCGCCAGGATCGGTGCGAACTCACGCTGGCCGCCTGAGGTCGTGCCCTGGCCACCTGGTTGCTGCACACTGTGGGTCGCGTCGAACACGATCGGATAGCCGGTCTGCGCCATGATCGGCAGGCCGCGGAAATCGGTTACCAGCGTATTATAGCCGAACGACGTGCCGCGATCGCACAACAGGATCTTCTCATTGCCGGTCGATGCGATCTTCTTGGCGACGTTCTGCATGTCCCAGGGCGCCAGGAACTGGCCCTTCTTGACATTGATCGCCTTGCCCGTGGCGCCGGCGGCCAGCAACAAATCGGTCTGGCGGCACAGGAAGGCCGGGATCTGCACGACATCGACGACCTTGCCGACCGGCTCGCATTGATGGGCGTCGTGGACGTCGGTCAGGACCGGACAGCCGAACCTGTCGCGCACCGCCGCCAGGATATCGAGGCCTTCGTCCATGCCGATGCCGCGCGCCGTACCGATCGAGGAGCGGTTCGCTTTGTCATAGCTCGATTTGTAGATGAACTTCGTACCTGTCGGTGCGCAGGCTTCGGCGATCTTCTCGGCCATCATCAGCGCGTGCTCAAGGCTTTCGATCTGGCACGGGCCGGCGATCAGTGCGAAGGGCTCATCGCCGCCGACCTTGATATTGCCGATTTCGACGATGCGGGTTTTGACGTGCTGGGGGGAAATGGACATCAGATTACACTTTCAATTCTGGCGACGTCGACGGGGTTGTTCAGCTCCCAGAAGACGCGGCCCTGGCCGTCGACTTCGACGCAGCGGATAGGCATGCCGTTTTCCAGGAAACGCAGTTGCTCGAGCCCTTCCAGCGTCTCGAGTGGCCCGACCGGCCATGACCCATAGGCCTTGAGCGCTTCGGGGCGATAGGCGTAGACACCGACATGGTGGAAGACGGGAACGATATCTCCGGGACTGAAAGTTCGGCCCGTATATGGGATGACTTCCTTGGAAAAATAGAGGGCGTTCATGTGGCGGTCGAACACGGCGGTCGTGCCACCGACGCGGCCATTCAAGCGGTCCTCGACGAAGTTGGCGTGGGTCTGGTGATCGCAGCGCAGGACGGGCGTGGCCATCTGCACTTCGGGATTGGCCTTCATCTCGCGGATCAGGTCTTCCACGAACCAGGCGGGCGTCAGGGGCGCGTCGCCCTGGAGGTTGACGTAAAGGTCGGCGGTCTCATCGAGATTTTGCAGCGCATCGGCCAGGCGCTCGGTGCCGTTGGCGCACGATTCCGCCGTCATGACCACCTTGGCGCCGAAGGCCTCGGCGGCTTCGCGGATACGGTCGTCATCGGTGGCGACATAAACCGAAGCGACGTCCCTGACAGCCATGGCCGCTTCCCAGGAGCGCTGGATGAGTGACTTTGGCACGCCGTCCTTGCCGGTCAGAACAACCAGAGGCTTGCCCGGATAACGGCTGGAAGCGTAACGCGCGGGGATGATGATAATCGTCTTCAAGCTATTGCACTCCGGCGCGCAGGCAGTCGTGGATATGGATCAGGCCGACGGGCGCATTGCCTTCGACCACGAACAGGCAGGTGATCTTGCGCGCATTCATGATGCCCAGCGCTTCGGCGGCTAGGGCGTCGGGCGCTATGGTCAAAGGTTCCTTGTGCATGACGTCGGCGGCCGTCTTTTCCATCAGGCCGGTCATGTTTCGGCGCAGGTCGCCATCGGTGATGATGCCGGTAAGCGCGCCCGCCGTATCAGTAATGCCGACGACGCCGAAGCTCTTGGCGGTCATGACCAAGAGCGTATCGCTCATCGGCGTCGGCTCAGGCGTCAAAGGCAGGCTGTCCTCCTTGTGCATCAAGGCGCTGACCAGCAACAATTGCGCGCCCAGCTTGCCGCCGGGATGGAAGACCTTGAAATCGAGGGGCTGGAAGCCGCGCTTTTCCATGACGGCGACGGCCAGGGCATCGCCCAGCGCCAGGGTCATGGTGGTCGAGGTCGTCGGCGCCATGCCGATCGAACAGGCTTCCGGCGCGTTCGGCAGGGTCAGGGCGATATCGGCGGCCTTGAGCAGGGTCGAGCCCGGCCGTGACGCCACGCCGATCAGCGGGATCTTGAAGCGGCGGGTATGGGCGATGATGTCGCTCAGTTCCGACGTCTCGCCGGAATTGCTGAGGACGATGCAGACGTCGTCGGGTGTTACCATGCCGAGATCGCCGTGACTGGCTTCGGCCGGGTGGACGAAATAGGCCGGTGTGCCGGTCGATGCCAGTGTCGCCGCGATCTTGCGCGCGATATGGCCGGACTTGCCCATGCCGGACAGGATGACCCGGCCTTTCGCGGCCAGGATGGTCTCGACCGCGTCGGCGAAGCTGTCGGGCAGTCCTTGTGCGAAGGCAAGCAGAGCTTCGCCTTCGGTGCGCAGCACGCGTGCGCCTGTCGCCAGGATGTCGACGTGGGTGTCAGGAGATGGCTTGGGTATGGAACGCATTGTGTACGATATGAAAATGTCTGCCTCCTTTAGCAAGGTCGACTGCATTGAACAATGATTTGATCCTTCCAGCGGATATAGACTTTGGCGCGAGCGTATTTCACCGTGTCGTTACATTTGTCAGACACGTCAAATTTTTTTTCCGCGTCACACAGAATCTGAGACTAAAGCACAGGGCTTTTAGGTGGGCGCTGTCATTTTTTCAGTCTTATGGATTCGCTGTGCGTACACAGATGGTCCTGTATCGGCTTTTTATGCCGGTAATTTCGTTCCTAATACGGCTGGAACTGATGGTTCCTTCGTCACCGTGGCGGCGCATTCGATCGGAAAATATCGCTAATGCTTGACTCGCTTACGGCATAAAATTCTCTTAAGTGTGGGATGGATATTTTGTTTTAATTCAAAATCTTGGGTGTTTTTTGTGTTGTGGCTTAATGGTCGGTTAGGTGGATTTTCAAACGCGGTCGGTACGCCGCGAACCCTGTAGACACATCATGTTGTGGCCACATTCTGAGATTAAGACCGCATATGGAGCGGAATACCGTGAAATAAAGAAATCGACACTTGCGTCGAAAACGTTTGCGATGTAGGCTTTTCAACGAGGAAGC
>CBFGPQ010000191.1:0-7374 GCA_965650705.1 uncultured Asticcacaulis sp. | reverse complement strand
CGCGAACCCAGCCTGCACGACGCATTCATCGTCTTGACCGGAGGCAGCCATGTCTAAGACATTCCTGATCGCCCGGCGCGAATACCTGGCCTTTGTCCGCACGGTCGGCTTCTGGCTGTCACTGGTCACGCTTCCCACCATTATTGCCGCCAGCATCTTCATCCCGATGATGATGCGGCAGTCCGCTCCCGTTCAGGCCGTGGCCGTGCTTGACTTGAGCGGCACCGGGATACAGGACGATCTCGAAGCGATCATCCGCGCCCAGGCGCCCAAGACCGACAAGGGCATATTCGACGACAGCGGCCTAAAGCTCGTCAGCACGCCGCCGGAGTTGGCAAGTGCGAAGACAGTAGCGGAGGCGGAAGCGAAGGTCGGCGCCGTGCTGGCGGCTGGCCGTATCGATACCGTCGTGATCGCCGGCGACGCGGGGGACAAGCTGTTCTTCCGGCTGTGGTCCGACAGCGGTCACAAGGATAGCGTACAGAACAAGATCCTGTGGGATCTGCACGGCCTGCAATATTATAAGGTCGCGCATCTCAAGGGCGTCGATCCTGCGCTTGCGCACGAAATGCGCGACGCACGGGCCGATATTGTCAGCCTGACGCCGCGACGCGCTGCGGAGACCAAGACCGATGACTTCGCCGCCAATGTCCAGGACAACGCGCCCAGGTTCATCGGCATCGCCATCAGTTATATCACCTGGATATCGATCTTCTCGTCGTCGATGATCCTGCTGGGTTCGGTCATCGAAGAGAAGTCGAGCAAGGTGCTCGAGGTGCTGCTGTCGTCGGCGCCGGCCGAATCCATCCTGATCGGCAAGGTCTTGGGCGTGGCCGGCATCACGCTGACCGTTGGGGCGTTGTGGGCCGCCGCGATCGGCACGCTCAGCTATTACGGCTTTAATGTCCTGCCGGCCGACAAGGCGCAGGCGGTTTCGCAGGTACTGGCGGGGACCTTCTCTCCCGTCCACATCGCCCTGCTGCTGACCTACTTCTTCGGTGGTTACCTGATGTTCGGCGTCTTCTTTGCCGCCGTCGGCGCCTTCTGCGAGACGCAGAAGGATGCCCAGGCGATCATCGGGCCTGTCACCATCGTGCTGATGATCCCGATGATGACCATGCAGGTGGCCTTTACCTCGCCGGACCTGCCCATGTTGAAATACATGTCGTGGTTTCCGCTGTTCACGCCGTTCCTGATGCCGCTGCGCCTGAGCCAGCCCCTGCCGTGGTGGGAAATCGCCGCGACGCTTGGCGGCATGGCGGTCGTTGGGCTGTTCATGGTCAATATGGGCCGCCGCGCCTTCCGCCATGGCGCGCTGTCGGGCGCGAAGCTGTCGTGGAGCAACCTGCTGGGACTGGGCCGGCGGGAGATTTAGCACCGGCCCATCCAGTTTTATCCGCCGAACTTCACCCGGATACCGCCATTGACGATAAAGCCGTCCGTCGGCGCCCAGGCATCGACCGTCCAGGCACCCTCCGGCGCGCGGCCGGGCAGCAGCATCGGGTCGTAGCGGCTCTGGCGGACATCGCCGATGTTCTCGGCATTGATGAAGACGCTGACCTTGCCGAACACCTTTTCGGCCAGCACGCCCAGCACGACATAAGGCTTGCTGACGGAGCGATACGGATTGTCCTCCAGGTACTGGCGGCCGGTGTAGTAGAGCTCGACGCCGACCCGGCCGACATCGTGCTTCTCCCACATGCCGACAATGCCGGCCGTATGCTTGGGCGTCAGCGGCACGGCGCGGCGGCCTGAACCCGTCAGATCCGGTTCGGTGGCGTCGACATAAACGTATGAGCCGGTGACCGTGAAGGCCTGGCGGCGCCAGCGCAGCAGCCATTCCGAGCCACGAATGCGCGTCTGGCCGTCGATATTGATCAGGCGGACCCGGTCCGCTGCAACGGCTTCGACGCGCGTGGTGTTGTCCATGTTCGAAGCGAACAGGGCGACATTCACCTCGAATGGCCGCCTGGCGTAGCCGACTTCGAATGATGCGTTCTGCGCTGTTTCGGCTTCAAGCTTGCCCAACGGTTCCAGACGCGACAGGCCGTTGGCTTCGGTCTCTTCGACCAGGGGCGTTGGCGCGTAGAAACCGCCGCCGACCGAGCCGCGGAAGGTCCACGGCCCGGGACGGTAGAGGGCCGACAGACGAGGGCTTAAACGCGTGCCGTATTCGCTGTGGGCATCGATGCGTCCGCTGGCGGCGAGCGTCAGGTTGTCGCGGACGTCGTGCTCCACCTGGGCGAAGACGGCCGGCACGGTGAAGCTGTAGTCAAAGCCAGGGAAGGCGTCCGAGCGGTAGCTGTCGGCCTGGATGGCGACGCCCGCCAGCCAGGATGTCTTGCCGACCGTATCGCCCAGCGCGGTTTCGGCAAAGGCGGTGCGGTGCCTGTCGTCCTCGACCACCGTGCCGAAGACATGGTGGTGCGTCTGGGTCATGGCCGATGCGCGGATATGCAGGGTGCCGAGGCCTTCCAATGGTAGTTCGGCGCTGATGCCGGCGTCGAGGCGGTGGCTGTCCTGGTCCTGCTGGAACGGCTGGCCGTCGGGCGCCAGGCGGCCGGCTACAGTGCCGCCGCCGCGCAGTTCGGTCATGGCGCCCAGCGTGACAAAGGCCGAGCCGCCGTCTTCGCCTGTCCAGAAGAGGCGCGGCCGGGCGGTCCAGCGTTCATAGCGGGGAATATCCAGCCAGCCGTCGTCGTCGAGGTCGTGCTGGCTCTGGCGGTGATAACCGGCGGTCAGGGAGTAGCCCCATTGGTCCGGCAGCGGTGAGGCGAGATAGGCCGTGATATCCTGGCCGTCGCGGCTGGTGGCATTCAGCAGGATTTCGCCCGCCGCCACATCGCCGGGCCGTCGTGCGATCAGGTTGACGACGCCGCCCAGGGCGGACGGGCCGTAGAGGGCCGAGGCCGCGCCCTTGATGACTTCGACCTGGCCAAGGTCGGCCGGTGTGACCTGAAGAACGCCGAGGGACGATGCCTGGCCGCCATAGAGCGGCAGGCCGTCGGCCAGGATCTGCGAATAGCGGCCGCTCATGCCCTGGATGCGGATATTGGCCGCCCCGAGAGCCGGTGAGGTGACCTGCATGCGGACGCCACCGGTCTCGCTCATAATCATGGCGACATTGCCCGGCCGCATCAGCATCTTTTCCTCGATTTCCTCGCGCGTGATGACCTCGACGCGCACGGGTTCGGCCTGGACGCGGCGCTTGGAGCGTGTGGACTGGATGACGATGTCTTCGGTTTCTGTCTCTTCGGCCTGTTCAGCATGATCTTCATGCGTGTCCTGGGCGTGGACGGAGACGGCGCAGGCGGACAGCAGGGCGGCCAGCGCCGCCACGATTTTGATACGGGTTGTCACGATTGACTCCCTCAGAATGGATAAAAAGGGTTGGGTATCCGGTTCTGGGAAGATTAGCGTGGCGGGGGCGCCGTCGGCGTGTAGCTGACGCCCGATGCCGACGAAAGACGCAGCTCATAGGTCAGGGCGGCGGCCAGCGGCAGGTGCGCAAAGGCAAATGCCATGGGGGTAATGACCGCTCCGTGCTGGCTGCAGGCCGCATGGGAGGCGGTCCCCTTGTCGGGACAGCATGGTGCGGTTGACAGGGGAAGCGCGTGGAGATGGGCTTCGCTGTTATGGCGCTCCAATGGCTCCGCCGCCACGGGCGTATGCAGGCAAGACAGCATTGCCAGCAGCCCGAGGACGATCGCGAAAGCCTTGATCAGATTGGAGCGCATGCCCGCGGTTTTAGCCCGTGCCGCGGTGGCGGGCAATGTCTATTTGCGCCCGGATAGCCGCCTTGGCGCCACACCTTCCTTCGTCATCACCACAGGCTTGATCGTACCATCGGCGTTGAAATAGAGGTGCTCAATGGCGACTTCACGGTGGTTGCCGTTGTCGGTCCCAAGGGGGCGGCGATGGTAGGCAATGTACCAGTCGTCGGTGCCGGGAATATTGACCACGGAATGGTGGCCGGCGCCCCTGGCGATATGCGTGTCCTGCTCCAAGATCTTGCCGATGCGTTTGAACGGGCCGAATGGCGACGAGCTCATGGCATAGGCGACGCTGTAATCGGGACCGGTCCAGTCGCCTTCCGACCACATCAGGTAATAGACGCCCTTGCGCTTGACCATGAACGAGCCTTCGACATAGGCGGGATCGGGCGTGATCTCCTTATAGGTCTCGCCATCGGGGAACGGAACGACGCTTAAGAGATCGGGCGCCAGGCGGACGACATTGGCGTGCTTCCAGCCGCCGTAATACATGTAGATTTCGCCGTCATCGTCCTTGAAGACCATCTGGTCGATCGGCTGGGCGCCGTTGTGGATCTGCCCGATCAGGGGCCGGCCGAGTGCGTCCCGGAATGGGCCCTGCGGCTTATCGCTGACCGCCACGCCGATGCCGCCCAACTGATTGTTGGTCTTGATGTCGTTGGCGCCGAAGAAGAGGTAGTATTTGCCGTTATGTTCGATAGCCGACGGCGCCCATATGGCGTAGGCCGCCCACGACACATCCTTTATGTCCAGCACGAAATGGTGGCGCCGCCAGTGGACGAGATCGTCGCTGGAGAAGGCATCCAGGAAGGTCTGGGGCAGGAAGGGCGGATAGATATCCTGAGCCCGCTGCCATTTTTGTCCCGCCGTCAGCGCCTTTGAGGCCCGCGGCGTACCGAAGTGATCGGAATAGGTCGGATAGATCCAGTAACTGCCGCCGAAGATGCGGATTTCCGGGTCAGCGTACCAACCCTTAAGGACCGGATTGGCCGCGTGCGCGGATATGGCTGTGAAAGCGAGAAGGAGGGCGGCCAGGGCGGATCGAAGCATGTGTCACCTGCGGGAATGCAACATGCTACGGCGCTTTGACTGTGCGCGACAACAAAAAACCTCCCGCCCGACGGGCGAGAGGTCTTTCGTTGAGCAGGTCTGGAGTTATTGGACTTCCGGCTTGTCGGCGGCGTCGGTCGGATTCGAGTTCGTGCCGGGCTTGCCTTCTTCGGGGACCGAGTCGACCGTGCTGTTCGGCAGGGTTGGCGTTTCGGTCTGCGACGGCGGCATCGTCGAATCATCAGTCGGCGCGACCGTGTCGCCGGTAGCGGTCGACGGCGTCGGCGAAGCCATGGAACCGGCCGCAACGGAGCTGTTGTCGGTCGTGCGCAGGCCGGTGTCGGTCGAAGCCGCCAGACTGGTCGATGGCAGGCCTTGCAGCTGTTGCTGGTTCAGGTCCGCCGTGATCTTGTTCTCAGCGCTGCGGCTCATGCGGTTGTTTTCCGCCTTGCTGCGCACCGGCGCCTGCGGCTCGTCGGCGGACGCAACATCGCTGATACCGGTGTTGGCCGAAGCCTGCGCAGCCGTATTTAGACTATTGTCGACCTGAACCGAGTCGCTGGTGCCGCCGGGCTGAACACCAGCCGGCGTGTTGCCAGGAACGGTATTGTCGACTGTCTGGCCCGAGGTCGCGCCGGCCAGATCGTCTGAAGCCGTTGCGGATTGCGCGTGGGCCATGCCGGCAGCGCCTGTGGCAAGGGTCATTACAGTTACGGCCGTCATCAATTGGGTCTTGAACATGATCTTACCTCTATTTTTGCGCAGCCGGTACGTCATCAGGGACGCATTGGGGGAGGAGCTGCGCGTCGAAAGAAAACTCAAAAAAGCCGCCCGCGCCGGCACGACGCCGGCAGGGTTCTTCACCGCCCGCCAATGCAGGCAGGAGTGGTCGCAGTTTCTTCGGTCGCGGATAAAGAGTTAAGCCGCATCAATGCGGGCGAGACAAAATCCGGGTAAAAAAAGCCCGGCGCCTTTACAGGCACCGGGCTAAGCGTGTCAAAAGTTTGGCGAATTACCAGACATCATAAATGATATCGAGGATCTCGCCGCTTCTCAGGTCGATCAGGACGGCGTCCTGGCCGACAAAGAACCATCCGCAGCCGTAGGGTGGGCTGGGCAGGCCGTAATAGTCCCAGTCATAGATGCGATAGTTGTAGAAGTAGCTCGGCAGAACCTCGCCGCGCGCCCAGCGGTAGTTGTAGTAGCTGTCCGGCACGCGGTAATAGCCGCGGCCCGGGAAGAAGTAGAAGCCCAGGCGGACGCCGGTGTAGGAGCGCCAGCGGTTATCGTTGCGATAGTCGAAGCGCCGGCCGCCCCGGTGGCCGCCGCTCCAGCCGCCCCGGTCGCGATCGCGGTTCCAGCCGTCATTGTGGCGGCGGTCGCGGTCCCGGTCGTAATTGCCCCGACCGTCGTTGTCGCCGCGGTTGCCTCGCCCGCCACCGTTGGGCCGGCCGTCGGGGCGTCCGTCGTTGTCGCGGTCGCGGCCGCGGTAATCGCCTCCGCGTCCACCATTGTTTCCGCGTCCGTCGTTGTCGCCGCGATTGCCGCGCCAGCCGCCGTCAGGACGGCCATCATTATTACGGTCACGGCCTCCGCCACTGTTGGCGCCTGTGTTGGCGCCCGGCGTAGGCACGACTACCGGCGGAGTGTTGTCGTTGCCGCGATTGCCACGCCAGCCGCCACGGCCGCCGTCACCATCGCTATTGCGGCCTCCGCCGCCGCGATTTCCCTGCCATCCGCCACGGTTTCCACCATCGCTGTCGCCGCGCGATGGGCGCGTGCCTGAGTCTGAGTTGCGCGACGGCCGGTTGCCGCCGCTCGATCGGCTGCCGGAGTTGTCGCTTGAGCGGGGCGGCGACGGTTGCGCGGGCTGCGACGGCTGCGATGATTCGGATCGGGCAGAGGGAGGATTGCGCCAGGGGGTGCCTTGTCCGCCATGTGGCCGGCGTTCACGTTCCTGCGCGAAGCTGTAGGATGGGGGGACGGCCAGGCTCATCAAAAGGATGGCTGCCAGTCCGGGCACGGCCAGTTTGGCCTTTTTAGCGTTCATAGGTTTCCTCATTGTCCAGCCAGGTCACCGGTTTTTGCCGGTCATACGCGTACCTGGGACGCTGGGCGATAACCATTATCGTCTTGATCACTTTTATGACTCCGGCGATGTGAACCGAACCTGAACGGATTGCGGCGGGTTTTCGGCGGTTAAACAAGCGTTGATTTTAAGGGGGTTGTTGGTGACGCGCACGATTCAACTTCATTATTAACGGCCTCATTAACCGACGCTTGGTTGAAAAAGGCAGTTATAATGAGAATGTTTGTGGCAAATTACCTATATATATTTACATGTTTACAGACAAGTAACGAATATAGAATCATATATTAACCAACATTTTAATATTAACTTCGCATTTACACAAAAAATACATCGTAAATTCCATCATTAACTTTAATTTCATGGGCGGGTGTTGAAATCGTCGTTATCAACTCTTGTGGAGACGCGCCAGAACAGCGCGGCATCAAAACGATGAATACGACCGAAGTCCAAACCCTTCCC
>CBFGPQ010000190.1:0-7404 GCA_965650705.1 uncultured Asticcacaulis sp. | reverse complement strand
TCTTCCCGCAGCACTTCCTGGGCCTGCAGGGCATGCCGCGCCGCTATGTCGACTATCCCGTCGGTTTCACCTTCTGGAACCAGGTGTCGTCGATCGGCTACGCCATCACCCTGGTCGGCGTCATCGTCTTCCTGATCATGTGCGTCGAAGCCATCATCGCCCGCCGCAAGGGCGTAGCCAATCCGTGGGGTGAGGGCGCGACCACGCTTGAATGGACCCTGTCGTCTCCGCCGCCTTATCACCAGTTCTCCGAACTGCCGGTGATCAAGGACGAGGATGAGCACCACTAAGTCGCCTGTCCTTCAGGACAGAATGTAAATCCGGGGGTGAAGGTCGAAACGGTCTTCACCCCTTCGTTCATTGAGGTCCCCCTTCGCTTATTGAGGTATAGACGTGCCAATGGCCGCTGCCGACGACAAGAAAAAGCCGCTGAAGTCTGACGCGGACTTTATAGCGACCCTGCCGCAGGACTACGCAGCGACGGACCGCCGCGCGCTGCCGGGCGACTATTTCCAGCTGCTGAAACCGCGCGTTATGTCGCTGGTCGTGTTCACCGCCCTGACCGGCCTCATCATCGCGCCCGGCGACATGAACCCTTTCCTGGCCTTCGTGTCGGTGCTGTGCATCGCTTTGGGCGCGGGTTCAGCCGGTGCGCTCAACATGGCGCTGGAAGGCACAACCGATGCCCTGATGCGCCGGACCAAACTGCGCCCCGTCGCCGCCGGACGCATTACGCGCAATGACGCCATGACCTTTGGCGGTGTGTTGGCCTTTCTGTCCGTCCTGACCATGGGCTTTGCGCTCGACAGCTGGCTGGCGGCCGGACTGCTGGCCCTGACCATTGTCTATTACGTTGTCTTCTATACCATGATCCTGAAGCGCCGGACGCCGCAGAACATCGTCATCGGTGGCGCGGCCGGGGCGTTTCCGCCGGTCATTGGCTGGGCCGCGGCAACCGGCGCCGCGCCGATGGAAGCGTGGATTCTCTTCGCCATCATCTTCCTGTGGACCCCGCCGCACTCCTGGGCCCTGGCGCTTTATACCGCCGAAGACTACGCCAAGGCCGGCATTCCCATGATGCCGGTGGCCAAAGGCGCCAAGTCGACGCGCCTTCAGATCCTGCTCTACAGTCTGGTCATGGTGCCGGTGGCGTGTTTGCCGGCGGTGATCGGTCCCGAAGGCGCAAAGCTCGGCGGTATCGGCTATGCGATTGTTTCGGTCTTCGGCGGCGCCATCTTCCTCTATCTCGCGCTCCGCGTCTTTCTGTCGCGGGCAGGCGATCACCCGGAAGGTGGCGAACAAAGCCTCTACGATGTTAAAAAGGAGGCGTTGTCGGCGCGCAATCTGTTCGCCTTCTCCATCTTTTACCTGACCGCGCTGTTCGCGACCCTTCTGATCGAACATGCCCTGAAAGGGTTTTTCCAGTGACGGACGCTCCGAAACTCGCAGATGACAAGGCCGCCTACCTCAAGGCGCAGAAGCAGCGTAACCTTTATATCGCGCTGGGTCTGGCGCTGTTCGTCGTCCTGGTCTTCTTCATTTCGATGTCCCGTATGTCGGCTGGCCTGAAGCGTGACGCTCACCTGCGCGCTGTCGCGGCTGAATCCGCCGCGGCTGCCGCTTCCAAGGTCGGGCAATGACGAAGAACGGCCGCCTGGTGCTTTGGCTCGTGCTGGGCACGGTGGCCATGGGCGGCCTGGCCTTTGCCAGCGTACCGCTTTACCGCGCCTTTTGCCAGATGACCGGCTTCAACGGGACAATCGGTAAAGCAGTAACCGAAGTCAAGGAGGTCGAGACCGATCGAATCATCGAGGTCCGTTTCGACACCAACACAAACGGCGTGCCGTTCAAGTTCAAGGTCGATAAGCCCGTGCAACGGACGCGTGTCGGCCGCACGGCTATGATGTCGTTCACTGTGACCAATACTTCGGACAAGCCCATAACCGGTAGGGCTGTGTTCAACGTCCTGCCCGAGCCGATGGGGCCGTATTTCCGCAAGCTGCAATGCTTCTGCTACGAAAATCAGACCCTGCAACCCGGCGAAACGCGCGAATTCCCGATGGTCTATTTTCTCGATCCGGAACTGCTGAAAAACATCGATACCCGGAACCTGACCGACATCACCCTGTCCTATACGTTTTTTGAGGCCAAGGGCGACGAAAAATAAGGCAACGCAATGGCAAAAACCTGGATATGAACGGGGTCTTTGCATTGTCTTTCAGAATGAATTGGCATAAACGGAAAATTCCGATTTTCCGGCCACTTTTCCGGTCACAATTGTGACCACTGGGGCAACAGCCGCGCGGGCACCGACGCCTGCCGCGGATAATAAGGTGAGTTGACTGACACATGTCCAATCACGGCGTTAAGCACGACTATCACATAATCAATCCCAGCCCGTGGCCGCTGCTGGGCTCTGCCTCCGGGGTTCTTTGGGGCCTGGGTCTCGTCATGTGGTGGCGCGGACTGTTCGGCGTGCCCAAGGGTGAGTGGTGGCTGTTCGCCATCGGCATGGCGGGGATCGTGCTGACCATGGTCTTCTGGTGGCGCGACGTCATCAAGGAAAGCCGCCGTGGCGACCATACGCCGGTCGTGCAACTGGGCCTGCGTTACGGCATGATCATGTTCATCGCTTCCGAAGTGATGTTCTTCGCCGCCTTCTTCTGGATGTTCTTCGAAATGGCCCTGTTCGCCGGTCACCGTTCCGGCGTAGCCTCGGGCATCGAAGAAGTGCGCGCCGCCTGGTCGACCTGGCCGCCGGCCGGCGTCGAGACGCTCGATCCGTGGCATCTGCCGCTGCTCAACACCCTGCTGCTGCTGACGTCCGGCACGACGGCGACCTGGGCGCACCATGCGCTTCAGGAAAACGACCGCAAGGGCGCTGTATGGGCGCTGGTCCTGACCGTCATCCTGGGAGCTGTGTTCACGGCGGTTCAGGCGTCGGAATATATCGAAATTATTCACCACCACCTGTTCTTCAATGAAGAAGCCGCGAATTCCGGCCTGTTCGGTTCGATCTTCTTCATGGCGACCGGTTTCCACGGCTTCCACGTCCTGATCGGCACCATCTTCCTGTTGGTCTGCCTCCTGCGCGTCCTGGCCGGCCACTTCACGCCCAAGAAGCATTTCGGTTTCGAAGCTGCCGCCTGGTACTGGCACTTCGTTGACGTGGTGTGGCTCTTCCTCTTCGCTTTCGTGTACGTCGTGTTCGGCGGCTATAAGGGATGACCGAGACCAATGGCCGCAAGGGCGGGTTCCTTGCGGCAGCCCTTGGCCGGTGCCCTGTCTGCGGACAGGGGCGGCTGTTTAAATCCTATCTGAAGATTGCGGATGCCTGTGGCGTCTGCGGCGCGGATTTCAAGGCGGCGGAGACCGGTGACGGTCCCGTCGTCTTCGTCATTCTGATCGCCGGCTTCGCCGCCTGTGTGGGCCTTGTCGTAAGCCTGCTGGGTCTGGGGTGGCCGGTCTGGCTGCTGCTCAGCATATGGCCGGCGTTCGCGGTCGTCCTCAGCCTGATTCTCATGCCGATGCTGAAGGGGCTGATGGTCGCCGCACAGCTCAAGCACAAGGTGCGCGACGAATGATGCGCCTGATCAACGCCCTGCCGAAAAGCATGGTCGTGGCCACCGTCATCGCACTTGCCGTCCTGGTCGGTCTTGGCACCTGGCAGATGGCCCGCCTGCAATGGAAGAACAATCTCATTGCAGAAATGGCGCGCACCGAAGCCTTGCCGCCGGTGCCGGTGGTGCAGTTGCTGGCGCAAGGCCGCGCCGATTGGCGTTCGGTCTCGCTTCCGTCGTGCCGAATCGAACCTGCCCGCATTATCCCGATGCACTCCACCATGGGAGCTGTTGCCGGATACCGCCTGCTGACGGCATGCCCGATCGCGCCGGGACAACTGGACATGCTGGTCGATCTTGGCTTTTCGGAGACGCCCGACAGCGTGCCAGCCAACACGGCCTTTCTGCCCGTTGGCCGCTTGCGCCCAGTCGACAAGCCGTCAGCTTTCGCGCCCGTCAATGATCCCGCGAAGAACGACTGGTATTCGCGTTCGACCGCTGACATGGGGAAGGCCCTGAAAACGCGCTTGCGGGCGGACTATTTCCTGGTCGTTGACGTCAAGGCGTCGAACCTGGAAGGCACGGCCATCCGGCAGGCGCCGATGACCGCGCCTCTCGCCAACCGCCACCTTGAGTATGCCCTGACCTGGTACGGGCTGGCCGTGACCCTGCTGGCCATGGTCTTTGCCTTTGCCGCCCAGCGTGCCAGATCATCACGATGATCTGGTTTTTTTGCTTTGTCGCGATATCTCGCCGAAAACCGCTGAACACTTTTCGGCATATCGCTTGGTAAGTTATGACTCCCATTCTCGACAATCAAACCCTTTACCGCTTCGACAATGGCTTGACCTTGCTGGTCGATCCCATGCCGGGCCTGAAGACCTTCGCGCTCAATGCCCTGATCCACGGTGGCACGCGCTTCGAGACAGAAGCCCAGTCCGGCTGGGCGCACCTGTTGGAGCACATGGTGTTCAAGGGCGCCGCCGGCCGCGACGCACGGCAACTGGCCGAAGCCATCGAGCATCGCGGCGGGACCATCAATGCTTCTACCGGCTATGAGCACACGCGCTTCGAGGTACGGGGCCTGAACGCGCTCCTGCCGTCGGCTCTGGAAATCGTGTCGGACCTGATGTTCCGTTCGGACCTCAGGCTTGAGGAACTGAAGCGCGAGAAGAAGGTCGTCGAGCAGGAGATTCACGAAGCCTATGACACGCCCGACGATCACGTCTTCGACCTGTTGCAGGAGGCAATGTTCGAAGGGCAGGCGATCGGCCGGCCTATTCTTGGCAGCCGTCAATCATTGAAATCAGCCGCACCGGATAACTTACGCGCCTTTGCCCGCCAACTCTACGCGCCGCACCGTATCGTCGTCTGCGTGTCCGGCGGGATCGAGCCGGCAGAAGTCTTTGCGGCGGCGAAACTGCGATTTGACGCTGTGCCAGAAGAAAAGGGCCTGGATGTCCCGGAAAAAATGCGCTTTACGGCGGGGCACCGCCTGCAAAAACGCAGGATCGAACAGGCCAATCTGACGCTCGGTTTCGAGGCCGTCAGCCGCTATCACCCGGACATTATTCCGTTGCGGCTGTTTAGCGAGATCCTGGGCGGTGGCATGGCGTCGCGCCTGTTCCAGGAGGCGCGCGAGGCGAGGGGACTGGCCTATGCGATCGATGCCTGGGTGACACCCTATCGCGACGGTGGCGTCTTTGGGCTATACGCGGGCTGCGCGGCCAAGGACGTGGCGCCTTTGGCTGAATTGATCCGCAAGGTCATGGGAGAACTGGCCACTAATCCGACCATGCCGGAACTCGAACGCGCCCGGGCGCAGTTCCAAACCTCGCTGTTCCTCAATCATGAAGGGGCGGCGTCGCGCGCGGCGACCTTCACCAGCCAGTTGTCGACCTTCGGCAAGGTGTTCGGTCTCGATGAGGTCGCGGCCGAAATCGAAAAAGTCGGATTGGACGATCTGGTACGCGTCGGTCAATCATTGAGCCAGCAAACGCGGTTCGCCAGCGCGTTGCTCGGACCAGCGGGAATGGCTGCCGTCGCTGCCTAAGCATTACCCGCCGTGCCGGACAGATGGACCGGATCGACGCCGAGGCTGGCCAGCGCGCGGACCCACAGGTTTTCCGTGTCGCCGCCGAACAGCAGGTCGTGCGTCGCCGGCGCAACGATCCAGGCGTTCTGGCTGAGTTCGGCTTCGAGTTGGCCGGGCCCCCAGCCGGCATAGCCCAGCGCGATCAGACTGTGTTGCGGACCGTGGCCCTGCGAAAGGGCAACCAGGATATCGCGCGAGGCCGTCAACCCGACCGGATCGCCGTCTTCGCCGACCGGCGGAGCAAGGGGCAGTGTGGCATCGTCAATTTGAAAGTCGAGGCTGTGGAGGACGAAGCCGCGATCCATCTGAACGGGGCCACCGCGAAACACCTTCTGCCCGGCCAGCACGGGATTGCGCAGCGCGCCGCCTTCGGGGATGTTCAGTTCACGCAACATGACCCGAAAGTCGAGCCCGTTGATTGGCTGGTTAAGGATAATGCCCATGCCGTGAAGCGGATCGTGGCGGCACAGATATATGACGCTATGGGCAAACGATGCGTCACCTAGGGTCGGCATGGCGATCAGCAGGCTGCCCTGGTACGACGTATACGCGTCTCCTGAAAGAGGCATTTCGGGTTGTGGAGTCGTACCGCCGCCGTGAATCATGGGATGTCCTCATCTTCGCGACCCGTGCGTTCGTGTCGGATAACGAACCTGCCGGGATTTTGCTTGGTATCTTACCACATTACCCTATATGTGGGGGCATGTCCCGGGCGCACATTTTGCGTGATGACGTGGACGAAACATATCGAAAATTGATCCCGGCGTGCCGCAACCAAGCGGCGAGTCTGATCAAACAGGAGATGCAGATGACAGTGAAACCCGGCGACGCCATCCCCGAAACCACCCTGACAATTGTCGAGGAAGATGGTGGTAAGCCCATATCTTCAAAGGACTTTTTCGCCGGCAAGACCGTCGTCCTGTTCGCGGTTCCGGGAGCTTTCACGCCGACCTGCAGCGCCCGCCACCTGCCGGGGTTTAAGGACCACGCCGCCGACTTCTCCGCCAAGGGCGTGGATGCGGTCGCCTGCATTTCGGTAAATGATTATTTCGTCATGAAAGCGTGGGCGAAAGATCAGGGAATTGCAAACGAAGTCGTGATGCTGGCTGACGGCAATGCCGCGTTTGCCAAGGCGGTCGGGCTGGAACTGGATGGTAGCGGCTTCGGCATGGGCCCGCGCTCGCAGCGCTACGCTATGATCGTCAAGGACGGTGTCGTCGACAAGCTGTTCGTGGAGGAGAAGGGCCAGTTCAACGTATCGTCGGCGGAGTACGTGCTGGAGCAGCTTTAAAGGCGAGGGGACAAGTCCCCTCGACCCCGATACTCGGTGGAGTCTAACCCATTAAATAACAAATAGCCGGGCACCTTTAGGGCGCCCGGCTATTTGTTATTTAAAGCGCTTAAACGCTGTCACGTTCCGAGGTCGAGGAGGCTTGCCCCCTCGCCTTTAAAACAGCTCATCCTCCAACGCCATGAGCGCCTCCGCGCCACCCTTCATCTTGGCCAGGTGCGCATCGGCGTCCGGCAGGATGCGTTCCAGGAATACCCGTCCGACCTTGAGCTTGGTCGCGAAGAACGGATCCGTCGATCCATTATTGATTTCTTCCTGAGCGGCCTTGGCCATCATTGCCCACATATAGGCCGAGCAGGTCAGGCCGAACAGATGCAGGTAGTCGAGCGAACCGGCCGCGGCATTGTCGGGATTGCCCATGCCGTTCTGCATCAGCCACATGGTGCCGTCCATCAGCT
>CBFGPQ010000189.1:0-7407 GCA_965650705.1 uncultured Asticcacaulis sp. | reverse complement strand
ACGCCTTCGGCATCGACTATATCGAAGGCGGCTGGCCCGGCGCCAACCCGACCGACGACGCCTTTTTCGCGGCGCTGCCGGCGGTGAAGACAGCGAAGGTTTCGGCGTTTGGCATGACGCGCCGCGCCGGACGTTCCGCCTCGAACGATCCTGGCCTGCAGGATCTGCTGGCGGTCAACACCCCCGCCATCTGCCTGGTCGGCAAGAGCTGGGACTGGCAGGTCGAGACGGCGCTGAAAGTATCAAAGTCCGAAAACCTGCGCATGGTGGCTGAATCCCTGGCGCATGTGAAGGCGCAGGGCCGTGAGGCCGTCTTCGATGCCGAACACTTCTTCGACGGCTACAAGGCCAACCCAAACTATGCTTTGGAAGTCCTGAAGGCCGCCTATGATGCCGGGGCAAGCTGGCTGGTCCTGTGCGACACCAATGGCGGCTCGCTGCCCACCGAAGTTCGCCGTATCGTCTCGGAAGTCAAGGCCGCCCTGCCGGACGCCAGGCTCGGCATCCACTGCCACAACGACACCGAACAGGCGGTCGCCAATTCCCTGGCGGCGGTCGAGGCCGGCGTGCGCCAGATCCAGGGCACGATCAACGGCATCGGCGAACGCTGCGGCAATGCCAATCTGATCGCCATCATCCCGACCCTGATGCTGAAGATGGGCTACGACACCGGCATCAGCGCCGAGCAGCTGACCCATATCGGCCAGCTGTCGCGTCTGGTCGATGACCGGCTCAACCGCGCGCCCAACCGCTACGCCGCCTATGTCGGCGCCTCGGCCTTCGCGCACAAGGGCGGGCTGCACGTCAGCGCCATGAACAAGGACAGCCGGTCCTACGAGCACATCGATCCGGCCCTGGTCGGCAACAGCCGCCTGATTCTGGTGTCGGACAAGGCCGGCCGCGCCAATATCCTCAGCCGTTTCGAGCAGATGGGCATCGAAGTGTCGCCCGATGACGACCGCATCGGCGATCTCGTCAAGGCGGTCAAGGAGCGCGAGGCGCTGGGCTACGCCTATGAAGACGCCAGCGCCAGCTTTGAGCTGATGGCGCGCGAGCTGCTGGGCGTGCTGCCGAAATTCTACAACCTGCACAGCTATCGCACGCTCGACGACTGCCGCGTCGACGCCAAGGGCCGCCACAACACTGTGGCCGAGGCGACGGTGAAGCTCAGCGTCGGCGGCGAAACCGTCATGACGGTTGCCGAAGGCAATGGTCCGGTCAATGCGCTTGACGCCGCGTTGCGCAAGGCGCTGCTGCCGCACTATCCGGAGCTCGAAGCCATGCACCTGGCGGACTACAAGGTGCGCATCCTGACGCCTTCGGAGGCGACCGCCGCCCTGACACGCGTCATGATCGAAAGCCGCGACGACCAGGGCCATAGCTGGAATACTTTAGGCGTCAGCCACAACATCATCGACGCGTCGAACAATGCCCTGTTCGACGCCGTGACGTACCACCTGCTCAAGCGCGGGGCGAAGGTGAAGTAATTCTTTCTCCCTGCTTTACCCCGCAAGCAGGGCGAGGGGGCTTTTCGCTTACTTCCCGACGGTCTCGTGAGCTTCCAACCGGTTGCGCAGCACGTCGATCTCGTGGAAGAAGCGCTTGCGCACCTCGGCGGCGAACGGGTTGTCGCGTTCGATCGACAGGAACAGTTCGTCTGAATCACCCTGGACCAGGCCGATTCCCTGCATCATCAGGTCATAGGATTTGGTCGTATGGACGCGGGGAAGGGGCTCCAAGCCGCTCATCACCTTGGCGATCAGGTGGGTCAACCCTTGCACGGCCGCCAGGGCCTTGTCGTGCTCTTCCGGCGTGGCGATCGTCACCCTGAGGTCGAGGGTTTCACTCAGGAAGCGGATGATTGGCTTCATGCGGCGGATACGCACGGGGCAGATGACGATTTCATGGTCGTGCAGCCCCTTGCGTGCCGACTGCGGCCCGAACAAAGGGTGTGTGCACAGGATGTAGACGCTGTCCGGCAGAGCGGCCTTCAGCCACGCCGCCGGCTTCATCTTGACCGAGCCGACGTCAATGACCAGGGCGTGCGGATGAACGTGCGGCGCGATCTTTTCGGCCAGGGCCTTCAACGTTCGGATAGGCGTTGCCAGGACGACGATGCGGCAGGCAGCAGCCTCTTCAAGCGAGCACAGGGTGACATTATGCCGGTGCGCAAAGGCGCGCGCTTCCGGCGACGGGTCGCAGGCATAGATGTCGAAATAGGGCGCCAGGTGCTTGACGATGAGGCGGCCGAATGCCCCCAGACCAAAAAGACCGAGCTTATGTACTGTCTTGCCCACGAATGCCGTCGCGCTTGCCAAACTGAAACAGCGCCCGTAACACACTCGAACGGGCGTGGCGAGGCAAAACATGCCTGGCGTGCAATTTACAGCCGATTTTCACGTTTTCCCAAGGTTCTATTGCGTATGAAACGAAGTTTGCGCAATAATTAACCCTGAAACAGCTACCAGCCGAAACGTTTTTTCTTCCCGTCCTTGCCTTTGTCGCCCTTGCCCTTTTCATCCTGGGGGGCTTCCAGGGCGATCTGCAGCGGCGTCTTGGGCAATTCGTCGGCGGTGAGGAAACCGTCGGCATTTTTGTCGAGTATCTCGAAGCGCTGGGCGGTCGCGTTCATCCATTCGACGCTTGAGACGCGGAAATCGATATTGCCATCGGCGGCGCGCACCGGCTGAGGCTCATTGATCAGGCCGTACTGCGCCGCACCTTGCAACGACTTCTGGTAGCGCCCCCTGGTCGGGTCCTGGTCTGTGCCCATGTTCGGGTCGTACTGGGCGCGGAAGTTCTTCGGCTGGGTGATGCGGGGGTCGAGGCGGGTGATTTCCGGCACGATCTTGCTTTCGAACACCGTGTTTTCCGGCGAATTGATATAGCCGTCTTTCGAGGTGTCGAGTCGGACGAAGAAGGCCTTGGCGTCGTTGTCAAATTCCTCGTGGCTGATCTTGCCGTCTTTATCGGCATCGGCAGCGGCGAACCAGGCGACGACTGGGTAGGGCTTGTCGGCGGTGGCGCGGAAAGGCTGTCCGGACGGTGAGGTGAATATCTGGCTGTTCACGCTGGTGACGATCTGCGCGCCAGCAGCGCCAGACAGACTCATGGCACCAGCACTGGCAATGGCGATCAGGGAGGTCCGGAGCAGGTAGGGCATTTTACGATCTCGCGCTAACTCAAGAACCTAAAGCGTTAGGCAGGCTTTATGGTCTATTTTGGGCTTGTTTATTGAGTAGCCGCAATCATTGTCTCAGGCAAGCGCACACAAAAAGGCGGAGCGCTCTCTCCGCCTTAAGTTCAGGAAAACGTGTCGGCAACGCCCCTGGTGCCTGGGCGCGGTCCGAACTTATTGGGGCCGGGCGTGCCGTCCAGGACGGTGAAGACCAGTAGCACGATCCCGCCGACTAGCGGAATAAGGCTGATGAGGATCCACCAGGCGCTGCGGTCGGTATCGTGCAGCCGGCGAAAGAGCAGGCCCAGCGACGGCAGGAACATGCCGAGCGCGGCGACGATGTATATAAGTCCGCCGATGTTGGCGATAATTCCGTCGCCCAGCGTCAGGACCATTGAACCGGCCAGGACGATGATTTCGAATAGCCAGAACCACCAGTACTCCGACCGCGAGGCGCGGCCATCGAATTTGGCGTAATTCTTGAACGCGCTTTTGACGGCTTCAGGAAGAGTCATTGGGTAACCTTAGGATGGAGGGAAGGGTTACGCGCACAGGTACTTTGTTAGACGTGCATTCCAGCGATATGGCGAAAAGTATTAGCTGTTCTCGCCGGAAATATCGCGACAAAGCAAAAAATTCAGGCACGCCCTGTTAAGACTTTGGACGACAAAGTCTTAACAGATTATGCACGACTCCCCCAATGCGGAAAGCGCCTTTTCCTCAGGTGCTATTTTGCCGTCATAAGGCTTGGCCTGTCGAGGTCCAGCGCCGTGACTGGGATGACCTCGGCCTTGGGCAGGGTGGCCGTAATGGCGTCGCCCATCTTGGAGCGGTCACCGACGATAATGACGCTGGCCCTGTCCGGGTCGAGGACGGTGCCGGCAAAAGCCGAAACCTGCGCCGGGGTCACGGCGGTCACATTGGCCGTGTAGCTCTGGATCTCCTTCAGGTTGATTTTGTAGAAGGACAGGTCACCGAGGATGCCCGCCAGGCCGTCGGCTGTCCCCAGGCTGCGGCCGTAATTGCCGATCAGCGATGATTTGCGCGCCGTCAGTTCATCGGCTGGCACTGGCTCCGTAGCCAGCCGGCTCAGTTCGCTGCGGATCAGGCCAACCACCTCGGCCGCCGACTCGTTCTTGGTCTGCGCCGCCGCCGTGAAGCCGCCGGTCGTCAGACGCGGGGACAGCGAGGCACTGGCGCCATAGGAGAGGCCGCGCTTGATGCGAATCTCCTGGTTGAGGCGGGCCGAATAACCGCCGCCCAGCACAGTCGCCGTGACGATGCCGGGATAATAGTTGGGATCGTTGCGGGCGATCGTCGTCTTGGCGACCATGACGGCGCTCTGGCCGGTGCCGGGCAGGTCGACGATGACGTCGCGCGCCGTGCCCGAGGGCTTGATGGCCGGGGCGGTCAGGGCCTGTCCGGCCGGTGCCTGCCAGCTACCGAAGGCCGACTTCGCCAGGGCAAAGCCTTCCTCGGGCGTGATGTCGCCGGTAAGGACCAGTACGGCGTTGTCCGGCCGCCATGCGCTTTTGTGCGCGGCCGTGAGATCATCCCGGGTAACCTTGGGCAGCGAGTTGGGCGTGCCGCCCGCGACGTGGCCCATGGCGGTGCCGGCATAGATGACTGGCGCCGTGACATAGCCCGCCAGCGATCCTGGTTGCTGGAAATTGACCTTCAGGCCGTCGAGCGACTGGGTGCGGACGCGGTCGACCTCTTCCTCGGCGAAGGCCGGATTCTGCGCCACGTCGGCCAGGATACCAAGCGCTGGCGTCAGATTGCTTTTGACCACGGTCAGCCTGAGCGACGACTGTTCCCAGTCCGAGCCAGAGGCGATCGACGTGCCGAGCGATTCCGTCTGGGCGGCGATGTCCTGGGCCGAACGCGTGGCCGTGCCTTCGGTGATGACGTCCGACATCAGGCTCATCGTGCCGGCCTTGCCCGCCGGGTCGGACGAAGCGCCGGCGCGCGCGATCAGCTTGACGGCGACCAGCGGCAGGTCGGAACTCTTGGCGACAACGACCTTCAGGCCATTGGGCAGGGTGGCTTCGGCCGGGGCGGGCAGGGACGGATCGACCGGCTTGCCCAGCGGCGGCAGGGCTTCGCGCTCGCCTTCGGGGCGCAAGGTTACGATATCGCCGGTGAACTTGACGCTGGCCACCTTCGGGATATCCGGCACAGCAGGCGCTTCGCCGGCCGGGCGCGCCGATTCCGGCAGATAGCGGATCGTCAGGGCGCGGTCTTCGCGCAGGTACTTCTTCGCGGCGGCCTGGACGTCGGCGGCGGTGACAGCCTGAAGCTCGGCAATCGCGCTGTTGGCTTCGGCGGCGTCGCCTTCGGTCAGCAGCGCGTAACCGAGCGCGAAAGCGCGGTCGTCGATCGATTCGCGCGAAGCGACGGCGGCGGCAATCAATTCTGTCTTGGCCTCGTTCAGCTCGGCCGCGGTGACAGCTTCATCGCGGACACGGGCGATTTCGGCCTTCAGCAACGGCTCGACCTCGTCCAGCGTCTTGCCATCGGACAGGATGGCGCCGGCATAGACCAGACCTGGTTGGGCGGGCAGGTCGGCGGTCGAGAAGACGTCGGCGGCGACCTGCTTGTCGTAGACCAGGCTGTTGTAAAGGCGCGACGACTTGCCCGACGACAGGATGGCGTTGAGCACGGCGGTTGCAGCGGCATCCTTGTCGGACGCCTTAGGCCCCAGCCAGGTGATGACAAAGGCCGGCAGGGGCACGTTGGGACCGTAGGTGGTCACAGTCTTGGATCCTGTGCGCTGGGGCTCGACCGCGTAGTTCCGAGGCGCCTGCGGGCCGACGCTTTGGATCGGCGCCAGATACTTGTCGACCCAGGCGTTGAACTGGGCTTCGTCGAAATTGCCGGCGACGATCAGGGCCGCATTGTCCGGGCGGTAGAATGTCTGGTGGAAGGCGCGGACGTCATCGATGGTCGCTGCGTCCAGTTCCTCGATCGAGCCGATGCCGGGGCGCTTGTACGGGTGGGCTGTGTAGGAATATTGCGGAATATAGAGGCCGAACAGCCGGCCATAGGGCGAAGCGAGAATGCGCTGGCGCAGCTCTTCCTTTACGACATCGCGTTCAGACTTGAAGATGGCGTCGTCGACGACCAGTGCGCCAAGGCGCTGGCTTTCGGCCCATAGCAGACGTTCCAGGCTGGCCGACGGCACGACCTCGTAATAGTTGGTGAAGTCGTCATAGGTCGAGGCGTTGTTGAAGCCGCCGACGTCCTCGGTCAGGCGGTCCAGCGTCTCCGACGGCATGTCGCGCGTCGCCTTGAACATCATGTGCTCGAACAGGTGGGCAAAGCCCGACCGGCCGTGCGGATCGTCCTTGGAGCCGACATTGTACCAGACCTGGACCGTGACGTTCGGCGTCGTCGTGTCGCGTGACCAGTAGACCTTCATCCCATTCTTCAGCGTCCGCGTCTTGTAGGCGATCGGCGGGACGGTGATCCCGGCCTCCGACTTGGGTGCAGCGTGGGCCATGGGCGCGGCGATAAGCGCCGCGACGACCGCCAGGCTGGCGCGAGACAAAAGGGATTTGCGGGAAAGGATCATGGCGGAGGCGCCCCTGAATAGGTCCGGAAGATAATTCCTGAAACTATTTCACAAGGTGTACCGCCGGAAAAGTTACAAGAAAGTCATGAAGCGCCAAACGATCGCCGACGGCACGCGCAATTCGCCTTTTCATTCTTTCCAGTATTTGAGGCTTGAGGCAGGCCCGGTGGGGCGAAGGCCGCCAATGGCGAAATCGGCGGAGCCTTGAGCCGCTGCATAAACCCGATAGTCGGAGCCTACTTGCTTTCGCTGCTGAAGAATTCGCGGCGGACCGACGTCCAGACGTATTCCAGCACCAGGAAGTAGAAGACGGTCTTGACCAGCTTGAAGGTTGCCCAGTCAGTAAAATATTCAAGGCCGATGGCAACCCACAGGGTCAGCATCATCACATAGGCTGCCACCAGCAGCTTTTTCGGCATAATCAGCTTGTCAGCCAAAGACATAAAACGCGTCCCAATGTACAGAAATGACTGCCAGGACACTATGTCATGGCGGTTTAATAAAAGTTAACATTTACGGACGGCTTATAAAAGTAACGATTTGTCCGCATTTGAAAGAAAAAGAGAGCGGGCCGCATGACCCGCTCTCTTTGCTCTGCAAAGCACTTCGCTATATTTCAAAATACTTAGAAATAAAGATCGTCCAGCCCGGCTTC
>CBFGPQ010000188.1:0-7414 GCA_965650705.1 uncultured Asticcacaulis sp. | reverse complement strand
CTGTCCGGCCAGATCGTCGATGGCGAGCACCACCTGCTGGTCCGTGTCTATTACGAAGACACCGACTTTTCCGGCGTCGTCTACTACGCCAACTACATGAAGTTCTTCGAGCGCGGGCGTTCGGACTATCTGCGCCTGATCGGCATTCACCATACCGAACTGGCGGCGCTGCCCGAACCGCTGGCCTTTGCCGTTGCTCACATCGACATCCGCTATCGGGCACCGGCAAAGATCGACGACATTCTGCTCGTCCGGTCGCGGCCTACCGGCATGAAGGGGGCGCAGTTCTTCCTGCATCAGCGTATCGAACGCGACGGTGTCCTCCTGTGCGAGGCGCATTTCACCGCCGTCTGTATCGACTTCAAAAACAAGCCGCGCCGTCTGCCCAAGGCGCTGTCCGCCGTCATAGAAGCGACTGTTGCCAAAACGCCGTTAGACTAAAAACACGCGCAAATATCGCCTGCGCCATAGAAATGTCGTCAAAACTGGTGCAATGTGGCCCCATTCAGGGATTAACCACATTGGGGACCGCTTCATGGCCGCCACGACTACCGCCGCTGGCTTGGACTTTGTTCAACTCTTCATGCACTCGGACTGGGTGATCAAGACCGTGATGATCGCGCTGGTCCTTGGCTCCCTGTGGTCGTGGGCGGTCATCATCCAGAAGATCATGCTACTGGGCAAGGTCAACAAGGAGGCCGACGGCTTCGAAGGCGTGCTGGCTTCGGGCCGGCCGCTCGACGATATCGCGGCGACCCTCGGCACGCATCCGAAAGAGCCATTCCAGAAACTGCTGGTCATTGTCACCCGCGTTTGGCGCGACAACAAGAGCCGCAGCCTGTCGGGCGCCCAGGGCGATATCGTTCTTAACCAGGCCGACCGCGAACTGAACCACGTCATTTCCAATGAAGCCGAAAGCATGGAGCAGGGCCTGAGCCTTCTGGCGGTCATTGCCACCGCTTCGCCGTTTATCGGCCTGTTCGGCACGGTCTGGGGCATCATGAACGCCTTCTCGGCCATCGCCTCGCAGGGCGACACCAACCTGGCGACCGTGGCACCGGCGATTTCCGAAGCCCTGTTCGCCACGGCGCTGGGCCTGGGCGCGGCTATTCCTGCCTATATCGGCTACAACCTGTTCAACACCAAGATTGCCCGGTTCGTGGCCCGCATGGAAGGCTTCGCCGACGAACTGATGGTGTCGCTGACCCGGCGTGTCGGCGACAAGATCGCGAGCTAGGAGGCTACCATGGCCCTTGGTGGCGCAACATCCGGAGGCGGCGGACGCCGCCGCTCCAGCCGCCGCGGCAAGCGCGCGGCCCTGGCCGAAATCAACGTCACGCCCATGGTTGACGTCATGCTGGTGCTGTTGATTATCTTTATGATCTCGGCGCCGCTTCTGACCTCGGGTATCAAGATCGACCTGCCCAAGACCGAAGCCGCCGCGCTCAAGGACGAGGGCGATCCGGTCACCGTATCGGTCGACGCAACTGGCAAGATCTACGTCATGGACGACGAGGCGAGCTATGACCAGCTGGCGCCGCGCTTGCTGGCCATCACTGGTGGCGACACCTCCAAGCCGATCTATGTCCGGGGCGCGGGTGCGGCGACCTGGGAGACGGTCGCCCAGGTTATGGGCCGGCTTTCCAAGTCAGGCTTCGTCAAGATCAATCTGTTGACCGAAACCATGGGCGGCCAATCGGAAACGGCTACCTCCAGCGCAACGGTGACCCAGTAAGGCATGAAACGGTTTAATACCGCCCTTGTCCTGTCTATCGCGCTGCACGCCGGCGTGTTTGCGCTTGCCTATATCAGCTGGAAAACCGCGCCGCCGCCGCTGACGATCGCCAGCGTGCCGATCGAGCTCGTCTCCGAAGTGCCGATGCGCGAACAGGCCGAGGCGCCGGTTGATGAACAGGCAGTCAAGACGCCCGAGCCCGAACCGGCGCCACCCGAACCGGTGGTCGAGCCCAAGGCCGAACCGGCGCCGAAACTGCCCGTGCCGACGCCGCAGAAGCCGGCGACGCCCAAGCCCGAACCTAAGCCGGAAAAGAAACCCGAGCCAAAGCCGGTCGAAAAGCCGAAACCCGACCCCAAGGGTGTCAAGAAGCCCGAACCGCCCAAGGCGACCAAACCCAAGACCTCGGCGGCTGATGATCTGCTGTCGCGCCTGGCCGCGGCGCCGGCGCAATCAACCAGCAAGAAGCCCGCCCAGGCCAATACACGTCGCACCGATGGGCGCTCGAACCAGGGCACCGCGCCGGCCGACGCCGGAACTCAGGCTGCCCTGACGGCGCTGATCAACAAGCTGTCGAACCTGTGGAACCCGAACTGCGACGTGCCCGGCGCGAAGCTGGTCAGCCCGGAAATCCACTTTACCATCTCGCCGAACGGCCGGGTGATCAAGGGGCCGGAATGGGCCAATCGCCGTAACGATCCGATCTGGCAGGCGGCCGCTTCGCGCGCTATGAGCGCGGTCAAGCGCGGCGAGCTTTATGACGACCTGCCCAAGGAACTGTATAACCAGCCCCTGGAAATTGTCTTCGACGGGAAAAAGGTCTGCGGGGGCTAAACCTTATCTGTGCAAAATTGCAGAACCCGCCATAAAAATGCACTCAATCCGGATTAAAGCGGAATCCGCTACGTACGAATATAAGACGCCGAAATAAAAGGAGCCCTCATGCGTAAGACAGCCAACGGACCATATGATCTGACTAAGCGCGGTTTGCTGGTGTCGGGCATGGGATTGGCGGGTCTGGCCATGGCGCCTGAGGCTCTTGCGCAAACGGCCCTGCGCGGCACGGTGGACCAGGGTAATATCCAGCCTCTGCCGATTGCCATAGACATCAATTCCGGCGCTGACGCCTCCGGCAACAATATGGGCGCGCAGATTTCCAAGGTGATTTCGGCCGACCTGGAGCGTTCAGGTTTCTTCAAGCCGATCGATCCGAACGCCTTCATCGCGCACGAAGCTGACGTCAATGTCCAGCCGAACTTCGACAACTGGAAGACCATCAACGCTCAGTACCTGTCCAATGGCCGCGCCTTCACCGACGCTGACGGCCGTCTGACGGTCGATTTCCGCCTGTGGGACGTTTTCGGCACCAATCAGTTGCTGGGCCAGTCGATGACGGCGACTCCGGAAAACTGGCGGCGCGTGGCGCACAAGATCGCCGACGCCATCTATGAGCGCCTGACCGGTGAAGAAGGCTATTTCGATACGCGCGTCGTCTTCGTCGCCGAAAGCGGCAAACGCGGTAATCGCATTAAGCGCCTCGCTATCATGGACCAGGACGCGGCCAATCCGTCCTATCTGACCGATGGCTCGACCAAGGTTATGACGCCGCGCTTCTCGGCCGACAGCCAGGAAGTCGTCTACATGTCGCTGAGCGCCGACCGCGCGCGCATCTATATCTTCAATATCGAAACCGGCCGCCAGGAATCGGTCGGCGATTTCCGAGGCATGGTTTTCGCGCCGCGCTTCTCGCCCGATGGCTCAAAGCTGGCCTTTACTGTGACGCAAGGCGGCAATTCCGATATCTATACGATGGATCTCGGCTCGCGTCAGACGACGCGCCTGACGCGCGACGGCTCGATCGATACGTCGCCGTCCTTCTCGCCCGACGGCAGCCGGATCGCCTTTACCTCGGACCGGGGCGGCTCGCCGCAGATATATGTGATGAACGCCGACGGCTCGAATGTGCGCCGCCTGACCTTTGGCGGCGGCGCTTATTCGACGCCGGTCTTCAGCCCCAAGGGCGACATGATCGCCTTCACCAAGCAGTCGGGCGGCCGCTTCTCCATCGGCGTCATGAACCCCAACGGCGGCGGCGAAAAGCTTTTGACCTCGTCCTACCTGGAAGAGGGGCCGACCTGGGCGCCGAATGGCCGCTACATCATGTTCTTCCGTGAGCCGCCGGGCGGCGCGCCATCCCTGTGGACGGTCGAGGCGTCAGGCAGGATCGAGCGGCCGGTGCCCTATCACGGTGGCGCCTCGGACCCGGCGTGGTCACCGCGCCTGAAATAGCGGAAGTCTCACGTTTTTATGAAGCATTTGCCCCGATAGTTGAAATTAACACTTGTGTTTGACAAAACCGACGGGGCATATGATGGTAACCGTTAACGCAGTTTGTGAACGTTAAAGTCACAAAAATCATGCAATAGAACCGCATAAGGGTTCGACCTGGTGAGAGAGGTGGATTTATGTCGATCAAGACCAAAACCGTTGTGAAAACAGCCCTTGTGGCCTTTGTGCTGACATCCGTTGCTGCCTGCTCGGACAAGCCGAAGCCCGTCGAGCCCACGCCAACGCCGCCGCCGGTGGCAAGCACTCCGGCTCCGCAGCCGCAGCCGGCTCCGACCCAGCCTGTCCAGACCGGTATTCTGCCGGGCTCGCAGCAGGACTTCGTCGTCAATGTCGGCGACCGCGTCTATTTCGACACCGATCAGTCGTCGCTGCGCGCCGATGCGCAGGGCGTCCTGGCCGCGCAGGCTGCCTGGCTGAACCGCTATCCGAACGTCAAGATCCGCATCGAAGGCAATGCCGACGAACGCGGCACGCGGGAATACAACTTTGCCCTGGGCGCTCGCCGCGCAGAATCGGTGTCGGAGTTCCTGATTTCCAAGGGTGTCGCCCCCGCCCGCATCTCGACCATTTCCTACGGCAAGGAAAACCCGCTGAACCCCGGTTCGGATGAGGATGCCTGGGCGCAGAACCGTAACGCGCACACCTCGCTGACCTCGGGCGCGCAATAAGCTTTCAACCTTTTTCCGGTTGCGGATCAGGCCTCTCACGATTAACGTGCGGGGCCTGATTTCGTTTGCGCAGCTAGCATTCGCGCCGTCACCGAACTTTCAGTAACTCAGCGTTTTTTTGTCGAGACATGCCAGTATAAGCGGGGGGCACCCGCTGAAGTCTACGCGTCTCAGCCTATTTCATCGGGGAGAAACCGAATGACCACTCTTAAACTCATTTCGCGTGTCCTGGCGGCGGGCGTTGCCGTCTCGGCGCTGATGGCCGCGCCGGCCGTGTTCGCCCAGGCCAAGGCCTCCAAGGTCCAGCAGACCCAGGACAAGATGTTGTCGGAAATCCCGAAATGCTCGCAGAAACTCGGCACCATCTCCATCGTCGATGGCGACGATGCCTCGGGCTGGACGCAGAATAGCCTGGCTCCGCCGCAAAAATTGCTGAAGGTCATCGTGCAGAAGTCGGGCTGCTTCAGCCTGGTCGATCGCGGCGCCGGTATGAATGCGGCCGCTAAGGAGCGTGAGATCGGCCAGAACCTCGGCCTGCAGCGCGGATCGAACGTCGGCAAGGGCCAGATCAAGGCGGCGGATTTCGTATTGGTCGCGGAAGTCGGCAGCGCGGACTCCAACACCGGCGGCGCCGGCGCAGCGGGCCTGATTGGCGGCCTTGTCGGCGGCCGTGCCGGGGCGGTCATCGGTGGCTTCCGCACCAAGAAGCTTGAAGCAGACGTCGTCCTGTCACTCACGGACGTGCGCACCTCGGAATCGAACGCCTTCGAAGGCCACGCCGCCAAAAACGACCTGAGCTGGGGCGCCGGTGGCGGCCTGGGCTTCGCCGGCGCGGTCGGCGGCGGTTATGAAGATACCGAGGTCGGCCGCATCGTCACTCAGGCCTTCATCGTCGCCTACAGCGAAATGGTCAACAATCTGGGCGGAATCGATGTTGGCGGCAAGGCAGCGGCGCCCGAACGCGCCTTTACCGTCCAGGCGGCGACGACCTTGCGCAAGACGCCCGATCCCAAAGGCGCGGTCGTCCGTGCCTTGCCGGTCGGCCTGACCCTTTATCCGACAGGCGAAAAGAACGGCATCTGGTGGCAGGTCGCCGACGACAACGACAATATCGGCTGGGTCAAGAACGACACACTGTCGGCTGCACAATAGGACTTCCGAAAATCGGGTTAAATTAGACGTTTACGTCTTAATTCGGCCCGACTATGGTGTTTACCTGAGCACTGTATTGCGCCGGCTCCGGCCGGCGCTTTTCTCGTGTTACGGGCGGGGAAGAGGTTCCATGACAGAGTATCGTTGCCGTAAACAGTTTACAGCGGGTTGGCGGGCACACGCCGCCGCGGGTTTGACCGGCCTGGCGCTGGTCTTGTCGTTGGGGGCGGGGACGGCCGCGCTGGTGTCGCCGGCCACGGCGCACGCGCAACTGTTCAGCACCGATGACGATGAGGACGATCCCACCATGCGTCCGACCGACAACGAGGTCTGGGATGCCAAGAAACTCCAGAAGCTGGACCGCAATGTCCGCAAGCTGCAGCGCACGATCGCCCGCCTGGAAGGCAAGGCGCCCAATCCGCCGATCCTGATCGAACCTGATCCGGAAGTGGTGGCCCTGCAGGCGACCGTCGATATTCTGTCCCGCAAGGTAGAGGAGCAGAATGCGGGCCTTATCCGCCTGACCGGCCAGCTTGAGGAAACGCAGTTCCAGAATCGTCAACTGATCGAACAGATTTCGGCCCTGACCGCGCGCGTCGATACCTTGACCAAGCGCGTCGATCTCAATGACGCGCATATCAAGGACATCGATGCCGCACTGGCGCCACCGCCTCCGCCGCCGCCCACCTTGGGCGATGCGCAGTCGGACTTCGAACGCGCCTATAACATGATGACGTCGGGCCAAATCGATGATGCCGAACGCGCCTTCGAAGGCTTTACCACAACCTGGCCCGAAGCTTCGCAACTGCCTGAAGCCTGGTTCCGCCTGGGCCAGATCCGCGCGAAGAAGCAGGACAACCCGGGCGCCATCGCGGCCTATGCGACGGCGCTGAAGGGCTGGCCCAAGGCCGCATGGGCGCCCGAAGCCACCGTCAACCTGGCCGGTACTCTGACCGACAGCAATCGTCCGTCAGATGCCTGCGCGACGCTTGCCCAGTTCGACAAACTCTACGCCAAGGCGGCAACGGCGGAAAGCAAGGCTCAGGCGAAGACGCTGAAAGTCCGGGCGAAATGCAAGGCCTGACGGCCGGCCTGGAAGACGCCTTCGCGATTTTCGACACCTATCTTGACGGACCCGCCGACCACCCGGTCGGCGTTGCCGTTTCCGGAGGCGGCGACTCGGTGGCGTTGCTGCACGCCCTGGCGCTGTGGGGCCGCCGGCCGCTGGAAGTTTTCTCCGTCGATCATGGCCTGAATCCCGATAGCCGCCGCTGGAAGGAAGGCGTGGCGCGGCACGCGCAAAACGTCGGTGCGGGCTTTACCGCGTTGGCATGGACAGGAGAGAAACCCAAAACCGGCCTGTCGGCCAAGGCGCGAACCGCGCGCCACCGGCTTCTGGCGGACGCCGCGCGCGCAAAAGGCGTGACGGTCATCTGCCTGGCGCACACCCACGATGACATCGCAGAAGCCTTAGTCATGGCCGAGGAAGGATCGAATGTCGGCCCGCCGG
>CBFGPQ010000187.1:0-7419 GCA_965650705.1 uncultured Asticcacaulis sp. | reverse complement strand
CCCGTAAGGCGACAGCACTATGTGGCGGGACCGTCGGCAAGAAGTCGATGAGGCGAACCTTCCCATCGAAAACTTACGCGAACGGCAGTTTCGGCAAACGGTCGCGTAACCATTTTGGTCTAGGGTGCCCTCAGTATGGATGAGTAGCGACATGTCCCAATCGCCGAATTTTTCTGACCAAAACTCTTTCGCCGGCGCCCGCCGTCCGACCTCTCTGGCCGGACTGAAGGTGCTTGTCGCCGAGGATCAGGAGATGGTGCGCGACCTGATCACCATCCTGCTGATGCGCGAAAAGGCGGTCGTCACCGCCGTGCGCGACGGTGCCGCGGCGCTCAATGCCGTCGAGACCCAGGTCTTCGACGTCGTGTTGATGGACATGAACATGCCGGTGATGAGCGGTTTCGAGGCCACGCGCCGCATCCGTCAGTCGGGCCTGGCCAGCGCCAACGTGCCGATCCTGGCCCTGACGGCCAACGTCCAGAAGGCCGAGATCGCCCAGTGCCAGCGCGCCGGCATGGATGGCCATATCGCCAAGCCGTTCACCAGCAATGTGCTGGTTTCCGCCATCGCCAATGCGGTCGCCGGCCGGTAATTACGACGTTACATACGCCGCCTGGAAATGCATGCCGTCGGGCTGCGGCCAGTTGCCGCCCCATGCCCACCCCTCTTTGCGAAAAGCATCGATGACGTAGCGGTTTTCGGGCTGGGCCAGGAACGGTGTGTCGTTGCCAAGCGCGTTGCGGACCGGGTCGAAATCGACCGCGCAGCCATAGGCATGGGTCGACAGACCGGCATTGCTTCGGTTTTCCCGGAAATGATAGCCACCACCTATCTGTGACAGACCAATGCGGTCGATCTCGGTCTGGCTTTGTCCAGCCTGCGTCCAGATGGCGGTCAAGGCGCGCTCAAGCGACGGCGCGGCGTTTTTATGGACCTGTAGCGCGCGGATCGGCAGCTTGCGGTTCCAGGCGGCCTTCGCCTTCCACGGCAGCTTGACCATGACCAGGTTTTCGGCCTCCCAAGCAGGGTTGGCCTTGACCTTGCCGTTCACCGACATCGCCGGATCGCCGTAGGTCGTGCGGCAGTCCGCCCATCTCGCGGTTTGTGGAATGGTCTTGATGGTATCGAACAGGTTCTTGGCTGCCGGGAAGTTGACAGCCTCAAATGATGTGCCGACGCAGGCCGACAGGATGCTCAGCGCTGCGCCGAACGCGAGCAGTTTAAACGCTGTGGAATCTTGCATGGAATATGGCGGCTGACCCGCCGGGTTACGCGGTTACTGACGGCGTTCTTATAGCCGGTGATCATGTTTCCATTATGTGTGAACTGTGGCGGAATACCGCCGTCCTGTCCCCTCTCCCCGCCTGCGGGGAGAGGGGACTAAGTGGCACTCGCGCTTGCCGTCACCGGCGCCGCCGTTTCGCTGACCCGGACTGCTGAGATAATCGGCACCTGTTCGGCCAGCATCTGGCCATCCCAGCCGCCCTCGACCTTCTCTTTGCGGATCTTGCCGCGCAGGATGGATTTCACCACGTCCATGCCTTCGATGACGTAGCCGAAGGCGGCGTAGCCCTGGTTATCGCCCTTGGGGTCGCGGCCAGCGTCCATATAGGTCATGTCGCCAACGCAGATGACGAATTCGTTGGTGGCGGTGTTCAGGTCGTAGCGCCCCATCGAGATGGCGCCGTTGGTGTGACTGAGACCAGTCTGGCTTGTTGGTTCGTGCGCAATCGGTGGGTATTTCAAGCCGATGGCCGAAGCCTGAATAAAGCCTGAACCTTCGTACCCCTTCATGGCGCGCCAGAAATAGGCGCCGTCGAGCTTCTTGGCGTCGAGATATAGCAGGAAGTTGGCGGTGGTGATCGGCGCCTTCTTGTTCTCGAGCCGGATGACGATCGGTCCCTTGGCAGTCTCGATGCGTACGGTCACGGTTTCGGGCGGCGGTGGAGGGGGCGCCGGTGGCGGAGGGGGCGCCGCTTTTTTGGCTTCAGGCGGTTTGGAACACGCCAGCAGGGTCGTGGTCGCAAGGGCCAGTCCGGCCGCCAGGAAATTCCGTCTCATCGTGCCTCACCAAAACACTAAACGCTGGTTTCTTGTCGCAATGTCTCGGCGAAAAAGCGCTGGACACGTTTTCGCACATTGCTCTTGCTACTTGTTGGCACAAAGACGATCGGTCGTAAAGCGACAGGGGCAGTCTGTTCCAAGGCGATGCTTGAGGATCAGGTCTTCTAAAAGACACGCCGCTTAGGGCCTAATGTTCCCCTCCGACAGAAAACGGCAAATGGTCACAGCCTGACGGGCTGTGCGGCGTCTGGCCCAGCGACATGGAGGCGCCGGAAGGATAACGCTGTTGTTCTGATGAGGATCGTGTCTATACTGGATGCAATTATAAAAGGGGGAGCTCATGGTTCAGGAAGGACTACGCAACGCGTTACTCCGTCGTCAATTTCTGGCGGGCGCCGCCGGCCTGGCCGCATTGACGCCTTTGGCGGCCCGGTCGCAGGTCGTCATCACGCCCAATCCTGAAGTGCTTCCTGGTGCCGTCGCCGACGGCGAAAGTGCCCAGGTCGCGGCGGGGCGAAATGCCTCACAGCAACTGACGATAAAGGTCATGATCAATGGCAATGGCCCCTTTGACTTCGTCGTCGACACAGGCGCGGAACTCAGTGTCTTGGCTGATGATGTCGCAGCCAGGCTCAACCTGCCCGAAGGCGCCCCTATTACGGTCGAAGGTGTTACCGGGCGTATCAAGACGCGGCTGGTCCCGGTCGACCGGCTCAGTGTCGGTCCCCTTGAACACAGAGACCTGAAACTTCCGATCCTGCCGCGCGCCTTCCTTCGCGCCGACGGCTTCCTTGGACTCGACGTTATCAACGGCAGCCGGGTCACCTTCGATTTTCAAGGCAAGACGTTGAATATCGAACGGTCCAAACGCCGTTTTGACCCCGACGGTGCTTCCGCGACACGGGTAAGGACATCGGGTCGGGATGGGCGACTAAAGGCAACCAATGGCCGTGTCGACAATGTCCAGGCCTCTGTCTTCATCGATACGGGAGCGGAAATTTCCGTCGGTAATCTGTCCTTGGAAGCCGCCCTGCGCCGGCGCCGCAAGGGCGTGCATGTCTATGGACCGGCGATCCTTACCGATATAACCGGCACACGGATTACCGGCGAGCTCATCGGCATCCGCGAAATCACCCTGCAAAACCTGCACTTCACCGCCGGCGCACTGGTCATTGCGGACGTCCCAAGCTTCGATACCTTCAACTTGAAGGACGAACCGGCGCTACTGATCGGCATGGACTATTTGCGGCAGTTCGCCAGCGTTTCCATTGACTATCGCCTCAAGGAAATTCGCTTCGAACTGGCCGAGATGACGCCGCCGGCGCCAATCCGTATCGAGCGCGGTTGAGAGTTACCGCGCCTTTTCCAGCAGAGGCTCGACGCGCATCGACACGACGTCGGTGCGGGCGGATCGCGTCAGGGTGAAAAGTATGGTTTCGGCCAGCTCCTCGGCATAAAGCATTTCCATCTTCTCGATGGCCTGACGCTGCTCCTCCGGGCTCTTTTCCTGCATGTCAGCGCCAACCGAGCCGGGCTCGATCAGGGTCACCTTGATGTGCATTTCCTGCACCTCCTTGCGCAGCGTCTCGGCGAAGACCTTGATGCCGGCCTTGGTGGCGGCATAGGTGCTGGTGCCGGGCGACTTGAAATCGGCGCTGACGGAGCCGATGAAGACCAACTGGCCGCTCCTTTGGTCTTCCATGCGCTTGATGGCGGCGCGGGCACATGACAGGTAACCCACGAAGTTGGTCTCGACGACATAGCGCCATGCCTCTTCGTCCATGTCCTGCGGGCCTTCGGCGGCCAGGCCGGCATTGTTGATGAGGATGTCTATCCCGCCCAGCTGATCGTCGACGGCTTGGAAGACGGTTTCGACGCCTTCGCGGGTGGCGACATCGGCGGTCAGGCCAAACACTTCCCCGCCATTGCTGGCCTTGCCGCGGGCGTTTTCCAGGGACACGTCCAGTTCAGGCTGATGGCGGCCGAAGGTCAGGACGCGCGCGCCTTCCTGGACCAGCAAGGCGACGGTCGCCCGGCCGATGCCGGTGGTGCCGCCGGTGACGAGTATGCGCTTACCTTTGAGGGTCTCGTGGTCGATGGTCATCGGGAGGCTCCCGTACTGGCGAGTGAAGATCGCCGGCACACTCTCCCGAACGCCGTAAGAAGTCGCTTCCTATGCAGCGACGCGCCGTAAAAAATCGCGTAAGAGGCGCGCGGCGTTTTTTACCGTACCCTTAGGCCTGACCGGGGCATGCGGATGGGAACATTACTGGCGCGGACGTACAAGAGGTGCGGTTTAAATCCATTCCGGAGCCTTACCATGGACGACTATAACACGTTTGCGGCCGGCAGCACCGCCGCCGCCGAAGATCGCACCATCGCCGCCCTCTTCCATACCCAGGGCGAGGCCGAAAGCGCGCACGACGCCCTGCGCACCGGCGGGTTCGACCACGTCACTCTGTCGCGCAACACGACCGAAGGCGACGACGACAAGGGTTTGTGGCAGTCGATCAAGGACTTTTTCCGCGGTGACCGCGACGCCGACATCTATGGCGAGGCCGTGCGGCGAGGCAAGGTCCTGTTGACCGTGCACACAAACGCGGACCGCGCCGCCGACGCCGTCGATATTATCGACCGCTACGACCCGATCGACATCGATGCCCATGAAAAGACCTGGCGTGAAGAAGGCTGGACCGGTGAGTCGGTCGCAGCGGTCGGCGACACCACGGAAGGTCATAACCGTGAGGGATACGATACCGAACCTGGACCCATTCCGGGCCGGCGTGACCTCGATCGCGGAAATCTACGCGTCCGCAGCTATGTGCGCGATCCGCTCTGATTGATCCAGGCGATTGGCTCAGGTTCTGGGCGAGCACGGGGAGAAGGTCCCATGGCAACTCTACATCACGCCTCGGACGACATGACGCCGCGCCGCAATCGGCGTACGCTCTGGATCGTCCTTTTGATTATCGTGGCGGTCGCCATCGTCTATGGCGTCGCTTCGGCCGTAAGCCAGGGCGGTCCGTCCGACACGGCTGTCATGCCGTCCGAGCAACCTGTTACAGGTGGCGTAACGGCTGACGGCGGCATTATCGATGAAAAGCGGCAGGAGCCGGCGCGAGCAGCGCCCATACCGCAGCCGGTAGACCAGTAAATTATTTCGTCTCGACGTGGCCGCCGAAGCCGAAACGCATGGCCGACAGCACTTTTTCGCCGAAGGTGTTGCCGGTCCGTGAACGGTAGCGGGCATAAAGCGCCGCCGTCAGCACGTGGGCGGGCACGGCTTCTTCCATGGCGGCTTCGATCGTCCACTGGCCTTCGCCGCTGTCGGCGACCTGGCCGGAGAAGCCGTCAAGCTTGCCGTCTTTTGCCAATGCTTGTGCCGTCAGGTCCAGCAGCCAGGAGGACACCACGCTGCCGCGCCGCCAGACCTCGGCGATGTCGGTCAGGTTCAGGTCGAAGCGCTCGTCTTCCGGCAGGCGGGAAGACGTCTTGTTGGCCATGATGTCGAAGCCTTCGGCGAAGGCCTGCATCATGCCGTATTCAATGCCGTTGTGAACCATCTTGACGAAATGGCCGGCGCCGGCGGGACCGGCGTGGATGTAGCCGCGTTCGGCGCGGTCATCCTGCTCAGTGCGGTGCGGTGTGCGGACGATGTCGCCATAACCCGGCGCCAGGGTCGCGAAGATCGGGTCCAGCGCCGACACAACCGTGTCCTTGCCGCCGATCATCATGCAATAGCCGCGTTCCAGGCCCCACACGCCGCCTGAAGTGCCGACGTCGACATAGTCGATGCCGCGCTTGGCCAGCACTTTCGACCGGCGGATATCGTCCTTGTAATAGGTATTGCCGCCATCGATGACGACGTCGCCAGGCTGGGCCAGGTCGGCCAGTTGCGCGATGGTGTCTTCGGTCGGTGCGCCGGCGGGCAGCATGACCCACATGATGGCCTGGCTCTTCTTGCCCATGCCTAAGAAGGCGCTGGTGGGTGCGCTCAGGCGGCGGTGCAGGTCGAACAGGCCTTCGGCGGCGATAGCGCCCTCGGAAGCCAATTGCCGCAGCAACGCGGGGTCACGGTCAAATACCACCACTTCATGGCCGCCGCGCATCAATCTGCGCGCGATATTGCCACCCATCCGGCCCAAGCCGACGATCCCCAGCCGCATAACGCCACCACCCTTTACCGCATATGTGCGCAAGAGATGCTTGGTTAGCCGCTTGGAGTCTAATCACAAACACTGTTCGGCTGAAACGCGAACAAAAAGCGTTGATTTCAGGTAACGGTGCCGCATCGGGACGAGCGCACATCCTAATCCATTTTTTATGCCGACACAGATAGGTTGAAGGTCTTCAGGTGGATAACTGGATGGGCTGCAGTCCGCCGGCGGATATTCCGTGGGCGGAAATTTGACGTTTGTGCCCGAGTCCGCCATGACGACACAATATTGCGTTCTTGTTGCCGACGCGCCCGATGGCGCCGAACTGATCACCCGGGCGCTGCGTGGCGCGGCCGGAGTCCTGCCGGTCGCAACGGGTGACGAGGCGATTAACCGCCTGCGCGAGGCGCACCTGCTGGCCCTCAGTATCCATTTCAACAACTACCGGATTTTCGATGTCATCCGCATGACCAAGTCGAACCCGGTGACGCGCCACACGCCATTGCTGTGTTTCAGGGCGAACGATCAGGAAATCCCCTTGAAGGTCCTGGAAGCGCTCGACCTGGCGCAGAAACTCTTCGGCCATATCGAGTTTCTCGACGTCGCCGCCGCGCGCCAGGCACACGGCGATGAAGCGGCGCTGAGGCTCCTGCGCGCGGCCCTGCTGATGCCAATGCAGGCATTGACGGCGGCCGAATAAAGAAAAGAGCGGGCCTCGCGACCCGCTCTTTCCATTTTCAGCGAAGTGCCGAACGGCTGGATTAGAAATCCATACCGCCCATGCCGCCCATTCCGCCGCCGCCCGGCATCGCCGGAGCCGCGTCCTTCTTCGGGCTTTCGACCACGGCGGCTTCCGTCGTGATCAGCAGGCCCGAGACCGAAGCGGCGTCTTGCAGAGCCGTACGGACAACCTTGGCCGGGTCGATGACGCCGTCGGCAACCAGGTCGACATACTTTTCCGTCTGGGCGTTGAAGCCGTAGGTGGTCGAGTCGTTGCCAAGCACGTTGTTGACGACGACCGAACCTTCGACGCCGGCGTTTTCGGCGATCTGACGGATCGGCGCCTGCAGGGCGCGGCGGACGATGTTGATGCCGGCCGTCTGGTCGTCATTGGCGCCTTCGAGGGTTTCGAGGGCCTTCGACGCCTTGAGCAGAGCCGTGCCACCGCCCGGAACGATGCCTTCGTCCACGGCAGCGC
>CBFGPQ010000186.1:0-7427 GCA_965650705.1 uncultured Asticcacaulis sp. | reverse complement strand
TCGAGCGGCTCACCCGGGCCGATCTGGCCTTGCGCAACGGCTTCGTTCCGCACGTCCGATGACCAGATGGTGTGGCCATCGACGCGGGCCACAGCCATGTCACCCGGCTCCGGAGGGCGTTCCGTCTGCTGCGGCTTCTGGCACGAGGCTACCGTCAGGCTGCCAGCCATAAGCACGGACAGCAGGATCATGCGTCCCGAGTTCGATTTCAATGACATGAGTACCGCCCCAATCGCCATTAACACTTTAAATGCCGGAGCCGTTAACGGCTGCCGCGTTGACATACACCATTCCGCCGCTTAAGTCATTCCCGCGCTTGAAAAGCGGTTTTCACCCCTTACCTGTTCAAGAGCATTTTTACGGCGACAAGCTTCATAAGCAAGAAATAAGCCAGAAAAATGCCCGCCAAGACAAGGGCTGAAAAGCGCTCTTCCTTCTCTGTTACTTAGGGTCTCCCATGCTGGCTCTCGCCAAAATGCTGTTCGGTTCTTCCAACGATCGCAAGGTCAAGGGCTTCATGGCCCGCGCCCAGAAGATCAATACGCTGGAGCCCAGGTACAAGGCGATGAGCGACGAGGAACTGGCCCACCAGACGGTCCTGTTCCGCGAACGCCTGGCCAAGGGCCAGACGCTGGATCAGCTTATGGACGAAGCCTTCGCCGTCACCCGCGAAGCCGCCTGGCGGTCGATCGGACAGCGGCACTACGACGTGCAGCTGGTCGGCGGCATGATTCTGCACAAGGGCGGCATCGCAGAAATGCGCACCGGTGAAGGCAAGACACTCGTCGGCACCGCGCCCGTTTATCTCAATGCGCTCGAAGGCAAGGGCGTCCACCTGATCACGGTCAACGACTACCTGGCCAAGCGCGACGCCGAATGGATGGGCCGCGTTTATCGCTTCCTCGGCATGTCGACCGGCGTTATCGTCCAGGGCCTGTCGCAGGGCCAGCGCAAGCAGGCCTATAATTCCGACGTCACCTACGGCACGAATAACGAATTCGGCTTCGACTACCTGCGCGACAACCTGGCCTATAGCCGCCAGGAAATGGTCCAGCGCGGCCACAACTTCTGCATCGTCGACGAAGTTGACTCGATCCTGATCGACGAAGCCCGCACGCCGCTGATCATCTCCGGCCCGACCGAGGACCGTTCGGAACTGTACAAGATCCTCGACGCCACCATCCGCGAGCTGATCAAGGACCCGGAAACCTACGAACTGGACGAAAAGCAGCGCCAGGTCCTGCTGTCTGAAAAGGGCAGTGAGGAGCTCGAGGAAATCCTGATGGCCGGTGGCTATCTGGCTGAGGACTCGACCGGCCTTTATGACTCGGTCAACGTCTCGCTGGTTCACCACGCCAACCAGGCCCTGCGTGCCAATACGCTGTACACCCTGAACAAGGATTACATCGTCAAGGACGGCGAGATTATCCTGATCGACGAATTCACCGGCCGCATGATGACGGGCCGCAGGCTTAGCGAAGGGCTGCACCAGGCGATCGAAGCCAAGGAAAAGGTCGAGATCCAGCCGGAAAACCAGACCCTGGCCTCGGTGACAATCCAGAACTATTTCCGCATGTACAAGAAGCTGTCCGGCATGACCGGCACGGCGGCGACCGAAGCGCAGGAGTTCGGCGACATCTACAAGATGGACGTGCTGGAAATCCCGACCAATCGCCCCATCCAGCGCATCGACGACAACGACGAGGTCTACCGGACCGAGGCTGAAAAGTTCACCGCCATCGCCGCCCAGGTCGCCCATTGCTATGTCAAGGGCCAGCCAATCCTGGTCGGCACCGCGTCGATCGAAAAGTCGGAAGAGCTGTCGAAGTTCCTCAATGGCTACCACTACAAGGTCGAGCAGTCGCGGACGCTGAAGCCGCAATACGCCAATGCCGACAAGAAGGAACTGCTGAAGCTCGGCGAGGACGCCTATGACATCGTCGCCAAGTCCGGCAAGGGCATTCCGCACAACGTGCTGAACGCGCGCTTCCACGAACAGGAATCCGAAATCGTCGCCGACGCCGGCGTGCCGGGCGCCGTGACCATTGCCACCAACATGGCCGGCCGCGGCACCGACATCCAGCTGGGCGGCAATGTCGACATGCGCGTCCAGAAGTGGCTCTCAGAGCAGGACGCCGCTGGCGTCCAGGTGACGCAGGAGCAGATCCTGGCCAAGAAGGCCGAAATCGAAGGCCAGGTCGCCGATCTGAAACAACGGGCCCTCGCCGCCGGTGGCCTGTTCGTGCTCGGCACCGAACGCCATGAAAGCCGCCGCATCGACAACCAGCTGCGCGGCCGTACCGGCCGTCAGGGCGACCCCGGCCGCTCGAAATTCTTCCTGTCCTGCGAAGACGACCTGATGCGCATCTTCGCGGGCGATCGCCTGAACTCCATGATGAAGACGCTGGGCGTCGAAGAAGGCGAAGCCATTACCCACCCGCTGCTCAACGGCGCCATCGCCACGGCGCAAAAGCGCGTCGAGCAGCGCAACTATGAAATCCGCAAGAACCTGCTGAAATACGACGACGTCGTCAACGACCAGCGCAAGGCCGTGTTCCAGCATCGCCAGGAGTTCATGGACGCCGAGGATCTGTCCGACACCATCAGCGAGATGCGTCAGGAGACCATCAGCGATCTCGTCGAGCGCCACCTGCCGCCAAAGGCCTATGCCGAACAGTGGGACATCCAGGGCCTCAAGGAACAGGTTCTGGCCCTGACCGGCCTCGACCTGCCGCTGGAAGTGTGGGCGGCCGAGGAAGGTATCGCCAACGAGGAAATCGAGGAGCGCATCCAGAACCTGGCAGCTGCCAAGATGGAAGAGCGGCTGCAGATGCTGGGCGATGAGCAGATGAAGTCGCTGGAAAAGCAGTTCCTGCTCCAGATGATCGACATGCACTGGCGCGAGCACCTGATGTATCTCGACCACCTGCGCGCCGTTATCGGCCTGCGTGGCTACGGCCAGCGCGATCCGCTCAACGAATACAAGAGCGAAGCCTTCGAACAGTTCGAAGGGCTCCTGGTCAACCTGCGCCACTCCGTCACGCGCTGGCTGATGACCATGGAAATCCGCTTCCAGCCGCCGGAAGAAGAGCTGTCGGCGCCCCCCATGCCATTGCCCGGCATGTCGCCCTCGGGCCGTCAGTTCCAGGAAGTGCATCTCGATCCGCTGACCGGCGAGAACGAGCGCGCCCCCACGCTCTCCAGCGACCTGACGCCGGAACAGCGGGCGCAACTGCCGCACTCAGCCCTGCCGGCCGGCTGGGAAGGCACGCCGCGCAACGGCCTGTGCCCTTGCGGCTCTGGCAAGAAGTTCAAGCACTGCCACGGCACGCTGGTGTAAGAGCCCCCTCTCCCTGAACGGGAGAGGGACCTCACGGCAACACCGCTACCTTTGTGACCCGGGCCTTTCGATTCAATCATTGCCACACGGGCCTGCTTTCGGTATCGTCTCTTAACTTTTTTGGTTAGGGGAAATCTGCATGCGCATACCTGCTGCCGGATTTGCATTTGCCGCGGCCGCGATTCTTGTCACTTCGGGGGCCCTTGTCTCGGGCTCTGCCGTGGCACAGGAAGTTGTCGCCTATTCGGACATGCCGGTTGCCGCCGGCGACATGGCCAAGCCTGCCCTGGCGCAGCTCAATGATGCTGCCGACAGCGCCGCCGCCCAGAAGAAGATCGACCTCTACAAGCAGTTGATGCAGCTGAACGGCGTCACGCGCGGCGTCCGCACGGCGCTCGACGCCACGAAGGCGCAGACTCGCCTCGTCGTACTGGAGCGCGCCGGCAAGGCGGCCATGACGCCGGCCGAGGAAGCCCGCTACAACACCGTCGCTGACGCCGTGCTCAAGGAAACCGAGGCGAACGTGCTCGACAGCATTGCCCGCAGCCAGTCGCAGTCCTTCAGCGCCGATGAAATCCAGCAGTTGATCAACGCCAATGCATCGGTCGCAGCGGCCAAGTACAATGCCGGCAAGTTCGTGACGGCGCAGAACAGCACGGAAGAGGTCCAGAGCTATATGGTCCAGGCCGTGGTCAAGATTATCAAAACCTTCAAGGATTCGGTCGACAGCTAGAGCGCGTTCGGAAACGCAGTTCGGCGTAAGCCAAAAGTGGGCAGCGGTTTTCGGATAAAAAAGCGCGACCACCAAGAGGGGGACTGCCGCAAGACGGTGGTGGGCTGACGATTATTCAAGCTATGTTCGGGGGAACCGTTTTGCGGCTCGCAGTTTTTCGCTCGCTATTTACCGGAACGGCCCTTCTGGCCGCTGTTCTGACCGCGTCGGCGGTAAACGCCCAGACGGCCGTTGCCCCTGACCTGACGCCGCCTACTCTTGACCTGCAGAAGTTCCTGGAGCAGAGCAAGGCGCTTCACGACAACAATCCGCAGGCGCCGGGCTCGCTGACCGCGCAAGGTTCGGGCAGCGTCATGGACGTCGCCGCCGCTCCGCGTACAGACGTCGCCAAGCCCCTGCCCAAGGCCAGTGCCGACGCCATCGACCGCGTGCTCAGCCTGACTTCGGGAAGCATCGACGACGCGGCCGTATCGCGTGGCCTGGCGGCAGGCGCGGCGCGTTTACCGGCTATTCCGACCATGCAGAACCTCGACCGTGCGACGGCCCGCGCGGTTGTCGAGGCCTTCCGGACGCCGGGCGGCCTGACGGCCTACGACAAGGCCCAGATCGCCGCCACGGCGTCCGCCGATCCGGACCTAGAAGAGCGCATCGCGCTGGTCCGCACCATCTATCGTGTCGACGGCACCGACGCTCTGATCCGGCACTTCGTGTCCACCCAGCACATGCGCCTGATCATCACCGAGGTGAACAACCATGTGAACATCGCCGGTCTGTCTGACGCCGAAAAGTACCGGCTGGCCGCCATCGCTGCCGCCGCCCAGACCGAGTTGGAAGACAAGATCCTCGACATGGATGCTCGCCTGCAGGCCAACAGCCTCAGCAAGCCGGAACTCATGCAGTTGATAGCCGCCTTCGACAGCGACGCCCAGCGCAAGCTGACCGACCTGCGGCTCAAGGACGACGGAAAGCTCGATCGCGGCATCGAACTGGATATCGCCATGGCGCAGATCCAGATCCTGCGCAAATACGAAAGCGACCAATAAAGGCTCTTAGACCGTGCTCCGTTTCGGCGGAAACGGAGCACGGTCTAAATTTCTTAGTGGTCGCATGCTTGGTCCGAAAAACCGGTTTCCACTTTTTCGGAGCATGCTCTAGCGGCCCGGCTTTACCGGCGCCTGTTCGGCGACCAGGCGGTTCGACTCGCGTTCCAGCCGCGCCTTCATCTCGGTCATCAGTTCACCACGCTTCATGCCGGCCGGAATGGGCGGGAGGAATTCGAACACCACGGTACCGGGTTTGCGGTCGATGCCATGCCCCGACCAGAACTGTCCCGAATTGGTCGCCATCAGGTGGCAGGGCACGTCGAGATCGCGATAAAGGGCCGCCACTCCGGGCTTATAGGCCGGATCTTCGCCGACGTCCGAGCGCGTGCCTTCCGGAAAAATGATAATCTGGCGGCCTTCCTGCAGGCGCTCGCGGCAAGCCGTCACCATGCCTTTCAGCGCCTTGGCGGCGTCTTCGCGCTTGATCGCCACCATACGCGTCCGCCACGCGTACCAGCCGAGAAACGGCAGATACATCAAGGACTGCTTCAAGACGTAGGCTGGCGCCTCCAGCACGACGAAGGGCGCGATGGTATCAAGCATGCTGAGGTGCTTGCCGGCGATTAGGGCCGGGCCGTTGGGCCGGTGTTCCAGGCCGCGAAACTCGACCTTCACGCCTACGATCCAGCGCGCGCCCCACAGTACGCTGGCCGCCCACCAGCGAATGACCCGCATGGACACCGCGTGAGGCAACAGTAGAATGGGCGAACACAGGACGGCGATAAACGCCATCGAACCGTAGAGCCACAACATGAAGAGGAGCGACCGAAGTCGCGTAATCACAGCACGCAATTTTGGGGACTCATTTGGCTGGTGCCGCCTGTGAAGAGGCGGCCAGGCTGGCGGCGGCGCCGTCTTCCGAACCGGCTTCAACTCTATTGTGCGCCCCTTTGTCACCGAAAGCACGCGAAATCGACAGGATAAAGTCGCGGCCGAGGATGGCCAGGTATTTGGTATATTCCAGGACCAGCAGGCGCGTGCCCTTGGGCGACTTCCACCACTTGCGCGTATCGAGGTCCGGCGACTGCACCGGGAAGGCGACGAACTCAGCGTCGGGCATGTCGGCCTTAAGTTCCAGCAGCGAACGCGGCATGTGATAGTCGGAAGTGACGACGATCAGCTTGTAGAAATCATGGCCGCGCGCCCAATCGGCGATCTCACGGGCATTGCCGACGGTGTTTTCGGCCTCGTAACCCAGGTCGACGCAGCATTCATAAAGGCGCTTTGAGCCTTCGGTCACGTTCAGCAGCTCGGCACGCTTGACCTCACGGTTGACCCCGGAAATGAACAGGCGCTGGCCTTTGCGGCGCTCCAGCAGGCGCATGCCCTCCTTCAGGCGCATATCCGAAGCGCCGGTCAGGACAACGATGGCGTCGGCGGGCTGTTCCGGGTCGACGGCAGGCGTCGAGTCGATGACCCGGCCGGCAAAGGCGAACAGGCCCGCCAGCCAGACCAGAAGCACGACACCAATAGCGATCAATGGCCGCATAGGTTTAACGCCCTCTCCCCTTCGTCAACCTGTTCACGAACGACCCAGCAGGCGCAGGGTCACCAGTCTGGCGGTGACCATGGCGATCATCGCGACCAGAACCGGGCAAGGTATTAATACTAACAGGTCATGCCACGAAAAGGGAAGAGCCATTGCGAAGCTTTGCGAGGGACCGGTAATCTTTATTAACGCCATGACGATCGCTGCCGCAGCCGAACCCAGAAGCCCCGATTCGAACGCCATGCGGGCAAACCGGTACTGGAATCGTTCGGCGATGAAGGTGTCGGTGGCGCCGCACAGCGACAGGACCTCGACGACATCGCCGCGCGCCGCCAGCCCCGCCCGTGTCGCGAAGGCCACCACGGCTGCGGCGGCTGAGCCTATCATCAGGAAAATACCCAGGAAGATCAGACGGATAATCAGGGCGCTTTTCTCGATATCCTTGAGCCACACCGAATGATCGTCGAGCGTCGCGTCGATATTGGCATTGGCCAGCGCGTCCATCATGGCGCGCGGCTTGGCCGGGTTCTTAGGCGTCAGCTTGACCTCGACCAGGTTGGGGATGGGCAGGTCGTCGAGCACGACGTCGCCCAGCCACGGTTTCAGCAGGTCCTTGGCGCGCTCGGGCTCGATGGCCCGGGCCTCTTCGACGCCCTTGACACCGGCCAGGACCTCGGCGGCCGCGGCGGCGGCGACCGAGCCGGTTTCAAGACCCGTCGGCCGAACCTGGATGGTCACCTCGGCGCGGATGTCGCGCGCCCA
>CBFGPQ010000185.1:0-7434 GCA_965650705.1 uncultured Asticcacaulis sp. | reverse complement strand
GTGTCGATCGTGTCGTGCGCCGGCCAGGAAGTGGCGCGCGGCATCGTCAGCTATAATGCCGAGGACATCCGCGCCATTCGCGGGCGGGGCAGCAAGGATATCGAGGCCATCCTGGGCTACACGTCGGGGGATGAGGTTATCCATCGCGACGACATGGCGATGATTTAATTCCTTCTCCCCGTTTACGGGGTATAGCGCCAGCGAAAGTATAGCTTTCGCCAGCGTTGGGTGGTCCGAAGGACCGGATGAGGGGCGAGATACTCACAACGTGCGCGTGGCTAAGAGCCCCTCAGGCTCGCCGCCCGGCGCCTACCCTCTCCCGTAAACGGGGAGAGGGGATTACTGCGGCGCCTTGCCAAACCTCGCCAGATTCCCGCCAAACTGCGCTGATTTCCGATGAAACGGTCGTCTTTTGTGGCATTTGCGCTATATAGCCTTTGATTGACAAGGGGTACCGACATGGACGACCAGAGCACACGCACGCTGAACGACCTGATGACCGACATGGCCGCCAAGGCCAAACTCGGCGCCGAGGCCCTGCGTCTGGCCGGCCCGGAAGTACGGACGCGCGCCATCATCGAAGCCGCCAAGGCCATCCGCGCCCGTGAAGCGACTATCCTGGCCGCGAATGAAAAAGACCAGCAGTTCGCCCGCGACAAGGGGCTGACCGACGCCATGATCGAGCGCCTGATTCTCAATCCGGCGCGCGTCGAAGCCATGGCCAAGGGCCTGGAAGAGGTCGCGGCGTTGCCTGATCCCGTCGGCCGTGACCTGGCGCGCTGGACACGTCCGAACGGGCTCGACATCGCCCGCGTCTCGACGCCGATCGGCGTCATCGCCATCATCTACGAGAGCCGTCCCAATGTGACGGCTGACGCGGCCGCCCTGTGCATCCGCTCGTCGAACGCCGCCATCCTGCGCACCGGCTCCGAGGCGCTGAACTCGGCCCTGGCCATCTACGCCGCGTTTGAAGACGGCTTCCGCGCCGCCGGTTTGCCCGACACCTGCGTGCAGTTGGTGCCGACCTCGGACCGCGACGCCGTCGGCCTGATCCTGGGTGGACTGGACGGCACGATCAACCTGATTATTCCGCGCGGCGGTCGCTCGCTGGTCGAGCGCGTCCAGAAGGAGGCGAGGGCGCCGGTCCTGGCCCACCTCGAAGGCCTGAACCACACCTATGTCCACGCCGGCGCCGATCCGGAAAAGGCCGTGGCGGTGACGCTGAACGCCAAGATGCGCCGCGTGTCGGTATGCGGTGCGACAGAGACCCTGCTGATCGACGAAGCCGTCGCTGAAACGCTTTTGCCGCGCATTGCCGAAGCACTGGAGGCCAAGGGCTGCGAGTTGCGCGGCGACGACCGTGCCCGCGCCATCCATGCCATGGCGGCCGCGACCGAAGAGGACTGGAAGACCGAGTACCTGCTGCCGATCATCTCGATCCGCGTTGTCAAGGACGAGGCCGAGGCGATCCAGCATATCAAGACCTATGGCTCGGGCCATACCGAAGCCATCATCACCGAAGACGCGCAGGCCGCGGACACCTTCCTGAACGAGGTCGATTCGGCCATCGTTATCTGGAACGCCTCGACGCAATATGCCGATGGCGGCGAGTTTGGCCTGGGCGCGGAAATCGGCATCTCGACCGACCGCCTGCACGCGCGCGGGCCGGTGGGCGCGGAGCAACTGACGACGTTCAAGTACGTCGTGCGCGGCAACGGCCAGACGCGGCCATAACGCGAGTAGTACAACCTGTTGTCACGGCTATGTTATCGCTTAACGTGCGCCCGCAATGAAACTGTCATGAAACCGTTGCCGAACGCGGTTACACGCCACCTCCCTTGAACGCGTATCCGATGGGGAGCCGGAGCGCGGTCAGTCGTCAGCGTGTCGATCTTGAGCTTTTTCGAAAAAGCCCTCAAGATCAGGAATGGTTTCGAAAACAGATATGATCAGGCGGCGTTCGTTGTGGGGCATAGTGCCGTTTGGTACGTGGATTGGCTTGGGCTGCGTCATCGCCATGATGTTCGTCCCGCCGCTTTGGCCTGTCGCCGCGGGTGTGGCCGCGCTAACCCTCATCTATACGCTGCTTGTCTTCTGGGGTCAGCAGAACGACCTGCACGACCGTATCGATCAACTGAAGACGCCGGAGATCCAGGTCAAGGTCCAGCCCAAGGGACCGAGCTTCCAGGAGGTGCTGCGCGCCATTCCCGACCCGGTCCTGATCGTTTCGGGGTTCGAGCCCAACGATATCGCCGGCCGCTGGATCGTCTTCGCCAATGCCTCTGCGCAGAAAGTCTTCCAGGTCGAGAGCGAGGGCGGGCTGCTGGTCAGTGCCATCCGCACACCGGAAGTGCTCGAATGCGTCGATGAGGCGCTGTTCGGTGGCATTTCGCGGTCGACGACGTTCGAGTCCGCAGGCGGCGCCCGCGAGCAATACTGGCGTGCCTTTGCCAGTCCCTTGCCGGTCGGGGATGGTGAGCAACGCCTGGCCCTGCTGGTTATGCGCGATGAGACCGATATGCGCCGCATGGAAAAGATGCGTGCCGACTTTCTAGCGAACGCCAGTCACGAATTGCGCACACCCCTGGCATCGTTAGCCGGTTTCATCGAGACGCTTCGCGGTCCGGCGAAAGATGATGAAATGGCACGCGAAAAATTTCTCACCATCATGGCGACCCAGGCTGACCGTATGGGCCGGCTGATTCACGACCTGTTGTCGTTGTCGCGTATCGAGTTGAACGAGCACGTCCCGCCATCGGGCGAGGCCGACCTGGTGCTGGCCGTCAAGGATGTCATCGAGGGGCTGAGCCTGATCGCCCAACAAAAGGGCGTCGCCTTCCGTATCGAGGCGCCGAAGCCCGGCCTTTATCCAATTATCGGCGACCGCGACCAGATCCTTCAAGTGGCGCAGAACCTGATCGACAACGCTTTGAAATACGCGCCACGAGGCTCCGAAGTGGCCATCGATATCGTCTTCGACCGTACCCTGACCCAGGCGATCGCTGCGACCGATCCCTTGGCATCGAAGCTGGTCCTGCTCCGGCCGGACCGCAATGTGCATGAACACTACGCGACCTTGCGCGTTCGCGATGCAGGGCCTGGCATCCGCCGTGAGCACCTACCGCGCCTGGCCGAACGCTTCTACCGCGTCGAAGGACAAAAGAGCGGCGACCGTCTGGGTACAGGATTAGGGCTTGCCATCGTCAAGCACATCATTAACCGGCACCGCGGTGGCCTGGTCGTTGAATCGATTGGAACCCAGAGCGCGGCTGAAGATCTTGTCATGATCGACGCCGATGGTGACAATGTCACGCCGCTGCCGGGCTCAACTCTCGCGACCTTCACCGCCTTTACGGCCTATTTCCCGCAAAGCCGCGCTTTTGGCTCGGCAGCAGGGCCGCGACTTGTCGAACCCCTGAAGGACGCCGGCTAGAGCGATATGCCAAATAGTGTGCAGCGGTGAGACCTGTGTATTAGGCGTATTGTAACCATGTTTTCATGGTTTTTTCACATGCAGCCATGCCTATAATAAAACTGTCACAGAATTCGCCTAAACGCCCGAAGGAATACAGCCGTGGTACAGTTCAGCAAGATGAATCCGCACATCGTCAAGACCTACGAGGAAGAGCTGGATCAGCTGAGCGCTGAGGTGGTTCTGATGGGTGGCCTTGCCGAAGCCCAGGTCGCCGATGCCGTCGAGGCCGTCGCCCGCCGCGACGTCGCCCTGGCTCAGAGCGTTGTCCAGCGCGATCATCGCCTCGATGAGCTGGAAAAGGACGTCGAGCGCAAGTGCATCCGTCTGATCGCCCTGCGTCAGCCCATGGCCAACGACCTGCGCAAGACCGTGGCTGCCATGAAGATCGCCACCTCGCTGGAACGGACCGGCGACCTGGCCAAGAATATCGCCAAGCGCGCATTGGTCATCGCCGAAGCCGAGCCGATGACGCCGATCACCCGGTCGATCGAGCGCATGGGAAAGCTGGTATCGTCGCGTCTGCGTGACGTGCTGGACGCCTACAAGGGCGGCAAGCTCGACCTCGCCCAGAGCGTCTGGGCGACCGACACCGAGGTCGACGAGCACTACAATGCCCTGTTTCGCGAACTGCTGACCTACATGATGGGCGACCCGCGCACCATCTCGGCCTGCACGCACCTTTTGTTCATGGCCAAAAACCTGGAACGCATCGGCGACCACGCAACGAACGTGGCCGAGCATATCCACTACGAGCTGACAGGCGAAGATTACGTCGAGGACCGCCCGAAGGGCGACACACTCAGTCCAACCTAGTTGCCGCTCAGGCGCCGCGGGGGCTCCTCGCAACGGCTCGGGCGGGCGCTTGCCCTAGCCGGTCCTGACGGCCCGGAGAAAAGAGAACGAACCGCATGAAGCCCTATATCATCATCGCCGAAGACGAAGACGCGCTGTCGACCCTGCTCAACTACAATCTTGAGAAGGAAGGCTATGAGGTTGGAGTCGCCAGCGACGGCGACGAAGCCCTGGTGATGATCAAGGAGCGCCAGCCGGACCTACTGGTCTGCGACTGGATGATGCCTAAGGTCTCCGGCATCGAGGTCTGCCGCCGCCTCCGCCAGCAGTCGACCACTCGTAACCTGCCCATCGTCATGCTAACGGCGCGTTCCGAAGAAAGTGACCGTATCCGCGGCCTCGACACCGGCGCCGACGATTATGTCGTCAAGCCGTTCTCGATGGTCGAGCTGATGGCGCGCATCCGCGCCGTGCTGCGCCGCATACGCCCCGGCCTCAGCGAGGACCGCGTCGAGTTCGGCGAGATTTCGGTCGATCGCCTGTCACACCGCGTCCAGCGCGCCGGCCGCGACATCCACCTGGGGCCGACGGAATACAAGCTGCTGGACCACTTCATGCAGTATCCGCGCCGCGTGTTCTCGCGCGAGCAGTTGCTCGACGCCGTCTGGGGCAACGACGTATATGTCGAAGCGCGCACGGTTGACGTCCATATCGGCCGTCTGCGCAAGGCGCTGAACGACAAGGAAGAGTTTGATCCAATTCGGACGGTCAGGTCCGCAGGTTACTCTTTGGATATTCAAGGGTAATTCCTTCTCCCTGTTTTGCCTGCCGGCGAGGCCGGGGAGAAGGTGGTTCGCCTTGGCGAACCGGATGAGGGGCAGGCCCTGCCTCAGCACGCGCTATTCCGGCAGATCGACGAAAAACGTCTTCGAGCAGTACTCGCAGGTGATGTGCACCTTGCCATCCGGCTCCAGCATGTCCTTCTGTTCCTGTTCGGTGAAGGACTGCACCAGCCCTTCGACGCGCTCCTGCGAACAGCGGCACAGCTTGTAGACCGTCTTGAGCGTCGAGAGGCGCACGCCGTCCTCGTGGAACAGGCGGTACAGTAGCCGGTCGGCCGGCAGGTCGAAATCGGTCAATTCCTCTTCGCCCAACGTTTCGAACAGGGCGCGAATATGGTCGAACGATTCGCGTGTTTCGCCACGCGTCGCGTCGCCGGCGATCGCCTGGATCATGGCCCCGGCCGCGCGCCATTGCGGCCCACCCGGGCCCGCAATCTCGCTGACCGCCAACTTGACCTGGGTTGGCACCTGCTCGGACTGGGCGAAATAGTGCTCGGCACACAGGGACAGACTTTCACCCTCGATTGGGGTTATGCCCTGGTAGCGCTCGGAATTGTTCTCCGGATCGAGCGTCATGATGAAGGTGCCCTTGCCGAGCAGCGCCTGCGCGCCCAGACTCTGGAACTTGCCTTCGTTCGAGGCGATCAGGTCGTTGAGTTCGCCTTCGTCGTAGCGGCAGAACCCGCGCAGGCCGCCCCGCGTATCATAGTCCGCCACCACATAGCGCACGGCGCCATCGCCCTGGGCCTGGAGGATCAGCCGGCCCTCGAACTTCAGAGATGCGCCCACCAGGACGGCCAGCACGCAGGCTTCGCCCAAAAGGTTGGCGATGACGTCCGGATAGTCGTGCGCCTTCAGAATCTGGTCCAGCGTGTCGCCCAGCCGCACCAGGCGGCCGTGGACGGGATGCGTTTCTATGACGAAGCGCGCGGAATAGTCTTCAACAACAGTAGACGGATCAGACATGGAAACGCATGAAACCTTTAGGGCCGTTACAGATTTTACCTGTTTTCAGGATTCGCCGCCAGACAGGGCCGGAATTTAGAGAATTGCACCGCCAACTGCCACAATAAAGGGTTAAGCCGGTTGTGCGGACCTCGCTTTTATCTTATCTGCGGCGCAAATGTATCGGGGCGGGCATAGCTGCCTGCGCTCGAAGTTTTTCCATATGGGCGTTTCGGTCATGAATGCAAGTTTCAATCAGCCTAACCTCGCCACCCTGGTGCTCGACTTCGACTCGACCTTTACCCAGGTCGAGGCGCTCGACATCCTGGCCGAGCTGCTGTCCGCAGCCGATCCGGCGCGCGCCGCCGATGTCGAACAGATCCGCACCCTGACCGACCAGGCCATGTCGGGCGAGATCAGTTTCTCCGACGCCCTGCAGCGCCGTATTCGCATCCTGAAGCCCACCCGCGACGACATCGCCTCGCTGGTCGAGGTGCTGAAGACCAAGATCAGCGCGTCGATCGAACGCAACCGCGCCGTCTTTAAGGAGCATCCCGGCAAGATCCGCATCATCTCGGGCGGTTTCCACGATTTTATCGACCCGGTCGTCGCTGAATTCGGCGTCGCGCCGGAATACGTCATGGCCAATCGCCTGACCTGGAACGAAGACGGCATTGCCATCGGTCTCGACCTGACCAATCCGCTCAGCCAGGATGGCGGCAAGATCGTCGCCGTGCGCGGCCTGACGCTTGACGGTGATGTCGTCATGGTCGGCGACGGCTGGACGGATTACGAAGTCTATAAGGGCGGCGCCGCCGAGCGCTTCTACGCCTTTACCGAAAATGTGACGCGCCCGAAGGTCGTCGCCGCCACCGAAGGCTGCGACGCCACCCAGGTCGCGGCCTCGTTCGACGAAGTGCTGCACACCGAAGGCTATCAGGGCCGCTACTCTTTCCCGCGCTCGAAGCTGAAAGTCCTGCTGCTCGAAAATATCCACCCCGAAGCCGTCCGCCGCTTCCGCGAGGAGGGTTACGATGTCACGACCGTCAAGGGCGCGCTGGATGAGGACGACCTGATACAGGCGCTGCAAGGCGTGCATATTCTGGGCCTGCGCTCCAAGACCAACCTGACGGCGAAAGCCGTCGCCGCAGCCGACAAGCTGATGGCGGTTGGCGCCTTCTGTATCGGCACCAATCAGATCGACCTGAAGGCCTGTTCGCAGAAGGGTATTGCCGTTTTCAACGCGCCCTACTCCAACACGCGTTCGGTGGTGGAGATGGTCATCGGCCTCATCGTCATGCTGACCCGCAACATCCCGGACAAGTCGGTCGGCATGCACAAGGGCAAGTGGGACAAGTCGGCGACCGGCGCCCACGAAGT
>CBFGPQ010000184.1:0-7465 GCA_965650705.1 uncultured Asticcacaulis sp. | reverse complement strand
ACAGTCCGCGACCACATCCTACCCTTCCTTGAGGCGTGCGCATGAGCGCCCATCTTACGCCCGAAGTTGCGGCCTACAATGCTTTGATGGCGTGGAGTTTTCACCACTTCACCGGCGACGACATAGTGCCAGACGCGCGCCAGCTTAAGGCGACGGACCTGGCCCAGGCCATGTTTGACGCGCCGGTCGCCATCGTCTCGCACGGCACCGAGGCCGATCCAATCTTCCGCTATGCCAACGCAGCGGCGCTCGAGCTGTGGGAGATGGATTGGGAGGCCTTCACCAGCCTGCCCTCGCGCCACAGCGCCGAACCGGAAAGCGGTATACAGGGCGACCGCGACCGGCTGCTCAAGGCCGCGCTCGAAAACGGCTGTGTCGCCGATTATTCCGGCGTCCGCATTTCCAGCCAGGGCCGGCGTTTCGAAATCCGCGATACGGTCCTGTGGAATGTCATGGATCAGGATGGCGTCCGCCATGGCCAGGCGGCCTTTATCCGCGATTGGCGCTATCTCTGATCTGTGCTATTTGCCGCCCATGTTTGAGCCCGGTTCCCAAGCGCAGCCATTTGTGATTGCTGCCTTTTATCACTTCTTCCCGTTTCCGCACTTCGAGGCCATGCAGGCCCCGATGCTCGACCGCCTGAAAGCCCTTGATATCAAGGGCTCGGTGCTGATCACACGTGAAGGCGTCAACTCGACCATTTCCGGCACGCGCGAAGCGATCGACAGCTTTCTGGCCTACCTTCAGGACGACATCGTCGGCGGGCCGATCCAATGGAAAGAGTCCTACGCGGCCTTCCAGCCCTTCGGCAAGGCACGCGTGCGGCTGAAGAAGGAGACGATTTCGCTGGGTGAGCCAGTGTCGATGGAACGCTTCGGCCAATACGTCAAACCCGCCGACTGGAATGCCCTGATCAGCCGCGACGACGTCATCATCATCGACACGCGCAACGATTACGAGGTCAATCTCGGTACGTTCAAGAACGCCATCGACCCCCAGATTCCGAACTTCAAGCACCTGCCGGCGTGGACGCGCGACCAGGCGGAAACCTTGAAGGGCAAAAAGATCGCCACCTTCTGCACAGGCGGCATTCGCTGTGAAAAGTTCACCTCTTGGCTGATCGACCAGGGCTTCGACGATGTCTATCATCTGCAGGGCGGCATCCTGCAATATCTCGAAGACGTGCCCCAGTCGGAATCGTTATGGCAAGGTGAATGCTTCGTGTTTGATGAGCGAATCGCCGTCGATCATGACCTGAAACCCTCGACCACGGCGGTCCTCTGCCTTTATTGCGACCACGCCCTGACGGCCGAGGACCAGCAGAGCCCATTTTACGTCAAAGGCCACTCCTGCCCGCACTGTCACGGCCGCGACGAACATGCGCACGATCAGCCGAAAAGCCATGCCTTCCCCGGACGCACGAAATTTTAGCGTCTCAATGCTAAGCTTTTTGGACGCGATGCTTAGCCGAAAACCGCTGCACACTTTTCGGAGCATCGCTTAGTGGTGTAGCGCGGTCACAATAGCTGTTTTTGAGGGGCTTTTCGCCCAAATGACAGCGACTTCATTTGACCTTCGCGCATTAACGATTATTGTATTAACCGGATGCGCCGTTTCGGCGTGACGGGGGTGCTGCGGCCTTATGGCTCCGGCAAGATACCAAGGGGACACCGGGTTCGCATGAAGCAGTTTTTCATCACCTTGACCGCTGCGATCACGGCCTTGATCATCGTCTTGGTCGGCCTGCCCATCATTCTGGTCGCCGTCATCGCCGGCGCCTCCAAGCCGCAGACCACGGGCGACATCGTCCTGTCGCTGGACCTGCGCGAAAAGATGACCGACCAGGCGCGGTCGCAACCCTTTGATTTCCTGACCGGAAAGTCGTTATCAACGCTCGAGACGGTGCAGATCCTGCACCGCGCCGCCGACGACGTCCACGTCAAGGCCGTCTTCGTGCGCCTGCCGGAGGGCGGCATGTCGCCGGCCGCGGCCGAGGAAATCCGCGACGCCATTATCTATGTCCGCCGCGCCTCGAAGCCCGTCATCGCCCACAGCCAGGGCCTCTATCCCGACACCATGGTGATCTCGTCCTACATGGTCGGATCGGCCGCCAGCGAGCTGTGGATGCAGCCGCGCTCGTCCTTCCAGGTCACCGGCATCGCCACGTCGACCATGTTCATGAAGCGCGCCTTCGACAAGTTCGGCGTCAACGCCCAGTACGAGCAGCGCGCGGAGTTCAAGAACGCCGTCAACCCCTACCTCTACGATGACTATACGCCGGCACACCGCGAGGCCCAACTATCGTGGATGGGCAGCATCTACGACAATACGCTGAAGACCATCGCCCATGACCGGCGCATGGACGCGGTCAAGCTGAAAGAGACCCTCGAGGCCGGCCCTTACGGCGCCGAACAGGCGCAGCAACTGGGACTGATCAGCCACCTCGGCCAGGTCAATGACGCGCAAGCCGCGGCGCTCAAGCGCGGCGAAAACGCCAAGGTCATGGAGTTGCGTGAATATCAGCGCACCCTGACGCCCGACACCAAGGGCGAAGTGATCGCGGTCATCGACGGCGAAGGCGCCATCATGACGGGCAAGAAGGCCGGCGGCTTCGGCAGCGATCCAAACATGATGTCCGACGAGGTCTCCGAAGCCTTCTTCAAGGCGGCCAAGGACAAGAAGGTCAAGGCCATCGTCTTCCGCGTCTCCTCGCCGGGCGGCTCTGACACCGCGTCCGAACAGATCGCCACAGCCATGCAGTCGGCCAAGGAAGCGGGCAAGCCGGTCGTTGTCTCGATGGGTGATTATGCGGCTTCGGGCGGCTACTGGGTATCGGCCGGCGCGTCATCGATCGTCGCCAATCCCTCGACCCTGACCGGATCGATCGGTGTCTATGGCGGCAAGTTTGCCATCGGCGACGCCTTGGCCAAGTTCGGCGTCGACGTTCGCGACATCGCCGTCGGTGGTGACTACAGCTCGGCCTTCAGCGAAGCCAAGGGCTTCACCCCGGCCCAGCGCGCCGCTTTGTCGTCGTGGATCGACCAGATCTATAACGGCTTCATCGTTCACGTCGCTTCCAACCGCAAGATCCCGGTCGAGCAGGTCCAGGAAATCGCCAAGGGCCGTGTCTGGACCGGCGAACAGGCCAAGGGCATCCACCTGGTCGACAAGACGGGCGGCTTCTTTACCGCCGTTGACGAAGCCAAGGCCCTGGCCAAGCTCGACCGTTCGGCCGATATCCGCCTCGTTGAATACACCGGTTCCGGCCGGGCGGGCGCCGCCGGTAGCCTGACCGCCAGCCTCGAATCGGCGGCAACGGGTCTGCGCACCCTCTCCTTCCTCGGCTGGGCAATGAGCGACCCGAAGGCCGAAGCCGTCATGGACCGCGTCGCCGACCAGCGCCTGCGCGAAGAAGGCGCCACCGTCCTGGCGCCCAAGGCCTACGAAGAGAGCACGCGCTAAGCCGCGTTCAATGTAAACGAAAAGGCGTTTCCGGCCATGTCTGGAAACGCCTTATTTCTTGTGTCTTCATCGCCCTTGGCCGACACTGTCGTGATGAAGATGGGCGAAAACGGCAGGACTATGCGCAGGTTTTTGAAAATTGGCCTGATGCTTGGTGCCTTAGTTCCGGCGACCGCCTTAGCCTGCAAACTGGCTGATCCGGAAGCCACCTTCGAAGCGGCGCGCGAACAAGCGCGGCTGCTGTGGCTTTGCCATCTGGGCGTTTCAGGCGTTATCCTCGTATTTGATCTGCGCGCAAGGAGGGCCTCACGGGCTGGTATCCTCGCGGCCGCTACGTCCCTGCATCCGTGGTGGTTGGTCCCGTCGACTATCCTGCCGCTTGGCTGTTTGGAGCTGAAGCCACTGACGGCACAGATTTGCCTGGCGGTCGTCGGAGGACTTTTGGCCCGACGGATTCTGATGACAATCCGTAAGCAGGGTTAAGGTCCGTCCGCCTCACGTAGAGCGGAACAAGACTCCACGACCTGGGGACGCCTGCCGCGCCCTCGCCCGCAATCCGGCATACGGAAAACGAAAAAACGGCGGAAGGTTGCCCTTCCGCCGCTCTTAATTATCAGGAGTACTGGTACTTAGAACTTGTACTTGGCGCCCAGACGGACGGTACGCGGCATCTGGTAGCTGGACGGCATACCATAGCTTCGAGCCGCCGTGCCCGAACCACCAACTTCGCCAACTTCATGGAACTGGTCAGCGCCATGAGCGTCGAACAGGTTGAAGACTTCGGCCGACAGGGCCACCGCTCCGACAGTCAGCGGAATCTCATAGGTCGCCGAAACATCAACCTTGTTTATCCAATCGCCGTCGAACGATTCACCACGCGGGGTCAGGTTGCCGTTGCAGTACCAAGAGGTAGCCGTAGCACCGTCGACGCGTCCGTCGTCATACGGATAGTAGCCAATGCAGCCGTACTTGCGTGGAGATAGCATGGCGGCCGAAGCACCAACCAGCAGGCGGTCAGTGACCTGGTAGGCGCCGTAGGCCTTCAGCGAGATACCATGGTGATTCGGCAAGAGGCCGAACGAACCGTCCGTCCAACCAACCTGGTCAAAGTCCTGCGTCAGGCCGGTGTCGTCCTGACCGTTATCCGACTTCACGCCGCCTTCGATATTGCCTTCCGACTTGGAAAGCGTTAGCGAGCCTGAAGCGAACCACTTGCCGTCCCAAGGACGAGACAGGGTGAAGGTCAAGGCCGAATAAGTGCGTTCCGCCTCGGGGAAGCCGAGCACTTCGGACGGAATGGTGACCGTCTCGCCTGCACCTGCGCCGAAACTGTCGCCGAGGGTAACGATGACATCCTTGCCCGGGTTGATCAGGACGTAGCCAGAACCACCAAAGTCCGCGTGACCGTCGGCATGAGGGTCACACTCTTCATTGTGCACACCTTCGTCCTTGAGGTAAGTACAGGCGACGCCGCCGACGTTAAGATCGGCGTCTTCCATGACCGCGCCCAGCGTGCGGTACATGTAGTGGACGCTGCCGGTCAGACCGTTGGAGAAGCGCTTTTCCAGGCCGAGGATGAATTCATCCTGATACTGAGGCTCAAGGTTGTGGCTGACGACGGTTTCCGGCGATGGCGCGACGCCGTTTGACAGAATGTCATGCCTCAGCTGCGTACCAAGGGTGGGAACCAGGGTCGTCGCATCGCGGCTGGTATAAGTGTAATAGTCTTCAACGAAGTCTTCCGCACCAGCCAAACGGATGTTCGTGTTACCGGCGATCGGCAAATAGTAGCGGCCAACAAATGCGGTCAGCTTCGTCGTCTTGTCACCGAACACGTCATACGACAGACCGAGGCGCGGAGCGACTTGGTTCTCCGAGTTCAGGAACGCGATGCCGTTGGCATTGTAGTTCGTGAAAGTGTCTGAACGTATACCCAAGTTAAGAGTGAGACGATCGTTGATCGTCCAGCTGTCCTGAACATAAAAAGCCGTGTTCTTGATATCGAACGTGCCGCCCGAGAACAGGGTGCGGACGCGGACGCAGTTGTCAATAACGTTACCCGTCGAACCACAGTTCGTGCCCGGACCATAGTAGCGGTAGTAAATGTCACCCGAATACTTAGAGGTATTGTTCGCAGTCAGCAATTCCTGATCACCACCGACCTTAAGGTGGTGACGGCCCAGCAGATTAAAGTAGAAATCAGCGTCCAGACGTAGGTTTTCACGCAGATCGTTGCCGACTTCGACAAGAAGCGCCGGGTTACCACGGACGACCGTGCCATTTTCATAGACGGCCGGAATCGTGTCAAGAGCCGAAGACGTCGTCTGGTCGTAGGTCGAACGTCCATACATTGCAGACAGAGTAAACCAGTCCGTCATCTTGCCGGTGTACTTGACGATGCGGGTTAGCCCACCTTCACCGGTGAAGACCGGATCGTTCCGGTTGCCTTCGAGGAAGTATGTATAATCGTCGGTGCGGTACTGCGAATCGACGAAATAAGTAAATTCGACGCGGTGATTAGGGTTCAGCACGAAGTCGAGGCGGCCGCCGTAAAACGGATCTTCGCGGTTTTCGGTCACGCGACGATAAACGGTGCCGTCTTCGTACGATTGTTCGCTCCACTCCTCGAAATCACGTTGGTTGTAGAAGGCAAAGAAGTAGATGTGGTCCTTCATCAGCGGACCGGACAGCCAAACGGTCGAATCGACGTTGTTCACGCCGGCCCAGCCGCGGGTATAAGTCGGATTATCAGGATCGGCGTCGAGGTCGAGCGCGGCGCGCGGCGATTGCGACGCTAGCGAATCCGAAGTGATGTATGTCTGGATGCCGCCGTGGAATTCGTTCGAGCCCGAACGCGTGGTGGCAACGAAGGCGCCGCCGGTCGAACGGCCAAACTCAGCCTGATAACCGCCAGTCTTGACTTCAACCTGGTCGTAGAAGTCGAACGGGATGGTCGTGCCGCCGACAAACGTACGGAAGTTCGTGACGTTCATGCCGTTGACATAGTAAATGTTTTCAGCAGGCGACGAACCGGAGATCGATGGCGGACCGAAAACGTCGTTGACCGAGATCCCCGGAACCAAGTCAGCCAAGGCTTCGATTGAGCGGCCTACCGGCAGGCGCGAGGCGACCTGCTGGACATCGAGAACACCGCCGGTGGTAGTACGGTCGAAGTCGAGGTTACGACGTGCCTTGCCACGGACGACGACTTCGCCGGTTTGCGCAGGCGCAGCGGCAGCCAGGGTGAAGTCATAGCTAGAAGCCGAACCCAGGGTGACCGTGACGGTGTCGGTCGACGTCGTGCCGTCCGTGCCCGTGATGGTCACAGTGTACTGACCGACCGGGATCTGGGTGATCTGGAAACGACCGGCGCTATCGGCGGTCGCCGTCTGCGTCACACCATTGGTGGCGCCGACGATGGTGACGGTCGCACCGCCAGCGGCGGCGCCGCTTTCAGTCTTGACGTTGCCGACCAGCGTACCGCTGGTCAAGTCCTGGGCGTGGGCGCCCGACGGCATCAGCAACGCGGCGCTGGCGGCCACCACGGCGGTGCCGGCAAGCACGGGGAATACCGCATTGCAGATCGTCGTCGTGGCTAGCAGGCCACTTCGCAAAGTAAGTTTTTTCACTCTTGTTTCTCCGGGTTACATTAGAGGGTGTAGGCGCACCCGCCGCAGTCCAGCATTACACGCTGTTAATGAAGTTAAATCGTGCTGTCGTAAATCCGTCAATCGCACGTCACGGATTTGTCCATATCAATTGAAACCTGTTTCAATAAAGTCACAGAAGCAACCTTCCCTTAGGGAAAGGACGGATTCTACAAGGCTTTTTTTGCCCGTAAATTTTCCTGCTACAGCGCAAAGCATTCTTATAAAAAATTTATAAAAATCCGATTACTATTTTAAAAACCAATGTTCGCGTAACGGGGTGAAAATAACCCTATTATTGCTGATATGTAAAAAATTCTGTCATCGGGCTGCTTGGAAATTTTCCCGAAAAAATG
>CBFGPQ010000183.1:0-7481 GCA_965650705.1 uncultured Asticcacaulis sp. | reverse complement strand
ACCTTGACGCCCAGCTTGCGCGCCGTCTGCATGGCCTTGAGCGCCGCCGCGACGCTGTTGGCGCCCAAGGCGGCCGTTACGCCAGAGACGTGCAGCCACGCCGCGCCTTTCAACAGGCGCGTCCAGTTGAGCTTGGAGAAGCGGGCAGTGGCGAAGGCCGAGCCCGCGCGGTCATAGACAATGTCCGACCGGCGGTGGATGGCGCCCGGCGTCAGGAAGTAGAGGCCCATGCGGCCGGGCGCCGTATAGATGCCCGAGGTGTCGACCCCCCAGCGCCGCAGTTCGTTGACAGCACCCGCGCCCAGGGCATTGTCGGGTACGACGCTGACCATGGAGGCCTGGTGGCCCAGCCGGCGGACACCTACTGCGACATTGGCTTCGGCGCCGGCGATATGCAGTTGCAACTGCGGCAGTTCTTCCAGCAATCGGCCGCTCATCGTGTTGAGCCGGATCAGCAGTTCACCGAAGCAGACAAGCGGAGCATTCGAGGCGGCGGAGGACGGCGTAGGCATGGGACGGCGAATCTTCTGTGGCATGAGGAGCGGGACCGGTGTGTTGTAAAGGCTGAGCGGTACAGGGTCGAGACCTGAATACGCAAACCGTGCGGGCAAAAATCGGGCCTGACAAAAAAAGGGCGCCGGATGAACCGGCGCCCAAGTGGCGGCTTATTGGGAGAATGCGCTCGCAGCCGCGTGAAAGGGGGGAAGCGCCCGCCTTTTGTTTGACGCGATACTTAGCCGAAAACCGCTTACACTTTTTCGGAATATCGCTCAGGCAGGCGCTTCCAATAGCGATTAGTACTTCCAGCGGAAGCCGGCATAGTACTGACGGCCCGACTTGCTGTAGTCGTAGAGCAGGTCCTGAGCCGTGTTGCCCTGGGCGGTGTTGTACGAGATGAACCGGTCGTCAGCCTCGTCCGTCAGGTTGATGCCTTCCAGGATGAAGGTGAGGTTCTTGTTGATCTTCCAGGTCATCTGAGCGTCGATGTTGAACGTCTCGTTCTTGCCCCAGAAATCGGCGGAAGAACCCGGGCTCAGCTGCGACAGGTAGCCGTCGCGGTAGGCAAAGGCGACGCGGCCGGCGAGGACATCGCCTTCATAATACATGGTAACGTTCCATGCTTCCGGCGACAGGCCAAGTAGATTGGCCTTAGTCGTGGTCGTCGCACCGGCTGTCGTGTAGTAATCGATCTGCGACTCGACATGGGTATAGTTCAGGATACCGCCCGTCTTCGACAGGAAGCCCGGCAGGAAGGTGAAGGGCTTTTGGAGCGAGATTTCGTAGCCCTTGAGGTCGCCGCCCGGTGTGTTGATCGGGGTGGTGACGTTATAGACTTCGTCGCTCGTCTCGCCGAGGTCGAGGTAATTGTACCCCAGCTCGCTGAGCCTGTAGGGAACGGTACGAGCCTGAATGTAGGACTTGATGTCCTTCTGGAACAAGGCGACCGTAAACAAGGTGTCGCGGTCGGGATACCATTCGAAGCTCAGATCCATCGTGTTGGCGCGGACGGGATCGAGGGCCGGGTTGCCCGTCGTGATCGTATTCGCACCGGTGCTGATCGCGCCGCCGCCCGGTGTCAGGCTGAGCAGAGTCGGGCGCGCCATGGTCTTGGCCGTTGCGAAACGGACATAGACGTTTTCCATCGGTTCGATCATGATGTTGAACGATGGCAGGCTGTCCTTGTAGCTGCGCTGCACGGTTGTCAGTTGCGAACCTGTCGAGTTGACGCCGGTAGCAACGCCTACGTAGCCTGATGCGGTGACGTCCGTAGTGACTTCGCGCAGACCAATATTGCCGCGATAGGGCATAGTGCCCAGGTCGCCGCGGAAATCAGCCTGAACGTACCAGCCCGTATCGCGCTCGCTGGCTGCGCGGTTGTTGGTGCGCGAGCTGGAATTCTCCTTGTTGACCGCAAAGGTACCCCAGGCGTTGGTGCAGCGACAGTCATAATCAAAGGTTTCGCGGATCAGATCGAGGTTTGGAATAAGATAGGTGTTGCCTGCGACCGAGACTGTTTGCCCGTATTTGGCGATGTTGCCATTGATTTCGGCGGCAATAGGGCCGCCTGCGTTTTCATCGCGGGCCGCATTGGCCGTGCTTGCGGTGACCCGGCCGTATTCTTCGGAGTAGAAGTCGTACTCCTTGACCGAATAGCCGCCTTTAAGCGTGATATTGTCATTGAGATCGAACTTGAGGTCGAGCTTAGCCGTCGAAAACGCGTTTTCCACCAGTTGCGGACGAATACGGATAAGCGAGGCGTCGCCCTGACTTGCAGACGTCGAATACGTCCAGTAGCAGGCTTCATCTGGCGAACATCCTGTGGACGAGGTGCCGTAGTTGAACACCGGTGCCGTCGGATCGGTGTAGTCGTAGGAGTAGCCGTCGACGTTATAGGAATCAAACGTGAAGGTCGTTTGTTCGGGTGTGTCCTGAACGGATTTCGAAGAGCCGAGGAAGAATTTCGAGCTCAAACGGTCGCCCCAGCTCTGATCCCAGGTCAGGTTCAGCTGGTTGAAGGTCGTTGTCAGCTCGTCAAAGCGGTGTTCGGAGCGGATATCGACATCGTTGAATGACGCCTTGGTGATCGTGCCCTGGTCGTCGATCTCATAATTGTAGATGTCGGTACGTGGCAGGCCCTGGTTGTTGCGGCTGAAGGAGATCGCTTCGATTTCCCATTCGTCGCGGTTCGCTTCGAACGTGGCATGCATGGCATCGATGGTGATCAGCGTGCCTTCGAATGGCTTCATCTGGAACGCGCCGGTAATGCCCAGACGATTCTGATCTGTTTCGAAGTGGTTGTAGCGCGGAATGCGTGGGTGCAGGCCACGCGAAATCTTTTGCGCTTCACCGGTCAAGGCCGGGTTCTGTGCATGGGTCTCAGTGGTGTTGCAATTGCGGTTGGTAACATTCGCCGTGCAAGGCGCGATACTCGTAAACGTCGTTCCACCATCCGTGGAGAAGCTTTCGAAGCGGCCGGCATTGCCCGCTGCATAGGCGTTCTCCCAGCGCGTGGTGTTGGTGGCGTCCTCGGCGACGGTACGTTGACCCCAGGCCACCGAAAGCAGGGCGCCGAGCTTACCGTCAGCCCAACGGTTAGACACCATGAAGGTCCCGCGCTTGGCGACGTCTTCGTTCAGATCGTTGTAGCCGAGCTGGCCACCGGCCGCCATGGTGAAGCCCTTGTAGTCAAACGGGCGGGCGGTTTGCAGGTCGACCGTCGCGCCAAGCGAGCCTTCTTCGATTTCGGCCGATAGCGACTTGCGCACGGTGATCGAGTTGAACAGGTCGGCGGCGAAGACGTTGAAGTCGAAACCGCGGCCACGGTTGGTGCCGCCCGACGAGTCCTTGGAGCCGGTCGTGGCCAAAGCCTCCATGCCGTTCAGGCGCGTACGCGAGAATTCCGCGTTCAGGCCACGAACGGTGATCTGCTTGCCTTCGCCGCCATCGCGGTCGATCGACACACCCGGAATACGCTGCAGCGATTCCGCCAGGTTCAGGTCCGGAAACTGGCCGATATCTTCCGCCTTGATGACATCGACCATGTCGGTCGATTTCTTCTTTTCGCTGATGGCGGTTTGCAACGAGCTGCGAAAGCCCGTGACGATGACAACGTCACCTTCATCGGCTGCCGGAGCTGGGGCGGCGTCCTGCGCCTGGGCGCCGGCGGCGACCGCCATCAGCGCGCCGAAGGAAACGCCCAGCAGGGCGGCCTTGCCGCTGCGGATTTTAGACGCAACTGTGGCGCCGTTGGTTTTGAGCTTCATAGGATACTCCCCGTTTTTGCCAACTATTCGGTCTGTTATGATTTGGCGACCGACAGATAACGATTTGTATGGGCGGTCGATTAACACAGCTTTACTGCGAAAATTCGCGCCTGACACCGGTGTCATAAGCGGTTGTTCACTAGCCGACACCAATGCGCTGATTATTCATAGTTCTGATACGCAGACAAGCCACAAAAGACACCGGTGGCATCATGTGGGGAGATTACTTTTGCACCTGCGTTATTTTTGCCATAGGTGTCTCTAAGGCATTAAAGCCAGTAAGATTGCTTATTATTGGGAAAGTTCGCGGCTACTCTGACTGGCAGCCTCGGTCTTCAACTCCAGGACGATATCGCCGCGGCCTTCGGTGCTGAAAAAGACGCGCGACGTCTGGCCTGCAGCGATGTCGTGTATGCCGGTGGTGGCGCCCGACGAGATCAATTGCCCCTTGGTCAGCGGACGGCCGCGCCCCGCCAGGTGACCGGCCAGCCAGGCGATGGCTTTGAGCGGCCCCCCCGGCATGGTGAACAGGCCGCCTTCACCCACGACCTGGCCATCGATTTCGGTGCGCGCCTTGTACGCTTTGACGGCGTCGGGGCCAAGGGTATTGACGGTGGAGTCGCTGTCGAACTCGGCTAGGCGCTCGGAAAGGATCAGGCCGAAATTATTGCCGAAGTCCGAAGCGACGACGGTCGGCCCCAGCTTGTTGATGGTCGCCAACGGCGAGCCGGCCATCTCGACACCGGCGAACAGGCCATCGATCAGACGCAGCGCTTCTTCTTCACTGTATTCCGTCTTGGCCGGGTCGGTGTCATGAGCGATACGGAAAACGTACTCGGCCTCGACCGCCGCGAAACCGCCCGTAAAGATCGGTAGGATGACCGCGCTGCCGTCATAGGTTTTGAACGTTGGCGCGAAGATTGGGCCGGCCAGGCGCTCGGTGCCATGCTCGGCCTGTTTTTCCGGCGCCAGGCGCCCGATCTTCCAGCCGATCACCGGGCGGTCCCACAGCTTGATGGCGCGTTCCTGGATGGCGTAGGAATCTTCCAGTTTTGACGGAATGTCGCCTGGATAGCCTTCGAGTGCCGTAGCGGAGCGGCGTGCGGTCACGAAACGGTTGGCGATTTCGTCGAAGGTCATGGCATGTCTCCTGCTATTCGTTGCGCTACCTAACGGAAACCGGTGTCATCGGCAACCCTTTTTGCCGCGACATACTCTGCGTCAAGGCGCGGGCTGGATTAGTAAATCCGTACGATGCGGCGGTCGGGGACGCCGGCTTCCAGCAGGTCCTTCTCGATTTCGGTGGCGAAGGTGTAGGAGGCGATAACGATCTTGTGCGGAGACGCCAGAACGTCCGCTGGAGGCAGGATGGGCAGGCCCTCGACGGTAAATCCCTGTTTTTGGGGGTCGCGGTCGGTTAGCGCCGCGACGTGTGCATAGCCTAGCAGGCCGGTGCGGCTAAGCAGCATCGACGCCTGGACGCCGGCGCTCCAGACATAGATGGTTTCGTCCGGCGCGAGGGTGGATCTGAATCGCGTCTCGGCCGCCGCCCACAGCGCCCGGTCGCGCGCTGTATAGGTTTCGCAAAAGGCGAGGTTTTCCGCAAAGGCCGATGCCACGGTGTCATCCGTGGCAGCGACTTTCCGCGCTAGAATCGTGATGACCGGATAAAGCGGATTGTCGTCGTCGAGCAGGGTATGCCTGATCTTAAAGCCTGCCTGACCGAGCAGGTTACCGAGCGAGGTGCGTTCAAAATAGTTAACGTGCTCCATGGCGAACATGCCCGGCGCGCAACGTTCCGGGGACGCCAGGCAGGGCACTTCCAGCAGGAAATGCCCGTCATCCTTAAGCGCGGCGTGAATGGCGACAAGGGACGGCCGGGGATCGTACATGTGTTCCAGCACATGGCTGAGCGTGATCAGATCTAGGTCTTGCTCATGTTGAAGGACGTCGTCGCAGTACCCGACGGTGAGGTCTATGTCATAGAGTTCCTTGGCCTGGCGCACGGCGACGGGTGACAGGTCAGAGCCGGACACCCGCCAGCCGGCCTGACGGAAATGGAACAGCATCTTGCCGGTCGCGGCGCCGGAATCGTAAATGCGGCCGGGTTCCAGCCCGGCCTTGGCCACAAGTTGCAGCATCCGCCGGGCCGTTGTTGGCATGGGGGGATCGCCGGGCGCAAAGGCCGTGTAGACGGAGAACTGTTCGTAGTGGCGGGCCATCAGCTCTGGCGGCACCACGGGATCCTGAAGCACCAGACCACAGCCCGCGCAACAGCGGATGCCGTAGGCGACCCGTCCCAGGCCGCAGACGTCCATGTCGACTGTAGTGATCGTGGGGCCGGAACTCGAGCCGCAGATGAAGCAGGTGCGCTGCTCGGTCATGACATTGCCCCGGGGAATTGTCTTCGACCCTGACCGTACACCTGATTCGCCAAAACAAAAAAATGAGAGGGCCGGCTGCCGTTTGGCGGGAGAAAGAGCGTTTCACCGGCGGCCTTTTTTTGCCGCGCATCCCCAAAACTGTTGAACACTTTTGGGGATGCGCGGGCGGCCCTCGTCAACCTGGTCATCATCCGGCAGGTGTGAGGCGCCCGCCGGGTTAACAGGATTTGTATTAGACGTGTCGTGGCCTTAACGCGCCAGCCAGCCGCCATCGACGGGTATGATCGCACCGTTAACATAGTCGGAAGCGGCCGCTGCCAGGAAGACCGCCGTACCGCCGAGATCAGCCGGCAGGCCCCAGCGGTTGGCTGGAATACGATCGAGAATAGCCTTTTCGCGGACTTCGTCGGCGCGGATCTGCGCCGTGTTGTCGGTGGCCATGTAGCCGGGGGCAATAGCGTTGATATTGATGCCCTTGGCGCCCCATTCGTTGGCCAGCAGGCGCGTGATGCCAGCGATACCCGACTTCGAGGCGGTGTAGCTGGGGACACGGATGCCGCCCTGGAAGGAAAGCATCGAGGCGATGTTGATGATCTTTCCGCGGCCCTGGGCGATCATGTGCTTGCCGGCGGCCTGAGCCATGAAGAAGGCGCCCTTGATGTTGACGTTCATCACGTCATCCCAGTCCTTTTCGGAGAATTCGACGGCGTCAGCGCGGCGAATAAGTCCGGCATTGTTGACCAGGATGTCGAGGCCGCCCAGGCCTTCGACGGTTTCCCTGACGATGCGCTCGACCGGCTCGATGCTGATCAGGTTGGCGTCGATGTTGAGAAAGCGGCGGCCAAGGGCTTTGACCTTTTCGCCGGTTTCGTCGGCCGGCACGATTCCGGCGGCGGCGATGTCGGCGCCGGCTTCGGCCAGGGCCAGGGCGATGCCCTGACCGAGGCCCGTATTGGCGCCGGTGACTAGGGCAACCTTGCCCGTCAGATCGAATGCTTGAAGTCCCATTACTGTGTTTCCTGGTTCGGGGCTTTGGGGTTATGCCAGCTGGCAGATGTCGAGGACCTTCATGTCGGTATAGTCGAGGTTTTCCCCGCCCATGGCCCAGATGAAGGCGTAGTTCGACGTGCCGGCGCCCATGTGGATCGACCACGGTGGCGACACCACGGCTTCGTTGTTCTGGATGACGATGTGGCGCGCCTTGTCGGGCTCGCCCATGAAGTGGAAAACGCGGTCGTTTTCGCCAAGGTTGAAGTAGAAATAAACTTCCGAGCGGCGGTCGTGCAGGTGCGGCGGCATGGTGTTCCATACGCTGCCCGGCGACAGGATGGTC
>CBFGPQ010000182.1:0-7508 GCA_965650705.1 uncultured Asticcacaulis sp. | reverse complement strand
CGGGCGACAACGTCGGCGTGCTGCTGCGCGGCACCAAGCGTGAAGACGTCGAGCGCGGCCAGGTTCTGTGCAAGCCGGGTTCGATCACCCCGCACACCAAGTTCATCGCCGAGGCCTACATCCTGACGAAGGAAGAAGGCGGCCGTCACACCCCGTTCTTCACCAACTACCGTCCGCAGTTCTACTTCCGTACGACGGACGTGACGGGCATCGTGAAGCTGAAGGAAGGCGTGGAAATGATCATGCCGGGCGACAACGCCGAGCTGAACGTCGAGCTGATCACGCCGATCGCCATGGAAGAGAAGCTGCGCTTCGCTATCCGTGAAGGCGGCCGCACCGTCGGCGCCGGCGTCGTCTCGAAGATCATCGAGTAGTAGGGGGTTAACCCCCTGCACCCTGATCCGCTACGCAGCTCATCAGAGTTCAAGCGGGAAGGGACAGCCACAATAACAGAACCCCTCCGGTGCAAACCTGAGGGGTTTTTGTTTGCCTCGGCACAATCATCAAGGCTCCAGTCAGGCCAGCGCTACCGTTCCGTCGTCGAATACCTTGGGGTCTTCCAGGACGTTCGCTGTCAGCATAGCCCCTTCCAACGTCGCAAAAACCTGGATGGCGGTCGCCTCGCTCAGTCCCTCCGCCACCAACTGGTCTATGCTCAGCCGGAAGAAGCGCTGCACCTCCGTCCTAACCTCGGGCGCGAGATCATTCAGCGTCGCTCCCATTGCGCCGCACAAACACATCCTGCCGTCGTTACGCAGCGCCGTCCGGAAGACAGCGCGCCATGCGGCTATGACGCCTTCGCCCTGGCCCAGACGATCGGCAACGGCGGCAAAAAAGCGGTCCGTGTAGCGGCGGGCAACGGCGGCGGCCAGTCCTGCCTTGGTCGGAAAGTGGTAATGGACGCTGGCGCTTTTGACCCCAACATCGGCCGCGATGTCGCGAAAGCTGAATCCGCTGTAGCCAGCGCTGCGGATACGTTCCTCCGCTGCGTCGAGGATTGCCTCTGCCGTGTCGTTCATTGATCACCTTTTCTATCAATCGATAGATAGGCCTTGCGGTCACAAAGCGCAACATCTATATGCTCTTTATCTACCTATCGGTAGGTAGATGGAATCTTTTTAGGAGGCAGACGATGCGATTTGACGGAAAAGTAGTGGCGGTGACCGGTGGAGGTTCCGGCATAGGCAAGGAGGCAGCGGCGCGCTTTGTGGCCGAAGGCGCGAATGTGGTGATCAATGGCCGCAATCTGGCTAAACTCGAAGCTGCTGCCTACGAAATCGACCCTACCGGCCGCGCCATCGCCATGTCGGCAGGCGATGTTGCCGATCCGGCGACGGGAATTAAACTGGTCGAAACGGCGGTGTCGCGCTTTGGCAGGCTGGACGTGCTGCTCAATAACGCCGGTGTGTTTAACCCCAAGCCGTTCCTTGACCTGATGGAGGGCGACTATGACTGGTATCTCGACACCATCCTGAAGGGGAAGTTCTTTACTGCCCAGGCTGCGGCGCGCGCCATGAAGGACCATGGCGGCGCGATCGTGCAGACGGGATCGATGTGGGCACTCCAGGCCATCGGAGCCACGCCGTCGGCGGCCTATTCGGCGGCCAATGCCGGCGTACATGCCATGGTGCGCAACCTGGCCATCGAACTGGCGCCTTACAATATCCGCATCAATGCGGTGGCCCCGGCGGTGGTCGAAACACCGGTCTACAATACCTTCCTGTCCGACGATGAGGTGAAGGCTGTGCTGCCGACTTTCAACGCCTTCCATCCGTTGGGCCGCAATGGCCAACCTCGTGACGTCGCCGAAGCCATCCTGTTTCTTGCCTCGGACCAGGCACAGTGGATCACCGGCGTTGTGCTTCCGGTCGATGGCGGCGTCATGGCGGGACGCCAATAGAACGAACGGATTGATGGCCATGAAAAGTCACTGAAATCACCGATAGCAAAGGGAGGCGTCTTCGGACTTGACGCCTCTTCCCGCCAAAGTGGTACGCTCAACGCCAGTACACAGGGAGTTTCCATGTTGACCTTGCGAACGGCCACCTTGGCAGCCCTTGCGCCGGACATTCAGCCATGAGTGCGCTGATTGACGCTTTCGAAACCCATGACGTCGCCGCCATCCGCAAGGCGCTGGCGGACGGGACCGACCCAAACGCGCCCATCGGCGGCAAGACGCCCTTCGTGCGGCTCTATGAAATGTATACGCGCTCGAAGCACTTTGCCGAAGCATTGCGCGTCCTCATCGACGCGGGCGCGAAAAGCCCAGACCCATTACTGACGCCGCTGCTGCTTGACGACGCCGAGGCGCTGACCGGCAGTCTGCGCCAGGTGCTGGAGCACCGCTTCTATCTCGACTGCGCCTATACCTCCCTCAATGGCGTCAGCGCGCTCCACGTCTGCGCCGAGTACAATTCCGTCAACTGTGCGCGTCTGCTCCTGGACGCCGGCGCCAATGCCGATGACCTGGCTGACCTCCAGGACGACGGCACGGGCGGCCAATCGCCCATCTTCCACGCGGTCAACAGCAATGGCGATCACTGCCGGCCGATGCTGGCACTGCTGGTCGATAAAGGCGCCAACATCGACATCCGCGTCCAAGCCATCGCCTGGGGGCGTGGCTTCGACTGGGAAACGACCCTATTCGACGTCACACCGCTGTCTTACGCGCAAATGGGCCTGCTGCCACAGTTCCATCGCAGGCCGGAGCAGATCTACGACGTCATCAGCTATCTCTACCGCCGCAGGCATGGCAGGGCGGCACCCGTGCGCAATGTGCCGAACAGGTATTTGTCGGCGTGAGGAGGGGATAGATTGTTCGCCGTTCTCGCTTTCGGCGCCCTAATGGGCATGGCCATCATCCATCTTTTCGTCTTTGATCGCATCAGGGTGCGGATTAGCCGTGATCATCCCGAGGCCATGAAGGTACTAAGTGCCAATGCCTGGCCAAATCGTTCGCAGCCGATGATCGCCGCACTTTCGGATTTTGTCTGGAAGGGAAGGTACAAGGCGCTCAATGACCAGAAGATCACGAGCCTTTGCCGCGTCGTCAAGATGCTAACCGTCGCGATTTTAGCTGGATTGGTTCCGGTGATGGGGCTGATCTGGCAACATAGGTGAGAGGGGCGCTTCACTCATCTACTTGCCAGTAGAGCTTCGGATGCGCCTTTAGCCACGCCTCGGCGCGCCTGTGCCCCTCGACCTGCCAGGGTTCTTCAACGGGCAGGCTCCAGGGATCGCTTCCGAGCCAGACATTTTTGCGGTGATACGGCAGGTATTGCGCCAGCAGCCACCATTTCAGCGCTTCGGCGTCATCCTGCTCGACGAAAGTGCCGCGCCGGTAGTAGTTCGCAAGCGAAAGCTGCGCCCTCGGCCAGCCTTTCTCCGCCGCTGCCAGCAGCCAGTCGAATATCAGCCGTTCATTTGGGTCGTGAGCCGGGTCTACGTTCGTCGGCGTCTCATAATCCTGTATCCAGAAAAGCTGCGCTGGCACATGGCCCAGGTCGGCTGCCCTTCGCAGCACGACGGTGCGCTCCACCTTCGCATCGTCAGGCAGGAGAAAGTACAGTGCATACAGGCCTTCGGGACTGTTCTGCGCCGCTGCTTTTTCAGCCAGAGCCCTGGCGCGGGCTTCGTCCTTATAACCCGCCAGCCCCATCATCAGTACAGTCGCCAGCCGCGATTGCGCGTCGGGATCGCCGGCGTCTGCAGCGTCACTCAGCCTCGCCAGCGCAGCATTGAAGGTCGCGACCTCGTCCTTGTAAACGTAGAGGCTCTGCAGCTTGATGACAGCGTGCTCGTCGCCCTGTAGCGCCGCCTTCAGCGTCCAGTAATAGCCCTTGCCATAGTCGGCCCGTGTCACTGATTTCTCGTAGATTTCCGCCAGACTGCCCTGCGCGAAGACGTCGCCCTTTTCGGCGGCGCGTTGATACCACAGGAAGGCACGCGGCTCGTCGTCGGCATAGAGATTACCCAGTGCCCATTGCGCTTCGGCATTGCCGAGATTGGCCGCCTTGCCGAACCAGTAAACAGCCGAGGCGCGGTCCGTACCATTACCCGGCGCCCGTCCCCAGGCATACGCTTCGCCCAGGGCGACCATGGCCGCGACGTCCCCGGCCCTTGCCTGCGCTTCCATGTCGCGCATTTCGGCGGGCGTATAGTCGCTGAAACTCAGGGCATGCGCCGGCACGGCGCAAAAAAGAACAAGTCCAACAAATGCGGCGGCAAGGCGTTTCATATCATCCCCCCGGTGAAGCATAGCACGATGGCGTCCGCGCGCAATGTGCCGGACAGATGGCTGAACAGGCGCGCAATCGGCGCGGTAGTTGCCGCGGCGCTTATTGCTTCCTTATAAGCTTGACGCGTCAATGGATGGCGCTAGATTCGGCCAAGGATAAAAATGTCCGCGGATTCAGGACATTCATGGGGCGTAAAGTAGAAATGGCGTCAGAAAGTAAGCCGCGTTCGACGTCGCCCGACAACAATCTCCGCTTTCGCACCCTGTTCGAACAGGCGCCATTCAGCGTTCAGCTTCTCGGGCGGGATGGCCGCACGCTGGCCGTCAACCAGGCCTGGGAGGCTATGTGGGACGCGGACGGTGACCACCGCATGAAGGCGTTAGTGCTTGACGGTTATAACGTCCTTACCGACCCGCAACTGGAAGAGAAAGGCATCACGCCATACCTGCGCCGCGCCTTCACGGGTGAGGCGGTCCAGATACCGGCCATCTGTTACGATCCCGCCGACATCGGCCTGCCAGGGCGGCCGCGCTGGGTGAAGGCCTCGGCACATCCGATCCGCGACGATCAGGGCGCGGTCTACGAAGTCATGCTGATCCACGAGGACGTCACCGTCCAGATCGAATCCGAAGCGGCGCTGCGTTACAGTGAAGACCGGCTGCGCCAGCTGGCCGACAGCATCCCCCAGCCCGCCTGGATGTCCGAAGCTGACGGCCGGGTGATGTGGTACAATGGTCAGTGGTACGACTACACCGGTATCGACCCTGAAAGCGAAGACGGCTACAGCTGGCGCCGCGCCGCCCACCCGGACGAGGTCGAATGGGTGCAGACCCTGCGGACGCGGTCCATCGCCTCGGGTGAGCGCATGCACATCACCGCGAACCTGAAAGGCTGGGACAACATCTACCGGCCCTTCCTTATCCTGATCGCGCCTTTGAAGGACGCGCAGGGGCAGATCCGCCACTGGTTCGGCACCGCCACCGATATTTCCGGCATCCACGCCGCCCAGAAAGACCTGCGTGTCGCCGAAGAAAGGTTGCGGCTGGCCACCGAAGCCGGCGACATCGGTATCTGGGAATGGGACACCGCGTCGGGCAAGATCATCTGGTCCGACCGCATCTACGACATTCATGGCGTCGATCGCGATACCTTCGTGCTCAATGTCGATAATTATCAATCCCTGATCCACCCCGACGACCTGCCCATCCTGTGGGGAAGCGTCGAGACCGCGTTGGCTGAAAACAGCGGCTTTTCGCTCGAGTTCCGCGCCGTGCTGCCGGGCGGCGGCGTGCGCTGGCTGGCAACATGGGCCAAGGTCGAGCGCGACGGCGGCGATGGCACCCAGCGTCTGATCGGGGCGGTGCTCAACATCGACGCACACAAGACCGCCGAACAGGCGCTGCGCGATGGCAACCGGCGCAAGGACGAATTCCTGGCCATGCTGGCGCACGAACTGCGCAACCCCCTGGCACCGATCGCCATGTCGGCCGATCTTTTGCGCCTGCCCAGGTTCGACGAGGCGCGCATGCGTCAGACCGCCGAGGTCATCTCACGCCAGGTCGCCCACATGACCAAGCTGATCGACGACCTGATGGACGTGTCGCGTGTGACGCGCGGTCTGGTCCAGCTCGACCGCCAGCCGCAGGATCTCAAGGCGCTGGCCGTCACCGCCATCGAACAGGTTCGGCCGCTGATCGAGGCGCGCAACCATGTCCTGAACACGCACATGGACGCCGAACCCGTGCGCGTGCTCGGCGACCGGACGCGGCTGGTGCAGATCCTGTCGAACCTGCTCAATAACGCCGCCAAATATACCCCTCCGGGCGGAGAAATCGGCCTGGACGTGGCGATCAGGGGCAGCAAGGCCGTCGTCACGGTCAGCGACTCCGGCGAAGGCATCGCGCCCGACCTGATGCCCTTTGTGTTCGACCTGTTCACGCAAGGGGCGCGGACGCTCGACCGTTCTCAAGGGGGGCTGGGCATAGGCCTGGCCTTGGTCAAAAGCCTGGTTGAGATGCACCATGGCACGGTCGGGGCGAAGAGCGCCGGCGCGGGGCAGGGGACGACCTTCACCGTCGTTCTGCCGCTCGACGCAGCTCTGCCATCCCCGGATATCACCGTGCAGTCGTCTTCGGCCGAAACCACCGCGCACCGCATCGTCGTGGTCGATGACAATATCGACGCCGCGCAGTCCCTGGCCATGCTGCTCGAAGCCGGCGGTCACGCGGTAACGGTGTGCGGTCATGCCCGCGCGGCTTTGGACGCGGCGCCCGAATTCCGGCCGGATGTCTTTATCCTCGATATCGGTTTGCCGGATATGACGGGCTATGAACTGGCGCGGCGCTTAAGGGCAATGCCGGACTGCGCGGTGGCGACGCTTATCGCGCTCACCGGCTACGGCCAGGCCGGTGACCTCGAGGAGTCCAAAGCGGCCGGCTTCGATCACCACCTGGTCAAACCCGCCGATCCGAGAAAGCTGCAAGCGATACTTGCGGAGATCGCGGGAGGATAAGCCATCGAGATCGGAATGGGTTTAGATGGAAACACCATTCCGATCTAAGTGCTGGCTTTGTCGCGATATTTTTGGCGAAAGCCGCTGCACACTTTCTGGCATATCGCTGCAGGGCTCAGCCAAAGAGGAACTGGTCCATGTCAATCGTCTTCACGCCTTTCAGCAGAATACTGTCGGTCAGCACGCCATCGTCACCATAACGTATCAAAAGACCTTCCGCCGTGTTCTGGATACGGATGTCCGCCCGAGTCAGGTCGGCCGCTGAAAAGTCGATGATATCGTCCTTACCGAAGTCGGCAATCTGGTCCATGCCATCGCCGGGCGCGAAGACAAAGCGGTCGCCACCGTCTCCGCCGCTCAGGGCATCGTTGCCGCGCCCGCCTATGAGCACATCGCGGCCATCGTCGCCCATAAGCTTGTCCGCGCCGTTTTCACCATACAGGCTGTCATTGCCGGTGCGGCCATACAGGATGTCGTTGCCTACGCCGCCATAGATATTGTCGTTGCCGGCCATGCCGTAAAGCTTGTCGTTGCCGGCGCTGCCCTCCAGCTTGTCAGCACCTTCGCCACCGGAAATGACATTGTCGCGGGCATTGCCGACGCCCCGGAAATTGCCGTCGCCATCATAGGTCAGGTCTTTCACCCCAGCCGCCAGGATATAGGTTGGCTTGTTGGTCTCGATGCCGGCGCCGACAACCTTTTCGAAATAGCGCGAAGGTGGGGGCGGTGGTGGTGGCGGCGGCGGAGGAGGCGGAGGC
>CBFGPQ010000181.1:0-7537 GCA_965650705.1 uncultured Asticcacaulis sp. | reverse complement strand
GACGATCATTCCTCTTGGCCGGCCATTGCTGGACGGCTCACGCAACCTACCCGAACGGTCCCGGGCGGCAATGCCCTGCCGGAATCGCTTCCGGCGCGCCGTTCCTATTTGGTCTTGCTCCTGGCGGGGCTTGCCGTGCCGCCCACGTTACCGCGGACGCGGTGCGCTCTTACCGCACCCTTTCACCCTTACCCGGTCGGAGCCGGGCGGTTTGCTTTCTGTGGCGCTATCCCTAGGGTCACCCCTGGCGGGCGTTACCCGCCGCCATATTGCCGTGGAGCCCGGACTTTCCTCAAACGAAGGTAAACCTTCGCCCGCGACCGCCCGGCCATCTGATCCGGCGCCTATGTGCGCGCAAAAGTCAGAAAGATCAAGGCCGCGGGGTAACGTCCCGCACCGGCAGCAGAGCGACGACCGCCAGGACGATCCAGCCGATGATGGCCAGGCCGCCACCGATCGGCGCCAGAAGCCCCAAGTCGAGCACGCCGGCGGTACGCAGCCACATCGACAGGCCAAACAGACCACTGCCTGTCAGCATGAGCGCGACCGGCAGGGCGCGCTTCCAGCCGGCAATCAGCGCCGTATTGATCAGGGCAAGGGCGGCGACGGCATGGAACAGCATGACCTGGCCGCCAACCGCCAACACACCGATCTGGGGCGGATGCGAGCCGGCCGCCAGCATCAGCATACCCAGCAAGCCCCACAGGGCCGCAATTGCCAGCAAAATGCGTTGTCCGTCCATGGCTCAGGCCTCCAAAAGCGTTATATGACGCAGCAGGGCCATCAGCCGCACGCGCGTCGCGGCGTCCGCCCGTCCCTCGATTTCGCTGCCGATGGCCTGCGGCAGCCAGTGGCGCTGAAAGGCGCGGACGATGGTCAAGGTCTCATCGTCATATGGCCCGCCACCCAGGACGTTATAGCCGAGTTTGCCCAATGCCGATTGCAGCGAAAAGACACCAAGCCCCTCGTCACCGGGCCCCAGCGGCGGCCCCATGGCGCCAGCCGGCGGCAGGTCGGGTTCGACCCACATGCCATGGCCGTGCTCAGCCAGCATCTTCCACGGGAAGCGCTCGCCCGGATCTTCCTTGCGCGACGGCGCGACATCTGAATGGCCGAGGATGCGGCTGTCAGGAATATCCCACCGTTCGCGAATCCCGTCGAGCAGGCCAATGACCGCGTCGATCTGCACTCCCGGGAAGTCGCGATAGCCGAACTCGTGGCCGGGATTGACGATCTCAATGCCGATCGAGCAGCCGTTGATGTCGGTCTCGCCGCGCCAGTACGAGACGCCGGCGTGCCAGGCGCGCCGCTCTTCGGGCACCAGGCTGTAGACCGAACCGTCCTCATCGACGACGTAGTGGGCCGACACCTTGGCGTGCGCGTCGCAGAGGCGGTCGAGCGCCGCCTTGGACGTCTCCATGCCAGTATAGTGCAGAACCACCATATCGGGCGGTCCTTTGCGTTCATTGAAATTAGGCGAAGGCAGGTCGATCTGGGACATGGCCTCATGCCTTAACGCAATGCGCGGAAAGCGTCAGCGCTTTTTTTTTCACGCGCAAATGCTCAAGATTCCGTCGCCCTGGGTCGCCCTGACGATCCGCACCACCAGACAGCCCCGGGGACAACGGCAAATCCTGCAACCGGCGCATTGAAAAACCCCGCGCAGCATCTGCACGGGGTCATTCCTACCGATTCCGGCAAAAGATGAGCTAGGTCGAAGCTTAATAGACGCTCCAGGTCGAGCCGGTCTTGCGGGCTTCATAGATGCCCTTCCCGTCGTCCTTGGGCTTGTCCTGCCCGCGTACGAAGACGCGGACCGGCTTGCGGGTCACGAAGGCCGCCAGCGCCATCAGCGCCAGGGCGGCAGCGCCGACCACGGCGACCGAAGCCGCGAAAACAACCAGAAGCGCGATCCCGGCGAGCACCGCCAGTCCAAGCGCCGTCATTGAAACGATATGCAGAACGCGCGACACCATGTTCCTCCTGCGGACCTGCCCCCACGGCTGATACGAACGCTTAAATGAAGCAAAGGACGGATTGTTGGTCATTACTCTTGAACCTTAACTGACAGGCCATGATACGCGGCGCTTGCTGCTACAAGATTGTCACGAAACAGCCTCGCGTCAACCTCTCCACCATCAAACAGAGCGAATTTTAATTTTCTTATAACCATACGGCGTGGCTTTTTCATTGCACTGCAAATCCCCTTGCGGGCGATCACATTGTCGTGCTGTCAGCCATTCTCTCCTTCATGATGCCGTCAAAGGCCAGATTTATGCGCGCGGCCTTCTGGGTGTAGAGGGTTTCGAAATCTGCCGGCAGCCCGCGCGCCCGGATGCGATCCGGGTGAACATCGCTCAGCCGCAGGCGCCGAGCCTTGCGCACCTCGTCGTCGCTGGCGTGGGGTTCGATGCCGAGAATGACATAAGGGTCTTCGGCATCGGCCGGCACATAGCCAGAGCGGATGCTGCGATAGGTGGTCGATTTCAGCCCGAACAACCGCGACACCGTTTCAAGATAGGTTTCTTCCTCGTGCGTCAGATAGCCATCAGCGACCGCGATATGGAACAGGCCTTCCAGGACGTCCTCGAGGATCTGCGGACAGCTCGAATACCGCTTGGCCAGACGTTTGGCATAGGATTCGAAGCCGTGCGGGGTCTGGCGCGCAAGCTCATAGAGGCGCAGGACATCGCGACGCGCAGCGTCCTCGGGCTTGAAGACCTGTAGAAAGGCCGTCTGTTCGACATCCTGGGCCCAGCCGTCCGCCATGGCCAGCTTAGCCCCCAGCGCCGTAACCGCCGTGGCAAAAGCCGGATCAGCGCCTGGCGGCCCTTTGGGACACTCCATGCACTCGGCCGCATCGAACCGGCCGACCGCCAGTTGCGCCAGGTTTTTCCAGAACGACATCGCACTCCCTTGCCTACGTCAGGCACTATAGCCCAGGATTGCGCGGCAACAGACTTAAGTTTTGGTAATCGCCGCGTCAGTTTGGCGCAGTTGTTACCGATCACGCCAAATAAAAACGTGTTCAGGGCGATTTTATGCCCGAATTGCCTTATAATCGTGTTTATTAGCATCGTTAGCATTTCATGGAGTTTGCCTGTTGCGGCTGCTGGTCCCTACCCTTCTGCCCCTGATCGCCTGTGCGCTGGCGATCAACCTTGCCGCTCCAGCGGAAGCCAAACCCAAGAAGCGCGCCGTCGCGCAGAAGACGGTGAAGGCAAAGCCGAAGGGCCCGACGGCTGAGCAGTTAAAACCGCTTGTGCTGTTCAATGCCGATGGCAGCCCGCGTTCGCCGACCATCGAAGACGCGCCGGCCGATGACTATCAGAAGGTCGCCTGGTGCCACGGCATCCTGACCGGCAACATGCAACTGGCCGAACAAATCTCATCGATTGAGCCAGTCGACCAGCGCATCCAGACCATCGGCCGCTCCTACCTGCGCGCTTATGAGGCCGCCCTCACCCTGTCGGGCAAGGGCAAGACGCCCGAGGGCTTCGCCCTCGCCGACAAGGCGCGCCAGCACGGCTACGACGCCTGGGATGGCGCCCGCAAGGCCGAGGTCCATAAGGCTGCCTATGCCTACGCCACGTGGCAGTTGCCCGGCGATTGCGAACATGCCGCCACGCGTATTTCCGGGCATCCCAACCTGTTCGCCGAAATGGCGACCGACGAGGAAGCCAAGGTTATCGCCGACACGCTCAATTCGGGCGGCCCGCGCGGTTACGATGAACTGCCCCAGCCGAAACTGGCGGCGCAGGTCGCGCCCGAAGACCCGAACGCACCGGTGGCAACCAATACGCTCGCTCGCCGCGCGCGCCTGTCCGCCGGCCTGCCAACCGTAGAGACTGCTACGTCCGCCCAACCCGCCCCGCAACCTGGGGCTGCCCCCGCGAACGGCTCGCAATAGGAACCAAAGGTTAACGCCTGGGGCAGGCTATTCTCGTCTTTTCCTGCCCAGGCGAGTCCCGCGACAATCGGTGTGGTTAACGTGACGGTATCCGTTGCCCTCATTTAGCCTGCTGCATCGCGGCAAATTAACCGCGCCTTAACCTTAACAGGATATAAATACACGCATGAGTTAGCGTATCTGTTGAAAACTCAGGTACTTCCCCGGTAGAAGGCCGGTAACATCATGATGAAGACGATTGAAGCTCTCAACGCGTGCATTGGCCCATTGTCGTCCGCGCGTATATTCAATCCGACGCGGTCGGATATTATCTCAAAGACAATAGCCCTGCTCCCACCGCCAGTTCTCAGGCTGTGAAGGTAACGCTGTCGGCCGAAGCGCTAGCCGCAATGAAGAGCGATTAGAGCGATATTTAAGGCGAAAAGTGTAAGCGGTTTTCGCCTTAAATATCGCGGCATAATAAAAACTTAGATCGGTATGATGTTTCCACCTGAAATCATACCGATCTAGCGCTCTTCGCGTGTATGCCAAACGCGGAGAATGGCAATCTCGTCACCAATTATCTGATAGCGGATTTCGTAATCTCCAACGAGCAGGGATCTAACCTCGTCCGGGCCGTATTCATCACGGCGCAAGCCAATCCTCGGATGATCTGCGAGTTTCCCGACAAAAGCCACGATATTTTGAATACGCGTTGCTGCGGCATTGGGACTGACGTCTGCAAGGAAGTTGTAGAGCCTTGAAATATCGCGCTCAGCAATCGACAACCATCGAATGCGCATGCGTTATTTCAACCCTGCTGCCCACTTTTCGATGACGCCATGGTCGATAAGATTGCCTTCCTTTACCGCTTCCAAAGCATCCAGAGTCATCTGATGACGGCGCTCTTCGAGGCTGATCCAATTCTGCAGTGCCTGCTTTACAATCCAGCCGCGCGGACGCTCAAGGCGTTCGGCGGCGGCATCGACCTGCTCGGCCAGTTCAATCGGAATATGGGCGGTAAGGGTGCGCGTCTGCATACCCGAAGCATGCGCTCTTAATCAGCTTTCGTCAACGTGACGAAAGTTGATTAAGGCACGTAGTTGAGGATCGGCGACAGCCAGCGCTCGGCCTCATCGACGGTCCAGCCCTTCCGACGGGCATAGTCCTCGACCTGGTCCTTTTCGATCTTGCCGACACCAAAATAGTGCGATTTCGGATGGCCGAAATAGAGGCCTGAAACGGAGGCCGGCGGCGTCATCGCCAGGCTTTCGGTCAACTCCATGCCGGTACGGTCGCGCGCATCGAGTAGATCGAACAGCGTCCACTTCTCGGTGTGGTCGGGCTGGGCCGGATAGCCTGGCGCCGGACGGATGCCCCTGTACTGCTCGGCAATCAGGCCATCGATGTCCAGGTCTTCATTGGGTGCATAACCCCACAGCTCACGGCGCACCTTTTTGTGCAGGGCTTCGGCGAAGGCTTCGGCCAGGCGGTCGGCCAGGGCGGTCGACAGAATGGCATTATAGTCATCGCCCTTGGCCTTGAAGTCACGGGCGATTTCCATCTCGCCGTGGCCAGCGGTGACGGCAAAGCCGCCGATCCAGTCAGGCGTGCCCTTGGGCGCGATAAAGTCCGACAGGGCGGTATTGCTCTGGCCTTCGCGCGTCTTCTTCATCTGCTGACGCAGGCTGTGGAATTTGGCGATGACGTCTGTGCGCGCCTCATCAGCGTAGACTTCGATATCGTCTTCGTCGTTGCGGTTGGCCGGCCAGAAGCCGACGACGCCGCGCGCCTCGAACCACTTTTCCTCAAGGATACGCTTCAGCATGGCTTGCGCGTCCCTGAACAAGCTGGTCGCGGCTTCGCCCACGACGTCGTCTTCCAGGATAGCCGGATACTTGCCGGCCAACTCCCAGGTCGCGAAGAAGGGCGTCCAGTCGATATGGTCGGCCAGATCGTTCAGGTCGTAGGGACTGAAGGTCTTCAGGCCCAGGAAGGATGGTTTGACCGGTGCTTCGGCCGCAAAGTCGATCTTGAAGTGGTTGTCACGCGCTTCTTTGAGGCTTGAACGCGGCTGCGATCCGCCCTTGCCGTAGGACTCGCGCACACGGGCGTAGTCGGCCTTGGTGTCGGCAACGAAGGTATCGCGTTCGGTCTCACTCAGAAGGTTCGACACCACGCCGACGGCGCGGCTGGCATCGAGAACGTAGACGACCTGGTTGTTGTGATAGCCCGGTTCGATCTTGACCGCCGTGTGTGTCTTCGATGTCGTCGCGCCGCCGATCAAAAGCGGAATGTCGAAGCCTTGGCGCTGCATCTCGCGCGCCACGAAGACCATCTCATCCAGCGACGGTGTGATCAGACCGCTCAGGCCGATCATATCGACCTTGTGTTCCTTCGCTTCGGCCAGGATGCGATCGGCCGGCACCATGACGCCAAGGTCGATGACTTCGTAGTTGTTGCACTGGAGCACGACGCCGACGATGTTCTTGCCGATATCGTGGACGTCGCCCTTGACGGTGGCCATCAGGATCTTGCCCGCCGCCTGGTAGGTGCCGCCGGCGGCGACATGCGCCTCCTTCTCGGCTTCCATGTAGGGCATCAGCCAGGCCACGGCCTGCTTCATGACGCGCGCCGACTTGACGACCTGAGGCAGGAACATCTTGCCGGCGCCGAACAGGTCGCCGACGACGTTCATGCCGGCCATCAAAGGGCCTTCGATGACGTGCAGCGGCCGGTCGGCCTGCAGGCGCGCCTCTTCGGTATCGGCATCAATGAACTCGGTAATGCCGTGGACCAGGGCATGCTTCAGGCGCTCGGCGACGGAGCCTTCCCGCCAGGCCAGGTTGGCGACCTGAACCTGGCCCTTTTCGCCCTTGTACTTCGGCGCCAGATCAACCAGGAATTCGGTATTGCTGACATTATGGCGCTGGGGTCGGTTAAGAATAACGTCCTCGACCGCCTCACGCAGTTCGGCGTCGATATCGTCATAGACCGGCAGATCGCCGGCATTGACGATGCCCATGTCCATGCCCGCCGCGATGGCATGGTACAGAAACACCGAGTGGATGGCGCGCCTGACCGGCTCATTGCCGCGGAACGAGAACGACACGTTCGACACCCCGCCCGACACGCGCGCATAGGGCAGGGTCTGCTTGATCGTGCGTGTCGCTTCGATAAAGTCGACAGCATAGTTGTTGTGCTCGTCGATGCCGGTCGCGACTGCGAAAATGTTCGGGTCGAAGATGATGTCTTCCGGTGGGAAGCCGACTTCGTTGACGAGAATATTGTAGGCGCGGGCGCAGATCTCAACTTTACGCGCAGCTGTGTCGGCCTGGCCGACCTCATCGAAAGCCATGACCACGACGGCGGCACCGTACTTCAGGCACTCACGGGCGTGATGGCGGAAGGTCTCCTCGCCTTCCTTCATCGAGATCGAGTTGACAATGCACTTGCCCTGGACACACTTCAGGCCTTCCTCGATCACCTCCCACTTGGAGGAGTCGACCATGACCGGGACGCGCGCGATATCGGGCTCGGCCGCCAGGAGGTTCAGGAAGGTCCGCATGGCGACGACGCTATCCAGCAGCCCCTCGTCCATGTTGACGTCGATGATCTGGGCGCCGGCCTCGACCTGCTGGCGCGCGA
>CBFGPQ010000180.1:0-7568 GCA_965650705.1 uncultured Asticcacaulis sp. | reverse complement strand
GTTGGTCGATCTCGGCGGCGTTCAGGCTCATCGGCTTCTCGCACAGGACATGCTTGCCGGCGCGCGCGGCGGCAAGCGTCATCGGCACGTGCAGGTGGTTGGGTAGCGGATTGTAGATGGCGTCGATGTCCGGATCGGCGAACAGCGCTTCATAGGAGCCGTAGGCTTTTTCGATGCCGATGCTGCCGGCCACGCCCTGCGCGGCGGAAAGGTCCCGCGAAGCGATGGCGGCGACTTCGATATATTGGCTCTTGCGCATGCCGGGGATGACCTTGGTCACGCCGATGCGCGCGGTGGACAGGATACCCCATTTGACCGTTTTCATGCTTGCTAGTCCTGGCTTTGCCCGAATAGAGTAACCGCCATAGCGTGCGCCTTCACGCGCCGCAACCATGGAGCCCTCATGATTACCGAAATCGCCGCCCTTCGCATCGACCCTGCCCGCGCTGGCGAATTCGAAGCGGCGGTCGCCGCGGCGAAGGAACACTTCCGCACGGCGAAAGGCTGCCACGGCATGAGCCTTGAGCGCGTCATCGAGACGCCGGGCGCTTATAATCTGCGCGTCCTGTGGGAAACGGTTGAAGCGCACACGGTCGATTTCCGGAGTTCGGAGAACTTCCAGAAGTGGCGTGCCCTGGCTGGACCGTTTTTCCTGGAACCACCCGTAGTCGTGCATAGTGAAACCGTCGGCGCCTATTTCTGATTTTTTTTGGCGTGCTTTTTGATCCAAAAACCGCGTCGCACTTTTTGGAAAGCGCTTTATGGCCGCTCCCACCCAACGCCTGAAGGTCGCCACCGGCTTCGCCAGTGAGGCCGGTCCACGTCCGGACAACCAGGATTTCGCCGCCGCCTATCTCGAAGGCCCGCCGCGCCACCACGGCCTGGTCGCGGCCGTCGCCGATGGTGTCGGCGGCAACAAGGGCGGACGCGTGGCGGCAGAGCTGTCGGTGCGCGCCTTCATCGATGACTATGTCAGCCAGTCAGATGCCCTTCCGCCACGCAAGACGGCCGCGCGCGCGCTCGAAAGCATCAATCACTGGATCCACGTCCAGGGCCAGAAGGATGAGAACCTGCGCGCTATGGCGGCGGTCTTTACCGGCATCGTCATCAAGGGGCATCGCCTGCACTGTTTCCACGTCGGCGACACGCGGCTCTACCGCCTGCGCGACGGCGGTCTCAGCCAGTTGACGCGCGACCACAAGCCCGATGGCGCCGAGCAATCGAACCTGATCACCCGCGCCATCGGTCTCGAAGAGGCTGTACGCATCGACTACCGCATAGAGGATGTGCAGGCCCACGACCGCCTGCTGCTCACCAGCGACGGTGTCCACGGGCCTTTGTCGGCCAACCAGATAGAAGCCATACTGATCCAGCGCGCCTCTCCGGAAGAAACCGCACGCAAGCTGGTCTCTGAAGCCCTGGCGCACAACGGCGACGACAATACGACCGCCCTGGTTGTTGATGTGCTGGAACTGCCGCCAGCGACGCTCGAGGATCTCGACGCCGCCTTTGCCCGCCTGCCCCTACTGGAGGCGCCGGAAACGGGCGCGGTGGTCGATGATTTCCGGCTGGAGCAGCGCCTGGCCGATGGTGACTACAGCCGCGTTTTCCGCGCCCGCGACCTGAAGGAACAACGCTCCGTCCTGCTCAAATTCCCCAAGCCGGACACGATCGGTTCGGAACAGTCGGCACGCTCCGTGTTTGCACGCGAAGCGTGGGTTGCCAGCCGCGTCCAGCACGCGCTGGTCGGGGCTGTCCTGACCCTGCCGCCCGGCCGCCAGACGCGGCTCTATATCGCCCAGCCCTTCTATGAAGGCGAAACCCTGGAAGAGCGTCTGTCGCGCAAGGAAAAGATACCGGTCGAGACGGGCCTCGACATCGCCACCAGGCTGGCCAAGGGGGTCGCGGCGTTGCATCGTGCCGGCATCATCCACCGCGACATCAAGCCGGAGAATGTCATGCTGCTCAGCGACGGCGGCCTCAAGCTGATCGACCTCGGCGTGGCGCGGCTGATCCATCTCGATCCGGCGGGCCAAGTCGACCACACGCCGGGTACGCCGAACTACAAGTCGCCGGAACTTTACGATGGCCTGCCAGGCGACGAGCGTTCGGACATCTTCGCGCTCGGCGTCAGTCTCTATCGCATGTTCTCCGGCGGCGACTTCCCCTATCCGGACGCGCCAGCCTTTTCCAAACCCGTGCTCGGCCGCCCGCATGCGCTGTGGTCCAAGCGCCGGGACCTGCCGGCCTGGCTGGAAAACGTCATCCTGACGGCGATTGCGCCGGATCCGGCGGACCGGTTCCAGGATGGGTTCGAGATGGCCTATGCGTTGGAAAACGGCATGCTGTCGACGGCGCCGGCATCATTGCGCCGCGGGCGCTGGCAGGCCGATCCGGTCAAGCTGTGGCAGGCGATTTCGCTACTGCTGCTAATCGCCCTGCTGGTCGTGATGGGTATGAAAATCGGCTAAGCGATATCTAAAAGTATGCACCGGATTTTTGGCTGGATATCGCGCCGACAGAAACGCGCTTATCGATATTTGACAGCTAGGGGCAAAGTGTCCGGCGTATCTTTTACAAACGCGCAGCTAGACTTCGCAAATGCGCAACGACGCCTTGCTAGGAGAGCCAGACATGGATACGAGAGAGAAGACCCTTCCGCGTGGACCTCAGGAAACCGCAGGGCCCGACCCGTCGATCAACCCAGACGCCATCGCCGACAATCCCGGCATCGATGATGCGACCGGTTCCATTTCAGGTCTCGATTACGACGGCCCGCGCACCCTGGCGTTCAAAGACGATGAACCGGCTGGCGATGTCGGCCCGGAAGTCGGTAAGAAGCCCCTTTTCACGCGTGAACAGTGGCAGATTGTCGGCGTCGTTGCCGGTGGTATCGCTGTCGCCGGGATCGCCGGCATCCTCTATGCGCGCTCGCGCCGTCCGGAAAGCCGCATCGAGCGTTTTGCCCACCGGATCGGCCTGAACAAGTTCAACCTGTCCAAGCCGGCCTATGGCTACGGCAAGCAGGTTAAACAAGCTCGCGATCGCCTGCATCACTATGAAGGCAAGGCGCGCGAGCAAATGGCCCATTTGGAAGAGCTGGCTCGCGATCGCTTGTCGCGCATGGAGCGTCCGCATCTGTCAGATTTCCACTTCTCGGATATCCACTTCGGCCGCAGTCCGCAGAAAAAAGCGAGCGATCGCTTAATGGCTTTCTTTAAGTAAGACCTGAGACATACAACGAAAAGCCGGTCGTCGAGGCCGGCTTTTCTATCTTTCAAGCTTGGTCGCCAGGATTACCGAGGTCGTTGTGCGCTCGACGCCATCGAGCATGCCGATCCTGTCCAGCAGCTCATTCATGGCGACGCTGTCGGCGGCTTCGACTAGGACGATAATGTCGTACTCGCCGCTAATGGCGTAAATGGCCGACACCTCGGCGATGCCGGCAAGTCCCGTCTCGGCAGCCTGTCCCTGGCGCGGCAGGGTCTTGATCATCACATGGGCGCGCATCCGTGTTTTGGAGAACGCCGTACCCAGCCGAACCGTATAGCCTTCGATAATGCCTTCGGCTTCCAGCCGTTCTAGCCGGGCATAGACCTGGGCGCGTGGAATTTCGAGCAGGGCCGCCAGTTGCGATACCGGCAGCCGCGCGTCTTCACGCAGACAGGCCAGCAGGCGGCTGTCCATGGGGTCAAGTTCGGCGGAAGTCCCTTTTCGCGTGGTCATCCAGATCGTTTCTTCCCAAATCAAGTGTGTGCAAAGGGATACACGCCACGTCGGATCGATCAAGCGCTTTGACGCATGCTGGCATATTGCGCTGCATCATGTTTCTATAAATGACACGGTTTTGTGGCGGCTTCGGGGGCCTGCATGATTAAGCAATTGACAGTGGAGACCGCTGTCCGTAAATGCAAATCATTCTCAGCTCGTGAATCTCCGGCTGGGGAATGACTTCTGACATCACGGACGTATGCATGACCGGATCTGCCGGCGCCTATGATACCCGAGTGGTCATCCCGGACCTCGCGGCCTTGCCGCGTCCGGATGCCGGGGCGCGAAAGCTGGTTCTTGACGGTGAGGCGTTCGCGACCCGCTGGCGCGTGGCCGTATACGTGACGCCGGAACGCTTGGCGGGACTGGAGCAGACCTTGCGGGCGCGCGTGCAGTCATGGCTCGACCTGATCGACCGCCAGATGAGCCCCTACAAACCGCAGTCGGACCTGTGCCGCTTCAATGCCGCACGCCCGGGTAGTTTCGTGGCCCTGCCGCGGGTCATGTTGCAGGTGGTGCGTCACGCGCTCGATATCGCCCGGCTGACGGATGGCGCATTCGATCCGTCCCTGCTGTCGGCGGTCGAGATGTGGGGCTTCGGCGCCAAGGTGGTGCCTGACGACGTGCCGACGGAGGCAGAAATCCGCCGGGTGCGTGATTGCGCGCACGATTGGCGCGACCTGGTGTGGCAGGCGGATGGCCTGGTCCGCCCAGAAGGTGTCAGGCTGGATCTGTGCGCCATCGCCAAGGGCTATGCCGTCGATGGCCTGGCCCAGATGCTGAGCCTCGAACCGGGCATTTCCGCCGGGCTGGTCGAGATCGGTGGTGAACTTAAAGGCTTTGGCGTCCAGCCCGACGGCCTGCCGTGGTGGGTTGAGGTCGAATGCGCCGAAGGTCTAGGGGCCACGCAGCGCACGGTAATCGCCCTGTGCGGTCACGCCGTGGCGACCTCGGGCGACCTGCGCCGCAGCTTCGAGCACGATGGCGTCCGGCTGTCGCACACCATCGATGCGCGCACCGCCTGTCCTGTACGGCCGGAAGTGGCCAGCGCCACGGTGATCGCCCCCGATGCTTGGCGCGCCGACGCGCTGGCAACGGCGCTGATCGTCATGGGCGAGACGCGGGCGATGGATTTCGCACGGCAGGAAAAGATCGCCTGCCTGTTGCGTGTAAGGGATAACGGGGCGATGCGGGACGTGATCAGTCCCGCTCTGGAGAGCTGGCTTTGACGGAATTGGGTGCATTTGTAACGCAGGACGCGACACGCTGGCTGCTGGCCGCAGCGGCGGCGCTTATCGTTCTGGTCGTCACCCTGTTGTCCTTGCGCAAGAAGCCGCAGGTCAGCGCGGCGGCGAGTGTTGAAGCGGTGAAGGAGTCGTCCGCTATCCTCGTCCTCTATGCCTCGCAGACCGGGCAGGCCGAAGCGCTGGCCCGCCGCACGGCCGCAAGTTTAACGGCTGGTGGACAGGCGGCTGTCGTCCTGTCGCTGAAGGAAGCGACACCCGATCTGTTGCAACACGCCTCGCAGGCTCTGTGCGTCGTATCGACAGCCGGCGAGGGCGATGCGCCGGACGAGGCCATGCGTTTTGAGCACACCCTGATGAAGAAGCGGGTGGAATTAGGGCAATTGACCTTCGCCATCCTGGCGCTCGGTGACCGGACGCACGGCCATTTCTGCGCTTTTGGCCATAGACTGGATGCCTGGCTAATGGAGTGCGGCGCACGGCAATTGCGCGGCTGCGTCGAGGTCGATGACCTCGATCCCAAGGCGCTGGCGAAATGGGACGGCTTCCTGTCGAGCCTCGGTGCCGGCCAGGCGGCCGAAGAAGAGGTTGTCTTTGACGACTGGCGGCTTGTGGAACGCGAGGTCCTGAACCCGGACAGCAAGGCGCAGAAACTGGTGCGCGTCGATCTTCAGCCGGTCGAGGGCGAACTCACCTGGCAGGCGGGCGACCTGGCTGAAATCATCACGCCCAGGGGTCACCGCCGCGACTATTCGATCGCCTCCCTGCCCGGCGAAGGCCCGGACAAAGGTAATGTCCGCCTGCTGGTGCGGCAAAAGTCCGAAGGCGACGGCTCAAGGCTCCTCACCGAGACCCTGCAGCCTGGAGAAACGCTCAAGCTGCGTCTGAAAACCCACAGCAACTTCCACCTGCCTGACGGTTCAGGGCCGGTCTTGCTGATCGGCGCCGGATCCGGCCTGGCGGGGCTGCGTGCCCATCTCCTGACCGCCATGGCCGCCGGGCGCCCGTGCTGGATGATCTATGGCGAGCGCAATCCGGTTACCGACGGCGGCGCGTGCGACGAACTGATTCTGTGGCAGGACAAGGGGCAACTGGCGCGTCTCGATCTCGCCTTCTCATCGGTTACCGATGGCCAGGGCCGTTACGTCCAGGACGCCCTTGTCGGCCGGACCAGGGAACTGAAGGAGTGGCTGGCCGGGGACGGTGCGGTCCTGGTCTGCGGTGGCCTCGACATGGGCCGGGCGGTCGACGCCGCCTTGCGCAGGCATCTTGGCAATGAATGGGCCGAAGATGCCATTGCCGCTGGCCGCTATCGCCGCGATCTTTATTAAGCTCAGAAACGACTTGTACGATTTTTTTCTTGAACAATCCCACCAATATGGGACAGCTTGCACGCGACAGCTTCACAAGCATGCTGTAATCGATTACACCTAAATCACAAGACGCCGCCAGGGCAAAGCAACAAAAAACCTGACGGCCAAAGGGTTGAAACACAGGGGTTACACACATGAGTAGCGCATCCGCCGCCGCATCGTCTCAGGGCGTCCAGGGTAATGGCCCTCTGTTCGCCGCCTCCTTCGCCGCCATCGCCGCCACCTCCTTCTGCTTTATTCTGCGCGCTTTGGTCGTCGACACCTGGGGGGTCGATTTTGCCTTGACCGAAACCCAGAAGGGTGAACTGCTGGGCGTGGGCCTGTGGCCCTTCGCCATCTCGATCGTCCTGATCTCCTTGTTCATCGACAAGATCGGCTTCAAGGCGACCTTCTGGTTCGCGGCTCTTTGCCACCTGGGCGGTCTCGGTATTCTGCTGATGGCCAATGGCTACTGGGCGCTCTATGCCGGCACATTCGTCATGGCGCTGGGCAATGGCGCGGTCGAAGCCGCAGCCAACCCCTTGATCGCCACCATCTATAATCACGACAAGCCCAAGTGGCTGAACCGCCTGCACGCCGCGTGGCCGGGTGGCATGATCCTCGGCGGCCTGCTGGCCATGGCGCTCGACCACTTTACCCCCGGCGTCGGCTGGCAGGTCAAGGTCGGTCTGATGGTCGTGCCGGTCCTGACCTACACCTTCCTGCTGCTGGGCCGTAAGTTCCCGGTGTCGGAGCGCGTCGCTTCGGGCGTTTCCTACCGCACCATGCTGGGCGAGGCCGGTTTCATCAGCGCCTTCATTCTCGGTGCCCTCATCATGCTCGAAGTCGGCCGCGTCTTCGCGCTAGACCCGATGGTCAGCTGGGGCGGCGCTGTGGCGCTCGCCGTTATCTACGCCATCTTCGCCCGTTCGCCGGGCCGTCCGCTCTATATCCTGCTCGTCCTCCTGATGATGCCGCTGGCCGTCACGGAACTGGCGACCGACAGCTGGATCTCGTCGCTGATGGCGCCGGAAATGGAGAACATCGGCCTGGCCGGCGGCTGGGTGCTGATCTACACCTCGCTGATCGTCTTCGTCATCCGTATCTTCGCCGGCACCCTGATCGAAAAGTTCAAGCCTCTGGGCGTGCTGGCCATGGCCTGCGCCCTGTCGGCCGGCGGCCTGTTCCTGATGTCGGACGC
>CBFGPQ010000179.1:0-7586 GCA_965650705.1 uncultured Asticcacaulis sp. | reverse complement strand
GCGTCGCGGCGGCGCTCAAGGCCATGCAGACGGCGCGCAAGCTGGGCGTCAAGGTATCGTTCGACTGCAATTATCGCCCGACCCTGTGGCAGGCCTGGGGCGGCGACGCACCGACCCTGATCCGCAGCCTGATGGCCGAAGCCGACATGATGTTCGGCGGCTATCGCGATATCGAACTGGTCTTCGGCACAAAATTCCCGGGCGAGGACGGCACCACGGCCCGTGAGCGCGCCGCCGCCGACCACGCCTTCAGCCAGTTTCCGAACCTGGAGCGCATGGTCTCGACCCGCCGCACCCAGGTCACGGCCGATCACAACCGCCTGGCCGGCCAGATGTTCACGCGGGAGACCTCGCTGGAAACCGAAACCTACGATATTGTCGGTATTGTTGACCGCATCGGCGGCGGCGACGCCTTTGCCGCCGGCGTCTTCCACGGCGTACTGAATGGCGACAGCGACCAGCAGGCGTTGAACTACGGCATCGCCTGCGGCTGCCTGAAACACGCCCAGCCTGGCGACATCAGCCTGGCAACGCACGGCGAACTGGCGGATTTTCTCGATGGCGGCAGCTTTGACGTCAAGCGCTGAGCAAGGCGCCCCCCAAAAGAACATCAACGCCGTCAGGCGCTGAGCGTCTTGGCCGGCTGAGGCAGTTTCGCCGCGAGGGCGGCCAGCAGGACATCAGCATCGATCGGCTTGGTCAGAAAGTCGTGGACGCCGATCTCAGCCCACCGGGCCTTGTGTCCCTCCATGGCGTTGGCCGTCAGCGCGATCACCGGCGTGTCACGGTTCTGGCCGTTGGCGCGGATGCGGCAGGTCGCCGCAAGCCCGTCGAGGCCGGGCATCAGCATGTCCATCAGGATGACGTCGAAACGGCGGGCGTGGCAGTAGGCGACGGCCTCCTCGCCATTGCACGCCATGGTCCACAGCCAGCCCGTCGGCTTCAGGAACAGTGAAACGATACGCCGATTGATCTCGTGATCATCGACGATCAGCACATGAAACTCGGAACCTTGCACAGCGACGCCTCCCCGACCTAGTGGGGAAAGCCTATGCCGGAAGTCTTAACAATTGAGTAAGACTACGCGCTAAAGATGCATTTTATTGAAAATGGCGTACACAATCGCCTCCGCAACGGCAGCAGCACCAGTTTTGCTTGCATAGATTCTTATTTAACAATCTTGTCGACAACGGCACGGGTAACGTCGTGATAGCCCGGACGCGCTTCGGCATAGATACGGCGCGCCATGTCCACGCCCCATCCCGGCTGCTTCATCAACTCGGTATAAAGAGGCCTGCAGAACTTGGCCCGTCCCTGCGCCAGCAGGAAGTCGCGCACCGCCGTCATGGCCGGCAGATAGTGCTTCTTGATGGCGAGAGTCAGCCAGGCGGCGCGAATTTCCGCGTTCTGGCTCTCGGTGAATTTGAACTGTCCGTCCAGCGCCGCCATCTGTTCCAGCGTAATGGTGTCCGGCATCTGGGTCAGGAAATACTGCCAGTGCTGAGTACTGTAGCCGCTGACGTCGAGCGTCTTGACGTCGGCGCCGCCGGCGAACGACTGGATCTGCGCCATGACCTGATCCAGCGCCGGGGAAGTCGGCACAACCGCATTGGACGGCAGACCGCGCTCATACAGCCACTGATGAATCTGGAGCTGCTTTTCCACGTCGGCGTTGTTGTTGAGCAGATAGGTCCTGAGATCGACCAGGAAGGCTTCCGTGGTCATGCTTTTGAACTTGTAGCGCTCGAAATAGCCTTTGACATAAGCATCGAACTTCTTGCGGCCGAAACGAGCTTCCAGCATGCGCAGGAAGGCCGCGCCTTTTTCGTAAGGGATGTCCGAAAAATAGTCGTCTGGGGCTATTCCCTTGAGATCGGGATGCAGGCGCGTAAAGTCGGGTGTGCCGGCGTCGTCCAGATCCTCCAGCGTGCCTTGAAGATCGTGATAGCCCAGAACCTGGAGCATGCGCGCGCGCTCTGGCCCATAGACCTGTTCCATGATCCGGTTTTCGAAGTAGGTCGTGAAGCCTTCGTTCAGCCAGAAGTCTTCCCAGGTGGCGTTGGTGACCAGATTGCCTGACCACGAATGCGCAAGCTCATGCGCGATCAGCGACACCAGCGACTTGTCTCCGGCCAGAATGGTCGGCGTGGCGAAGGTCACCATCGGGTTTTCCATGCCGCCGTAGGGAAAGGACGGCGGCAGGATCAAGACATCGTAGCGGTCCCAGCGATAGTCGCCATAGATCTTTTCCGCCGCGTCCAGCATGGCTTCCATGTCGCTGAGTTCAGCTGCGGCCTTGTCGAGCGTCACCTTTTCAGCGAACACGCCGGTACGGTCTCCGACCGCCTTAAAGCCGATATCGCCGACGGCCAGGGCGATCAGGTATGGCGCCACCGGCTTGTCGAGTTCGAAGCGGAAGGCGCGCTGACGCGGTTGCCCCGGTACAGCCTCGCCCTTGGGTGTCAGTTGCTTGGCGGCCATGACGGCGGTCAGGTCCGACGGCACGACGATACGCGCCTTGAAAGTCTGGCGGATCGCCGGGCTGTCCTGGGTCGGCACCCAGGTACGCGTGTGGATTTCCTGGCCCTGGCTGAACAGGAAAGGCTTGCGCTTGCCGGCCGTCTGGGCGGGAGCCAGCCACTGCAGGGCCGTGCCGTCCGCCGTCGTCTGATAATGCACAACGACCTTCTGCGCGCCCTGCGGCAGCTCGATGGTCAAGGGCGCACCCATCATGGGATCATTTTTTCCCAAGGTATATTTCAGCGGCGCGCCGGAACCATTGGTCACCTTTTCGATGTCGAGCGCGCGCGTGTCGAGGACAACGCGCTTGGCGTTGGCCTCCGTTTCCAGCGCCAGGCTGGCCGTGCCGCGCAATATCTTCCTGGTGAAGTCGGCGGTCAGGTCGAGGTCGACATGGCGCACGCGCGCTTCCTGCGGCCGCGCATAGGAATGATCGTCTACCGTGCGCGCGACCATGGCCTCCGGCGTCGCCCGGCCCGACGGCTTGGGCTGGCAACCGGCCAATCCCGCCGCACCGGCGCCCAGCATCAGGACGGCCGCGGCTCCAGCCGCCAGCCGCCGGACAGTCGCGGACGTGCGCAAGGTGATGTGACGCATTAAGGCCTGGCCCCTGGTAAGGCCTACACTGTAACTGGAAAGGACCGGATCACACAACCGTGAAATTCCCCCATCCGGCGTACGCGCCGAACAGCAGGGTAGGAAAAGCCTCCCCGGACAGAGTCCGGAGAGGCTCAATTATTTTACGACTGCTTGCGGCGCTTGAACTGGGCGCCTTCGGAGCGGTTGATTTCTGGCCCCGCCGGACGCTCGCCCTTGAAAGGCTTGCCGCCGGACTTCGGCCCCTTGAAAGCGTTTGACTTGCCGCCGGGCTTGCCACCAAAACCCTTGCGGGCGCCGGGGCGGGACTCGCCGTGCGGACGGTCGCCACCGCGGAATTCCGGCTTGCCACGACGCTCTCCGGTGTGGCCTGCGCCGTCGCGCGGAGCGTGTTCACGGCGTTCGCCGCGCGGCTGATCGAAACGGCGCTCCCCGCGATTGTCTTCGCGCGGCGCGGCCTTGAACGGCTTGGTCGAGGCGACGGGACCGCGCTCGGCCGCCATCGGATCATAACGGTCGGGACGGGCGGCCGGCGCCGCACGATCACCGAACGGCTTGCCACCGGAACGGCCTTCGGCACGCGCTTTCGCGCGGTCCTTCTGGCCCGGACGGTTGCGCTGACGCTTGTGAACGAATTCGGCGTCCGGATCGCTGTGGCGGGCCTCGCCCTCACCAGCGCGCCATCCCTTGCCCGGCTTCGGATCCCCCTTCTTACGATGTTCCGGCAGACGGTCCGGGGTCGCCGGTTTGTCGGCGACGCCCGAGGCGAGCATGGCTTCGTCGAGCAGCTTCAGGGCCTGATCCTTGCGGCGGTCGAACGACGGAATACGCTGACGCGTGATGCGCTCAATGTCCTTCAGGAACTTGCGTTCATCATCGGCGCACAGGGTCACCGAGATGCCGGCGCGGCCGGCGCGCGCGGTGCGGCCGATACGGTGGACATAGGCTTCCGGAACGTTCGGCAGCTCGTAGTTGATAACGTGGCTGACATTGTCGACGTCAATACCGCGCGCGGCGATATCGGTGGCGACCAGGGCCCGCAGCTTGCCGGCCTTGAAGGCCTGAAGCGCACGCTCCCGCTGGCTCTGGTTCTTGTCGCCGTGGATGGCGGCGGATTCAATGCCGCCGGCCTGGAGGTAGGCGGCGACCTTGTCGGCGGCGCGCTTGGTGCGTGTGAAGACCAGAGTGCGGGCCAGGGCGTCTTCGGCGTACATTTCGGTCAGCAGGGCACGCTTGCGCAGCGACTCGATGAAGATGACGCTTTGTTCGACGCGCTCGGCCGTCGTGGCTTCCGGCGTGATCTCGACGCGCTTGGGCTCGGTCAGCAGTTCGGCCGCCAGTGCGCCAATTTCCTTCGGCATGGTCGCCGAGAAGAACAGGTTCTGACGCTTGTGCGGCAGCTTGGCGGCGACCTGGCGGATTGGCTTGACGAAGCCCAGATCCAGCATCTGGTCGGCTTCGTCGAGGACGAAGAATTCGACGCCGCGCAGGTCGACCGTCTTTTGTTCGATGTGGTCGATCAGGCGGCCCGGCGTGGCAACAAGAACGTCGACGCCGCGCGCCAGCGCCTTGTATTGCGGGCCATACTTGACGCCGCCATAGATGGTGGCGATGTGCAGGCCAAGGCCCTTGGAATAGGCTTCGAAGCTTTGAGCGATCTGCGAGGCCAGTTCCCGCGTCGGCGACAGGATGAGCGTGCGGACCGACTTCGGCGCCGGGATGATGCGGTTGCGCATCAGACCCTGGACGATCGGGAGGGCAAAGGCCGCCGTCTTGCCGGTGCCGGTCTGGGCGATGCCCAGCAGGTCGTTGCCGTTCAGCAGAATAGGGATGGCCTGGGCCTGGATCGGCGTCGGGTTGGTGTAGCCTTCGCGCTCCAGGGTCAGGAGCAGGGTCGAACTCAGGCCGAGATCGGCAAAAGTCTTGTTGGTTGTCTTGGTCACGTAACGTGCTTTCTTCTTCGGACGAGACACACAAAACACGTCTCGCCCGCGCCTGCGATAACAGGCCGGGTGGGACGAAGCATGCGCGTGTCACGGACTTCGAAAGAAAAAGGGCAGGACGTCTTTGCTCTGACGGCCTTCTGTCGCTGGCGATATGTACCCGTAAATCAAGGGCATATCTCACGCGGCCAGCGCTGGCAGTGACGGTCGGACCGTCACGGAGGGTTATCTCGCGGATGCGAGAGCGCCTAAATGCCTATGCTGCGACAAAATGTCAAGGTCATTGATCAGTGCAAATTTTGCATCCGCCAATCCTTTGTAAACCTTAGGGGCGTAATGTCGTGACGGGCAGAGTTGACCTTAAGGCCGCGCATTTTCGCGCCAGGTGCCCGCCATCCAGAGAATTTTTGAGGAAGTCCGAATGTCTTCGCCGCTGCGCCCTGTCAACCGTTCCACGCCCTCCACGACGCAGGGCGGCACACGGATGTCGGCTACGGCCAAGGTCGAGATCATCCAGCCATCCGACTATACCGACCGCCGCTCCGAACCCCGCGCCGCCTGTGACGACCGTGGCGCCCTGCTCTTTCTTTCGAGTCAGACCCTTATCCAGTGCCGCATCCTCGACCAGAGCCCCAGCGGCGCCCGCGTGGCGTTTGATAACAACTGCGCCATCCCCGCTGAGTTGTGGCTGATCGACCTCGACACCAATATGGTCCGTCGTGGCAGCTCGGCCTGGTCGACGCCGACGCGGATGGGTCTTAAGTTCAACTTTGTCCAGACCCTGGTGCCCGGCCAGCCCCGCCCGGCCAAGGTGCCGGAACCTGTGTTCGATGCCTGGATGAAGCTCAGCGGCCAGACGCCGGCAGAAGCGCCGGTGGAAGAGACCCGCGACGAAACGTCCGAAGACGACAACGTCTTTTTCCTCGACTAATCGCGACGACGGCGTGAACCTTACGCCATGTCCGACCGCACCATAGCGCGCATCTTGAAGGTCAATCACGCGGGCGAGTTCGGCGCGATCCGCATTTACCGCGCCCAGCTGTGGTACGCACAAAAGACCGGCAGCGACCTTGTGCCCTTCCTAACCGAGACCCTGTCGCACGAAGTGGTGCATTGTCAACGCTTTCTCGATGCCATGCCATCACGTAACGCCCGGCCATGCAATGCCATGCCGTTGTGGGGCATTGGTGGATCGCTGCTGGGGTTGGTGACGTCGCTCATGGGGCGCAATGCTGTCATGGTCTGCACCGAAGCGGTTGAGGAAACGGTGCACCGCCATCTCGACGAACAGATGCGTTACCTCGCCGGCCGCGACGAGGCGTTGCGCGAGATGATCGCAGACATCCAGGTTGAAGAAGTGCAGCACCTGCGCTTTGCGCAAAGGCAGGTCCGCCCGTCACCGCTCAATGGAACACTGAAGGTGGTGATCTGCGTCAGCACTGAGTTGGTGATCTGGCTGTCCACCCAAGGCGCCGTCACGCGCATGGAGCGCGCGATCAGAAGCGACAGGAAGTAGCCCCACCACCACACCTCTTTCGTCATTGCTCGCGCAATGCCTCACTCGTGCGGTCCCCCTCCCCGGCAAAGCCAGGGAGGTATAAGGAAGTGTCATCCCCAACCCTATACCTCCCCAGCTTGCTGAGGAGGGGGACCGCGCCGTGAAACGGCGTGGTGGTGGGGCCCTTACCTAAACTAACGACCTGAACCGTAGCGTCCCGTTCACCGCCTTCAGATCTTCCAAAGCTTCCTTCGGATAGCCCTTGTCGATATCGACAATGACGTAACCAAGCGTCTCGGTCGTCTTCAGGTGCTGGGCCAGAACGTTCAGCTCGTACTTGGCCATGATCTGGTTAATCGCCGCCAGCACGCCCGGCACGTTGCGGTGCAGGTGCAGGAAGCGGTGGCGGCCTTCGACTTCCGAAAGCTGGACGTGAGGCATGTTCACGCTGAAGGTGGTGTCGCCGCGGTTCAGGAAGCCCAGCAAGCGCTCCGAAGCGAATTCGGCGATAGCCTCTTGCGCCTCTTCAGTCGAACCACCGATGTGCGGCGACAGGACCGTGTTGCGGCGGCCCATCAGCGGGCTTTCGAACGGATCGTCATTGGTGCGCGGCTCTTCCGGGAACACGTCGATGGCGGCGCCGTAAACCTTCCCGCTGTCGATGGCGGCGGCCAGGGCCTGGATATCGACGATATGGCCACGCGACAGGTTGATGAAGATGACCCCGTCCTTCATGCGCGCGAACTGCTGGGCGCCGAACAGGTTCTTGTTTTCGGAACGGCCGTCAACGTGCAGCGAGATGACGTCAGCTTCGGCCAGCAGGGCGTCGAGCGAGCGATAGCGGCGGGCATTGCCCAGGGACAGCTTTTCGGCCAGGTCGTAATAGATGACGCGCATGCCGAAGGCTTCGGCCAGGATCGACAGTTGCGAGCCGATGGCGCCGTAGCCGATGATGCCCAGCGTCTTGCCGCGGACTTCGTGGGCGCCGGTCGCCGACTTGTCCCACTTGCCCTTGTGCATGCCGACCG
>CBFGPQ010000178.1:0-7636 GCA_965650705.1 uncultured Asticcacaulis sp. | reverse complement strand
ATCGTCGCGCTGTCGGCGCTCAATCCGTGTTGGAAAGCATCGACCAGATCCGCTTCGATATCTTTCAGCCGGTCCATCGCCGCCTGCCGGTCGCTGTCGCTGAAGCCGTCCATCCGCTTCTGGCTATTGGCGATCCAGTCGTGCGCCTGTGGGCCGTAGCGTTCCGCCAGCCAGGCCTCATATTCCGCCTGCTTGGCTGGCGACTGCCAGTCGTAAAGTCCTCTGTCGTGAAAAGTATTGTCCTGCATGTTGTTATTTCCATCGAGCCGCGCCAGGGTGTCGTCGATGACCCGGAGCAGCGCCTGTTGATGCTGCAGACGCTCCAACAGCCGCTCACGATGCCGGCGCAGGCTTGAGGCCACGTCAAAGTCGGCCGCGTCGACAAGACCGGTGATCTCATCGAGCGGCAGGCCGAATTCGCGGTACATCAGAATCTGCTGCAGGCGGTAAAGCTGTGGCTGTTCGTAGTATCTGTAGCCGTTGGTCCCAAGATAGGCAGGCTTGAGCAGGCCGATATCATCATAATGATGCAGGGTCCGGACCGAAATCCGGGCCAGATCGGCAAGCTGTTTGACGGTATAGCGTGTCACCTGTCCATCTCCGCGCCATGAGGGAAAATCGCGCAAGACGACCAATAGTCTCTCACGCCGCGTGAGGGTCAATGGGCGCGTTGCAATATGCCAGAAGTGTGCAGCGGTTTTGGCTAAATATCGCAACAAAGCAAAAATTACTTGCGGTCAGATGCCGTCGTATCGCGTGCCGCCTTGAACTCGGACGTCGGACGCCACTGCGGCCACTGGCGCGAATTGGCCAAGGCCGCGCCGAATTTGTAATAAAGCGTCGCATCCTCGATCAGGCCAGACAGGTCCCAGTCGGCCGACCATTCGTCCGCCGGCTGGTGATAGCGCTTAGCGTTGAATTCAGCCGAAATCGCCTTGCCGCGCTCCAGACCGCCCTCGACCAGGTCCTTGCCGGACTTGGCGACCAGCATGGGCACGCCGCGCTTGACCAGCGGGAAGTGGTCCGAACGGAAGAAGCCACCGGCTTCCGGGCGGCCTTCCGGCGTCAGCACTCGCCCCTGCTCCGCCGCATAAAGTTTGAACGTGTCTTCCAGGTTGGACTGCCCAGCGCCAGTGATGTCGATATTGCGCGTGCGGCCAAACGTATCCAGCATGTCGATATTGATGCCGGCAACCGTCTTCGACAGCGGGTAGAGCGGGTTCGACGCATAGTATTCCGAGCCCAGAAGACCGCTTTCTTCGGCAGTAAAGGCGACAAAGGCGACACTGCGCTGGGGCGCTGTTTTACCAAAAGCGCGCGCAATCTCCATGATGGTCGCGATGCCCGTTCCGTTGTCGGCCGCGCCGTTGCAGATCTTGTCCTTGGCCTCAGGTGCGCAGATACCCAGATGGTCCCAGTGGCCAGTGTAGAGGATGGTCTCCTCGGGATACTTGCTGCCCTTGAGCCGGCCGATGATGTTGTGCGTGACGATCTCTGACGACGCGACCTTGTAGCCGCCAGACAGCGTTACATTCATCGCTACCGGTTGAAAGTCTTTCGATCGCGCCTTGACGCGTAAATCGGCAAGGTCGAGTCCGGCCGCCTTGAACAGCTTGTCGGCCGTGGCGATCGCCATCCACCCTTCCAGTTTCGGGCTGGCCACCGACGGATCGGGACGGACAATATCGAACTGGTCGTGGGTCCACGAATTGCGCACCGTGTCCCAGCCATAGGAGGCGGCGTCGGCATCATGGATGATCAACACACCGGCCGCGCCCTTCTTCGCCGCCTGTTCGTACTTATAGGTCCAGCGGCCGTAGTAGGTCATGGCCTTGCCGCCAAAGGTGTTCAGTTCCGGCTGGGCAAAATCCGGGTCGTTGACCAGCACGACCAGGATCTTGCCCTTGACGTCCATGTCCTTGAAGTCGCTCCAGCCGCGTTCGGGCGCATCGACGCCATAGCCGGCGAAGACCAGTTGCGCCTTGTCGAAACTGACGTCGCCAAGCGCGCCGCGCGTCGAGGCGACGATATCCTCGCCCTGTTTCAGAGGGATCGATCCCGAAGCCGTATCGAAGGCCAGGTTGGGGTCGCTGAGCGTGAACTTGCGCAGTTTCACGGCCTGGGTCCAGCCGCCGTTCTCGCCGCCAGGTTCCAGGCCCGCCGCCTTGAAACCTTTCGAGACGAAATCGATAACTTTTGCTTCCGCCGGCGTCGCAATGCCCCGGCCTTCGAAACTATCGTCCGACAGCGTCTTCACGTCCTTCGAAATCCGTGCGGCGCTGAGTTGCGGCGGCGCTGCGACAGCGGGCGAGGCCAGCGCCAGTACGGCGGCGGAGGTCAGGACAAGGCGCTTGAACATGGAAGGCTCCGGGAAAAGGTATCAGCGGAGACTAGAGGCGCGCGCCCCCATGTCAAGTGCGGGGAATGTCACCATATATACAGAAAATATTAAATGTACACTTATGTACACAAATACAGACTCTTCCAAATGGTGTTTTAATCAAGGCAAATTTAGGCACAGATTTTACAAAATCACGACTAAACTAAGTCAAAAGTTTTTACATCCCAATATCTTGAAACAATGAATACATTTACCATATCACAGTTACAGGGGCCGCATTGCCCTCTCATCTGGCGGCTTCTGACCTATGGCTCCAACAGCTCATCGGTTAACTTCACCCCGGATGCATCTAGCCCATAGCATCCGGGGTACTTTTTTGTGCCGCCTTAACTTGCAAATCCTGCGGCACCAGCCTACCCTTCAGTCAAGATAGCGCTACCATAAGGCGCCCGGAGGATCGATGTTCAGCCAACTTCTGCGTGCCGGGCTTATGGCCCTGGCCCTGACTGCTACCGCCGCCGCGCCCGTTCTGGCCAAACCCAAACCGAGCTGGACCGCGGCCTGGGCTTCATCGCAGATGATACCGGACGAAAAAAACACCCTCCCCGCCGCCGATCTGACCGACGCCACCCTGCGCCAGGTTATCCGCATCACCGCGCCGGGCAACCGCATCCGCATCCGCCTGTCCAACGCCTTCGGTACCGCGCCGGTGCGCCTGGGCGCTATCGAGGTCGCAAAGTCGGCAGCGAACGACAGCGCCCGCATTCTGCCCGACACGCGCCGCGTCGTCACCTTTGCCGGCCAGGCCTCGGTCACCCTGCCCGCCGGCGCCGACTATGTTTCCGATCCGATCGAGCTCAGCGTTGACGGCATGACCGACCTGGCCGTCTCAACCTGGCAGGCCGAAGCGCCCGAGCGCCAGACCAGCCACCCCGGCGCTCGCGCACATTCTTACGTCGCCAAGGGCAACCGTGTGTCCGAGACCGACCTTTCCGACGCGCAGAAGATTACGCGCTGGTACTACGTGGCGGGCATCGAGGTTGAAGGCAAGACCAGGGGCGCGATAGCGATCCTGGGCGACTCGATCACCGACGGTTACGGCGTCCAGCCCAACACCAATGCGCGCTGGCCCGACACCCTGATCCGCCGCCTTAATGAAGCGAATATCCCGCTGGCCGTGCTCAACCAGGGCATCGGCGGCAACCGGCTGCTGCTCGACGGCAACGGTCCTAACGCCATGGCGCGGCTTGAGCGCGACGTGCTGGCGCAGCCGGGCGTCAAATACCTGATCGTGCTCGAAGGCGTAAACGACCTCGGCACCGCGACGCGCGAGGCGCCGATCACGCCCGAAGAACATACCGCCCTGGTCAACCGCCTGATCGCCAGCTATCGCCAAATCATCGATCGCGCCCATGCCCACGGCATCACCGTCTATGGCGCGACCATCCTGCCCTATGGCGGCAATGACTATTACCACCCCGACGCCGCCAACGAGGCCGACCGCCAGGCGATCAATGCCTGGATCAGGACGCCCGGCAACTTCGACGGCGTCATCGACTTCGACGCCCTGACGCGCGATCCGGCCAATCCCAGCATAATGAAGGCCGAATACGATTCCGGCGACCACCTGCATCCGTCGATGGCCGGCTACAAGGCCATGGGCGAATACATCGATCTGAAACTGTTCAGGAAATAGCCGGAACGGCATGAAATTCTGACAATCGGCCTCAAGTTTCACATCTCAAAATAAGGTCGCGCTTTCTATTCTCACCGCGGGCTGTGTTGCACGCGGTGAGATCAGATGCGAAAATTGCCTCGCCTTATTCTGCCTGTCATAGTGCTGGCCTTGGCGGGTTGCGCGTCGGAATCCAAGGATACTGGCGGCGTTGCGGTCTCTACCCGCTTCTGGTCGCCCAAGGGCACGGTCGCCGACACCCTGGCCGCCGATCAGTCGCGCCGAGCCTTTGATGGCGCCGCCAAGGCCGCCGGCCTCTACGACGAACTGTCAGGCCCCGGTCCGGTGACGGTCTTCGCGCCCGACGACAAGGCGTTTGCCGCGACAAAGGTCGAAGCTTCGCACGTCGCCGCCTGCCACGTCATTCCGGCGGAGCTGACGCCCAAGGTGCTGTCCGGCATGATCAAGCAGAACGGCGGCAGCTATCCGGTCATCACCGCCGGCGGCTGCGTCTTGACCGCCACTCAGGTCAAGAATGTCGTTACCCTGACCGACCAGAACGGTAATGCCGCGACGCTGAAGGCAGGGCCTCAACGCCGCGGCAACGGCATGGTCTACAAGATCGACAAGGTGTTTAGACCTGCCGGAGCGCTGGCGACACGCTAATCACTTGCCATTCGCAAGCTTATTTCCTGCCTGGGTCAGTTGCATATAGGTCGGGCCCATCGGGATGACGTACTCATTCTGGCCCCAGAAGAAGGGCCAGTCCTCACGGTTTTCCGGCAGGTCCGGCTTGATGATCAGCACGCCCGGCACGACGCCGCCGGCGATAAAGCTGAAGTCCGCGCGGTTGTTGCCATAGGCGACTTCCTTGGACTGGGTGCCGACGCCCGACACGAAGGACAGGTTGTGGCCCGGGTGCGTGCCGTGCAGATAGTCGAGCCCGCGATAGAGCGCGTCAGTGCCAATGACATCCGGGAAGAGCTCATGCAGCATGGCGGCGTTAAGCGCATAACGCATGACCGCACCATTGCCCGCCCAGCCGCCGTCGGTGATCGGCACGCCGAAGGGGTTCTTGGTCGCTTCGGCATCCGCTTCGGCCTTGTAGGCGACGACAGCCGGCTTCACTTTCGCTTTGAAAGCTTTTGGCATGTAAGGGATGGCGCGGGCAATCCACTGCACATTAAAGGCGAAAGACTTCTCGACCTCGGGCCACATGGCGTCGATGCGCGCCGCGTATTGCGGGTCCTTGGTGGTGATCAGCAACTCGACCGCCGCCGACAGTTCTTCGCTCAGCAGGTTACCGCCGGTGACATTGCCATGCCGGAAGGTAAAGGGCGGACGGCTATGTTCTTCCGCCCAGACGCGCTTGGCGATGGTCAGCGACTCTTCGGCCAGCTTGTCATTGTGGCCTTTTAGAACGCGCGACGCACCGGCCAGGGCGGCAATCGAGCCGTAGTCCAGCGACGACGACCGGTTAGTGAAGGCCCAGCGGTCGTCCTTGCGGCCTGAGCGCCCGTCCTTGACCTCGTCGGGTCCCAGGCTGGGATCGTAGATCAGGCCGTCGGTCTTGGTAACGCCGTCACCGAGGTGCGGATACTGCGTCAGGTCGGGCTCGACGACGCCGTTGATGGCGTGGCCGACGGCGTTGTACTGCGACACCAGGTACAGCGTGCCGTGTTCGACCTGCTGGACGATATCGGCCTTGCCGTCGGGCACATGCATTTCGACGTGGCGGCGGGCCTGGTCGATCGACGTCACATCGCGCAGCGGCTTATAGCGATCCCAGACATCGACCAGGTCCTGGACGACGCCGTACTGGCTCTGGGTGCGGATATCGAAGTCGCCGGCGTCATACCAGCCGCCGACATTGAGCCCAGGAATGTGCTCAAACGGCTTGAACTTCGTATCGGTCGTGCCGGCCGAACCGTAGAGGTCGAGGTGTTCGTGGTTCAGAGGCGCCTGGAGGGCGTCGTCCTTATGACTGTCGCCGTGCCAGACGCGGTAAGCTTCCTGGACGTACATATGGTCCATATTGACCGGCATGTAGACGTCGCTGGTCGGGTGCCAGGCATCGGCATAGATGTCGGCGGCAATGCGGAAGGTCGCGGTCTTTTGGCCGTTATATTCAAGCTGATAGAGGCCGGGCTTGCTGACGCTCGAAAAATCGAAGGTCAGGTAGTTGTAACGAAGATATTTGCCCCACGGCTTGGCGGCGCCGCTGAAGGCCTCGCGGGTCGAACCATCGGCCTGGACTTCCAGCAGCTTTGCCGTGGCGGCCGGCGTGTCGTTGGGATCGAGTTCGACCACCGCCACCTTTTTTTGCGATGGCGCGTAGCCCAACTGCGAATGGGCGATCATGGCTGGGCGCACCCAGTCGGCAATGCTGTTGGCCGTTACTTGCCATTGCACCACCGTACCGGTCTTGCCGGCCGGCAGGTTTGAGCGCAGTACGAACCAGCCGTTCTGCGCCTGGTTGCGGCCGTCATAGAGGCTGATATTGCCGTCGGACGCTGTGACCGTGACGCGGCCGGTGGCGTCTTCGGGCGCAAGTGTAAAGGTCCTGGCGGTCGCCAGCGGCAACGCCGTGGTCTGCGGCCCAGTCTGCGGTGCGAACTTTGCGTCCGGCTCCAGCTTCATCGGCGACGACGGATAGAGCGGGAAGCCGCCGGCCTTACCGTCAGCCAGGTAGCTCTTGTGGAAGTAGGCGGAGGGGATGAATTCGAGATTGAAACCGGCACGACCAGCCAACGCTTCGGGCAGCGGCTTGTCGAGGATCACGCTGACGACGACACCGTCGCCTTTCGCTTCGGTGCGGACCTTATAGGTGAAATCGAACTCGGCGTATTTCAGTGTCGTTTCGATCACCCCATTGGCCGCATCGACCTTGCGGTCGACCATCAGGCCGATAAGATCCCATTGGCCCGGCGTCGGGCTCATGCGGACATCGCCATTGGTCGCGGTGCGGACGCCGTGATGGACCAGCTCAACGCCGGAAATCTTGGCGTCGCTGAACAGCCCGTCGTACCAGTTGCTGAAGTTCAGCACATTGACGCCGCGCGTTTCGAAATAGCCTTTGTCGTTGAGTTTCAAGGGTTCGGCATGGACACTTGTGGCGAAGCCACAGGCCAGCAACACCCCGGTGAAGGTCTTCATTTTAATCATAAAAAATCTCCCTGATAAGATTTTATATGATAGCGCTACCATGAGATTACGGGTCTGGCCAGCGGCAAGTTCAGAGCGTCAACAGCGTCGCAAATTTAAACGGAATTGCCGTCGCCTTGTCGTCAATGTCCGTCAGCCTTCCCTTATGCGGCGCATCATGCTATCGCCCGGCGCATGAGCACTGACCTGTCCCTTATTCGTAACTTCTCCATCGTCGCCCACATCGACCACGGCAAATCGACCCTCAGCGACCGGCTGATCCAGTTCACCGGCGGCCTGACCGCGCGCGAGATGAAGGAGCAGGTCCTTGACAATATGGAGATCGAGCGCGAGCGCGGCATCACCATCAAGGCCCAGACCGTCCGCCTCAACTACAAGGCCAAGGACGGCAAGACCTACATCCTGAACCTGATGGACACGCCGGGCCACGTCGACTTCGCCTACGAAGTCTCGCG
>CBFGPQ010000177.1:0-7645 GCA_965650705.1 uncultured Asticcacaulis sp. | reverse complement strand
GTGCGTCTTGCCCTTGTCATGGTCGAAGAAGACGCCCGGCGAACGGTGCATCTGCGAGACGATGACGCGCTCGGTGCCATTGACGATAAAGGTGCCCTTGTCCGTCATGAGCGGGATATCGCCCATATAGACGTCCTGCTCCTTGATGTCCTTGACCGAACGGGCGCCCGTTTCCTCGTCGCTTTCGAACACGATCAGGCGCAGCTTTACTTTAAGCGGCGCGGCGTAGGTGATGTCGCGCTGAATGCATTCTTCCACGTCGTACTTGGGCTCTTCAAATTCATACGACACGTATTCCAGCGTGGCGCGCTCGTTGAAGTCCTTCACCGGGAAGACCGACTTGAAGACAGCTTCCAGACCGTCATCGACGCGTTCCGACGGGCGGACGAAGCGTTGCAGAAACTGTTCGTAGGACGAGCGCTGAACCTCGATGAGGTTCGGCATCTGGATAGCTTCAGGGATGCGGCCGAAAGACTTGCGGATCCGCTTCTTCTGGGTGAACGACAGGGCCATCGTTTTTCCTTGGCGTGAGAAAACGCTAAAAAGTGTGGTCGTATAAAAGGCAGTCAGACTGCGCGCGAAAGGTTATCGGCCGATCCGGCCAGAGTTTGCTTCGCGCCTGCTCTTTTTTGGCTTTTGGAGGCCAAAGACGCTTTTGTTTTTGATCCGTTTCAGGATCAACCCTTCGCCGGTGGAAAGAGCATAAAGCCGGCCTTTCGGGCCCCTCACAAGCGTTTCCGGAAAAGTGGTTGCCGGTTTTCCGATTGGAAACGCGATAAACAAAATTCACGCAGTACGCCTTAGAGGGGAGCGTGCCATAGCGTACTAATTATGTTTCGTAAAGAGGGGAGATGGATTTATTTTGGTTTTTGTCAAGGGGGCAATTTTGCGAACGTGGATACGGCTCACAGAAGCGCGCGAGGATTGAGCCTGATCACCTCAATTCCGGCCATCCAGTTGCGGTCCCAGCCCCTGCCCCTCATCAGGCCGATCAGGAAAAAGCCGGCGACAAACCCACCCAGATGCGCCTCCCACGCTATGGGAACTTCCAGGGAAACGGGCTGGCCGCTCAGGACCTGAAACAAGAGCGAAGGGCCGCCGAACAGGAGGATGACCAGGGCATTGCTCCAGATAAAGAACCAGATGGCGCTGAGTGTCCGGCCGCTGAAAATGGGCGAAACGCGATCGGCAAAGATATCCAGCCGCATCATGGCGGCAAAGATGCCGTAGATGGCGCCCGAAGCGCCGACGAGCGGAATATTGCCATCGCGGTGAAACGCCCAGAAGGTCGCCACGCCCGCCAGCCCGATCAGCAGATAGAAGATATGAAAGGGGATGAGCCCGCGCCAGCCCCTGCCGAAGCGCGCCACCACCAGCGGCGCCAGGGACAGATAGGCCCACATGTTCATGCCGATGTGCGTATAGCTGATGATTGGATTGATGCCGTCGCCGTGCATGAAGATCGAGGTCAGCGACGTCCACCAGCGGCCATCTTTCAGGGCCTGCGCGGAGAAGGCGTAGGTCTCGACCGGCATCAGGCCGCGCTGCTGAGCAGCAAAGACGGCGGCGCAGATGATAGGAACGATCCATATCGGCCAGTTGCGCGGATCGAACATCAGCGAAAACTGCGTCACACGCCGCGTCACGACGCCTGCGGGCATCGGCCTGGGTTTATCGGTTACCGGTACGGCCGTGCCTTCGTCCATGGATTAGATATGGCGCATCGCCCGCGGTTTACAAAGCCCCTTCCGCCAGAAATTTACGGATGATGTCCGCGCGCCGCAGGTCCTTGTCGCGGCCGAACATCTCAAGGACCGCGATCTGTTCGTCCAGTTCGGGGACAAACACCGGTCCGCGCGCCGTTTGTATCCGCCGGCGCGACTGGACCTCGAATGGCCGCCAGACGCCCGATACCTTCACGTCGAACCCGCCCATGAATTCCACCGGGACACCGCCGGGCGGCTGATACGCGGCAAAGACGGTCGAGCGAAACAATGGATTATTCGACGGCAGTCGCGGATCGATACCTAGGCGCTCCAGCACTTTGGCAATCGTCGCTTCCGAAGCAAAGACATCAACATCCTTGGCTTCGGTCTCGACGCCGCACAGCACCATAGCGGCGCTGCCGATGATCCACCAATCGCCTGCGTCGTGCGGCAAGGCGGATGCGGAAAATTCAATTGCCGTTTGCAAGTCGACTTTCATGGTCACGCCTAATCTAAATCGTATTGCTCTTCAGTTCTTCGCCCTCCCCATAAATGGGGAGGGCGAAGTCGATCCCGCATATAGATCCTGCCTGCCGAAAACAAAACGGGCCGGAGTTACCTCCGGCCCGTTCGAGAAAGATTGGCAAAAGCCGAAATTACTTAACTTCGACCTTGGCGCCGGCTTCTTCCAGCTTCTTCTTGATGTCGGCAGCTTCTTGCTTCGAGACGTTTTCCTTGACGGTCTGCGGAGCGCCTTCGACGAGGTCCTTGGCTTCCTTCAGGCCGAGGTCCGAACGGATGCCACGGATTTCCTTGATCACGTTGATCTTCTTGTCGCCGCCGTCGGTCAGGACAACGGTGAATTCGGTTTGCTCTTCAGCAGCTTCGGCCGGAGCGGCAGCAGCGCCACCGGCAACAGCGGCAACGGCGACCGGAGCGGCAGCCGAGACGCCCCACTTTTCTTCGAGCAGCTTCGACAGCTCAGCAGCTTCGAGAACGGACAGGGCGGACAGGTCTTCGACCAGCTTTTCGAGTTTGGACATTTGATTTCCTTAAAAGATGAAGTGTTGAGTGAAAGGGTCTGTGTTCTTAAGCTGCTTTTTCGGCGTGTGCCGCGATGACGCGGGCAACAGCACCGGCAGGCGCTTGCAGAACGCCAGCGATCTTGGTCGCCGGGGCTTGCAGCAGGCCAACCAGCTTGCCGCGCAGCTCGTCCAGCGACGGGAGCGTGGCCAGCGACTTGACGCCAGCTTCGTTCAGGACTTCCGTGTCCATGATGCCGCCAATGATCTTGAGCTTGTCATTCTCTTTGGCGTACTGGACGGAAATCTTGGCAGCAGTAACCGGATCGGCCGAATAGACCAGGGCGACCGGGCCTTTGAACAGGGCATCGCCCTTTTCGCCGACCTTGCCGTCCAGGGCCTTTTGAGCCAAACGGTTCTTGAACACCTTCACAACGGCGCCTTCCTTGCGGAGACGGTTGCGAAGTTCAGACATTTCCACAAAGGTCATACCCGTGTACTGGGTGACAACCACGGTAGCATGGTCGGCGAATACGCTTTTCAGCTCTTCGATCGACGCAGCTTTTTGAGCGCGGTCCATAAGTGGCCTCCATGGGATATGTGACGACAAAATGCCGTCACGGCGGTGACATCCCGGCCCAGGGGCCGGAACAACGATAACCCTTTCGTTTCCGCATATGCGGAGCCGTCAGGGGTAACTGTCCAGATGAGATGCTGATCACCACGAGGCCACGGTTCCTGTTTAAGGAAACAGTAGATCTCTTGAGGCGTTTCGCGTCCCGTCTCAATTCGGCGTCTGAGGGCTCTCAGACATTATGGAACAGGTGGCCCCTGCTCCCCGAAGGTCTCGGACAGAACGGGTGAAAGGACGAACCTTCCACGCCGGAGCGCGCCTGTTACAGGCAAAGTATGGAAAAGGCAAGCCCTGATTGCGGTTTCTGGCCGATGACGGCGGGAAACGGCTTGGAAACAAACATGACGCCAGCGGCACTGGCGTGCAGGACGGTCAGGTGGTTCGCGTGGTGTTAGCTACAATTCTGAAGCGACCGCACGGCTCGGTGCGCAAAATTCGCCGGTCCGACGGCGGGTTCTCGGTCAGCTTTTGCGCCGGCCTGATGGGCCGCCTGACCAGTTCGCCACCGCAATTCGGACAGACGAGCTCCATAGCGCCCGCGCAGTCCTGGCAAAAGGTGCATTCGAAGGTGCAGATCATCGCCGCGCGTGACCCCGGCGGAAGGTCCACGTCGCAGCATTCGCAATTGGGTCTGAGTTCGAGCAAATGCGCCTCACAAAGTTTGGAGGAGGACGCGCCAACATCCTCCTCCGTATCATTCGGACTGCGGCAACCCGGAGAAGGAAGTGTGCCCGAATAATCTAAGCTTACCTAACGTAATGCAGGAACCGTGCCTCTCCGCCACTGGCTGCCTCATCCTGCCTGAGCGACGGGTGGAAACGGCTGGTGACAGTTTCCGGCATGACTGTTCGATAAGCCGTCAAGCCGAAAAGGCTGGGTGGCGCGTCCGCAATACTTTGTCGATGAAAGTGATTGTGCCGTAAGGGAAGCAAGGCTTGAAGGTGGCGAGAATGACATATAGAGTAAGAATCATGCCAAACGCGTCATCTCCCGCCCCGCTGCCCAACCGCAAGGTCTGCGCCGTCGCCTTCAACGGCATGCCGTTGTTCGAATTTTCGATCGCGGTCGAACTGTTCGGCCTCGATCGCCCGGAAATGGGTCCGGACTGGTACAGCTTCCAGGTCGCCAGTCTCGACCATGGCCCCTGCCAGACGACGGCCGGCGTACAGATTACAGCCCCTCACCCATTGGAAGCCGTTGAGGACGCTGGCACCATCATTATTCCCGGCTGGCCGATTTCCCGGCCCGTACCTGACAAGCTGCGCGACGTGATTATCCGCGCATACGGCCGCGGCGCGCGCATCCTGACCATCTGTTCCGGTATCGAGGTGCTGGCGGCGTGCGGCCTGCTGGACGGCAGGAAGGCGACCACGCACTGGAAATATACCGATCGCATCCGCCAGCACTATCCGGACATCGAGGTCGTGCCGGACGTGCTCTACATCGATGAAGGCCAGATCCTGACCTCGGCCGGCAGCGCCGCCGGCATCGATTTGTGCCTCCACCTGATCCGGCGCGACTTTGGGCCGGCTGCCGCCAATACGGTCGCCCGCCGGCTGGTCGTCCCGCCGCACCGCGACGGCGGCCAGGCGCAGTATATCGAACGCGCCGTCCCCATCGTCTATGAAAGCGACCGGCTGGGGCCGCTGCTCGATCACATGCGCCGCAACCTGCATAAGGATCACCGCATCGGCGACCTGGCCAAGCGCGCCGGCATGAGCGAACGCACCTTCCTGCGCCGCTTCTCGGAAGCGACCGGCACGACGCCCGCCAAATGGCTATTGACAGCGCGGCTGAACGAAGCGCGCGACCACCTTGAGTCCAGCGACATCACGGTCGAGGAAATCGCTACGCGCGCGGGCTTTGGCACCACGACCAACCTGCGCCACCACTTCCGCGAACAGCTGAACACGACACCGACCGCCTACCGTCAGACCTTCTCACGGGCAACCGCATGAGTTTCACCGCCCTGCCCGCGCCGCCCTATTATATCGTGAGCTTCTCTTCGCGCCGGACCGAAGGCGACCAGGGCTATGGCGATATGGCGATGAGGATGGCCGAACTGGCGGCACAACAGCCGGGCTATCTCGGCGTCGAAAGCGTGCGCGGTGCCGACGGCTTCGGCATCACCAATTCCTTCTGGGCGGACGAGGACAGTATCCGCGCCTGGAAGCGCGTGGTCGACCATCTGGCGGCGCAGAAGACAGGCCGCGAGACCTGGTACGAACATTACGAAGTGCGGGTTGGAAAGATTGAACGCGCCTACAGCTTCCACCGCGCCTGAAGTTTAACTGGGGGGATAAGGCGGGGGAGGACGCGCCTACATCCTCCCCCTTTTATTACCTGAGCTGCGGCAACCCGGAGAAGGAAGTTCACTCAGATAATCTCTGGAATATCTCTCGTGTCATGTACATGTGACCCGTCCACCCTAACATTACAACATCGTAATGTTAGCCCTAGAGTAACTCAGCCACCGTCTGTTTATGAATGTTGACGTGAAGGCAGGCTATTGTCGAATGAATTATACGTAATGTTCATTCATCACTTTGCATAAGTTTGCAAAAACAGTAAAGATAGTTACATTGTCAAGTAAATAGGCGAAGACTGTATACAGTATGTGTGATGACTTGATTTTAATGGCGCATTTTGGCACTGCCTCCGGACCAACGGAGCACGACAATGGCGGACAATATTCATGAGTTTCTGGGCAGCGCGACGCCGCAGGCCTGGATTGACGCCGCCGTGGCCAATGTCGATATCCTGCTGCTGGACCACAAGAACTGCGAGTACAAGGCAGCGAGCAACGCCATCAACCTGATGGCCAAGTACCAGGAGCGGCCCGACCTGATCAACGCCATGTCGCGGCTGGCGCGCGAGGAACTGGTCCATTACGAGCAGGTGTTGAAGATCATCAAGGCCCGCAACATACCCTTACGCCCACTCACCGCCTCCCGTTATGCCTCGGGCCTGCGCGCCCTGGTTCGGCGTAACGAGCCCGGCATGATCACCGACATCCTTCTGATCAGCGCCTTTATAGAAGCACGTTCGTGCGAACGTTTCGGCGCGGTCGCCCCGCACCTCGATGCCGAATTGTCGAAATTCTACTCTGGCCTGCTGGCCAGCGAAGCCCGGCATTTTCAGGGCTATATTCGCCTGGCGCACCTCTACGGCGACGCCTCCGACATTGCGCGCCGCATCGAAGTCATCCGCCTGGTTGAGCAAGCCCTGATCAGCGAACCCGACGCGGATTTCCGTTTCCACTCCGGTCCTCCCATACCGGCCCTTGCCGTGGCGTAAAAGTGGACATACCCTCTCCAGAAAACACAGGAGATGTCATGCGTACCCTATACCTGACCGCAGCCCTGCTTGCCTTGGCGGCCGTTCCCGCGGCCGCCGAACGTGTCACCACGCCCGTTTTCGAAACCGAGGCGCCAAAGCTTCCCAAGGACCTGAAACCCCATGCTATCCTAATGCTGTCCAAGGCCAATGACTGGCGTCACGACAGCATGCCGGCGACGGCCAAGGCGATCACCGACATTGCCAACAAGCGCGGCTGGCAGATCTATGACACGTCCAATGCGGCGATTTTCAACGCCAAGGATATGAAGCGCTTCGACGTGCTGGTGCTCAACCACACAACTGGCCAGATTTTCACACCTGAACAGAAGGTCGTCTTTCAGAAATGGCTGGAAGATGGCGGCCGCATCGTAGCGGTGCATGGCGCCGGCGGAACCAAGAACCATCCGTGGCCATGGTATATCGACAATGTCATCGGCACCGGCTTTGTCGCGCATCCGCCGACGATCCAGGACGGCGTCCTGACCGTCGAAGACCCAAGTCATCCCGCGATGAAAGGACTGCCGGCCAAGTGGACGCATAATGAAGAGTGGTACACCTTCCAGCGCAATCCGCGCGGTCCGGGTGTAAAGGTCCTGGCGACCGTCGATGAGACGACCTACGATCCGACCGATCGTTTGCGCATGGGCGCGGACCACCCGATCATCTGGACAAAGTGCCAGGTCAAGGGCGGCATCTTCTATAGCGCGCTTGGGCACCAGATCAAGGACTGGAGCGATCCGGTCTTCCTGAGCCACATCGAAGGCGCCATGGAATGGGCGCGCGATAAAAAGCAGAAGGCCTGCTGAGTTTAGCAAAGCCCCCCTTCCGTCATTTGCTCCGCAAATGCCACCTTCCCCGTAAACGCGGAAAGAAGAAGTGAAATGCACTCAGCTAGAGCGGGATGACGTTTAATTGAATCGGGATGGATTCCCTAACATTGCGAA
>CBFGPQ010000176.1:0-7660 GCA_965650705.1 uncultured Asticcacaulis sp. | reverse complement strand
CCACACTCCCTCCTCCCTATCGAAGATGGGGAGGCGGGAGGCAACAACCCCAGCCATATTTTTAGCCTCCCCTACCCCGCCTGGTCCATCTCGTCGCGGACGGCAGGGAACAGGATCCAGAAGGTCGCGCCCTCGCCTTCGACCGAGTCGTAGCCGATCGTCCCGCCCATCTGCGCCACGATCTCCTTGGTGATGTGCAGCCCCAGGCCCGAGCCGCCCTTTGCGCGGGTAATCGACGAATCCGCCTGGGCGAAGCGCCCGAAGATGCGCCCGCGGAAGTCCGCCGGAATACCCGGCCCTTCGTCGCGGACGCTGATGCGGATATCCGACCCGACAGGCGCGGCCGTGATGTGGACCGTACTGCCTTCGGGCGAAAACTTGACGGCGTTCGAAATCAGGTTGGTCATCACCTGCTGGAAGCGCTCGCTGTCGACGCGGATCGCCGCACCGGTGGCGGTGGCCGCCGAAAGCGCGACATTCAACTTGTCAGCAAAGCCCTGGTTGAGCGCCACACTCTGGTCGATCAGTTGTGCGACGGCTTCATCGCGCAGGTCGAATCGCATCGTCCCCGACGTAATCTTGTCTATGTCCAGGATGTCGTTGACCAGCAGGACCAGCCGGTCGCAATTGCGCCGCGCCATGTCGACCAGGCGCTGGCCCGCCTGGGGCAGGTTGGCACCCAGGCTGTTGGCGACGAAATCCAGCGAGCCACGGATGGCGGTCAGCGGCGTACGCAGCTCATGACTGACGGTCGAGATGAACTCGCTCTTCATCTGCTCCATCTCCCGGCGTTCGGTGATGTCCTGGATCTGTGAGATGAAGTAGTGCGCCGTGCCATCGGCCTTGCGGACCAGCGAGACGCTGAGCAGGCCCCAGATGATGCGCCCGTCGCTGCGGATATAGCGCTTTTCGAGCGTGTAGCTGCCGATCTCGCCCGACAGGACCTGACCGACCAGCGCCAGATCGGCGTCGAGGTCGTCGGCGTGGGTGATGGTCTGGAAGTCGGTCTTGAGCAGGGCTTCCGGCGTGTAACCCAGGAGCTCGCACAGGGCGCCATTGACCTTGAGCCAGCGCCCGTCGGGACTGACCAGGGCCTGGCCGGTCGGGGCGTTTTCCATGGCGAGCCGGAAGGTCTCCTCGCTGGTGATGAGCGCCTGCTGCTGCGCCCGGCGCTCGGTAATGTCCTCGGCGACGCCCAGATAGCCGGTGATCTCGCCGTTTTCATCCGTCAGGGCCGTCACATTCAGGCTCACCGGAAAACGCGTCCCGTCCTTGCGCACAAAGGTCCATTCGCTGGTGTCCTCGCCGAAACGCGCGATGCGCGCCGTGAAGGTCGCGAACCCCGGCTTGAGCGCCAGGCCCAGTTCGGCGTTGATCTGCCGCGTGCGGACGACAACTTCGGACGGATCGTGCCACTTTATGGCGCTCTCGATGCCGATGACCTCGGCGGCCGCATAGCCCAGGGCGCTTTCGGCTTCGGAGTTGAACGAGGTCACGCGGCCGTCGGCGTCAGTGGTGACCACGATGTACTTGGTGCTGGCCAGGATGGCGGTGTTGAGGGCGCTGGCGTCGAACAGCCGGCGGTTCGTCTGGCCCAGCTCGCGCGACTTGAACTTGCTTGTCAAAAGCGCCTGGACGGTCAGGGCGCACAGGCCGGCGATGACCAGTCCGGCCACCAGCGCGATGACCGGGAACGGCGATCGCTGCGTCGTCAGGAAGGCCCGGGCCGGCTGGATCTGCAGCGTCCATACCGCGTTGGCTATGCCGACATAGCCGGGCAGCGCCTGCCCGCTGAGCGGCGTGTCGCCGAGGCTCGTCAGCGGGGTGGCGCGGCCATCCTTCACCAGGCTGAGCTGGTAGTTGCCACGCAGGTCTTCGCTCAGGGCGTCCTCGGCGAACGCCCGGGCATCGAAGCGCGCCGCCAGGTAGTTTCCGGGCTCGCCCCCGTCGAAGACCGGCACCATCAGGGTGAAGACCGGAAGTCCCGCGGCGTCGTGTCCGAAGGTCACGGTCGTACGCTGGGTCTGGGCGCCGGAGAGCTTCATACCTTCTGGGACAGCCGGCCCGGCAGCTTCCGGCACGGTCCACAGCGGCGTCCCGCCGGCGTCGAGCCAGGTCAGCGACCGTAGCCCGTCGATGTCGCGAACGAGGTTGGCGGCGTCCTCGCGCCAAGGGTGTTCCGGCCCTCCCGGAGCGACGGTCCTGCGCGCGGCAAAGCGTTCCAGCGCGCTCACCGCGCTGTCGGAGCGGGAGCCCAAAAGCTCCTCGATGCGTGAGGCGTCGCGTGTCATCAATCCTTCGGCATAGTGCGCCTCCTGCACCGAAAGGGTGCGGTAACCGAAGGCTGCGCCGGCCGCCAGGACAAAGAAGACCGTCACAGGCACTACGAACTGTTCACGGCCTCCGCGCGCCTCGCCGCCCCCGGCGTCCTTCATGCCCATGCCGAAGAACAGCACGGCCAGCATGGCGGTGAACAAAAGCCCCGCCCCCAGGATGAGTGTCGGCGTCACCGACCGGGCCGCATAGTCGAAGGCCTTGGTGCTTTTCCACACGATCAGCCAGGTCGTCTGTCCGGCCTGGAACGACCGCCGCGCCGTGAAATTGCCGCCCGGCGCGGTCCCGCCGCTGCTGTAGATCAAGGCGTCAGGACGTTCGACGCCCTGGTCGTAGATTTCGATATGGACCTGGCTCCCCTGGCTCCGCGTCAGGTCGCTCAGGAGATTGCGCGCGATGAAGGGCGCGTATATCCAGCCCTTGAAATCGGCGCGGCGCGCGGCGACCGTATCGGGCGCGCGGCCGGACGCATAGAGCGGCGCCAGCAGCAGGAAACCCGGCGTCTGCTTGCGGTCCTGGACCAGATGGATCCGCTTCGTCAGGGTCGTCCGCCCGGAATCGCGTGCGGCGCGCGCCGCCGATGCCCGGTTGGGCTCGAAGGCGATGTTCAGGCCCAGGGCGGCGCGGTTGCTGTCGATCGGCTCCAGATAGGTGATGACGAAGGTCTCGCCGCTGCCCGCCTCAGGGTGCACGGCGAAATCCGCGACGCCGCCGCGCGCCATGGCCGCCTTCAAGTCCGGCAGATCATCCTTGGCCACGGGCTGGATAAAGCCCAGGCCGCTCATGCCGGGATAGTTGGTCCCGATATCGAGCGCATCGACATAGGTCTTCCATTCGGCCCGGCTGATTTCGCCCTGCCCCGTCCAGAAGGCCTGGGCGCCGACCAGGGCGTTGTTGTAGGCTTCGAGGCGGCGGCGCAGCGCCTCTTCGCTCTCGTGCGTCAGGGCCTCGAAGGCGTCCTGGCGCGCCTTGTATTCGCTGAGCGAGGCGATCTTCCAGGCGTAGAAGGTCAGGCCCAGGGGAATGAGCAGCAGGAACAGGGCCAGGGCCGACAGCCGCCCGATTTTCTTTCCGTCGCCGCCGAAGCCGATGGGATGCGGATTGCCCGGCGCGATCAGGGCGAGCGGCAGGAAGACGATGACGCCGAAGACATCGCCGCCCCACCACGACAGCCAGTTGTTGAGCACGTCGGAGGGGCTGACAAGACCGGCGGCGCGCAAGGACAGGACGCCGACGCTGGCCGCCGTGAGGCAGGCCAAGGGACCGGCGACGAGGAAAAGCCTGAAAATACTGGCGACCGACGTAAGCTTAAGCGGAAGGCCGACGAAACGCTGAGCCAGGAAACAGCCCAGGAGCACCTGGACGGTCGATCCCGTGGCAATGGACGCGGCAAGGGCAAGTTTCGGCCAGGCGATGGCCACGCCGGGGCCCACGGCACCGGCGACCTCGGCATTGAGCAGGAACGAGCCCAGCCAGACGCCCGGCCACAGACGGCGGCCGTGTACCAGGCAGATGCCCAAAGCAAGCCCCGAAGGCGGCCAGATGATGGTGGCGAAACCCGGCGGCACCGACAGCATCAGGCCCAGCTTGCCTGTGATGATGTACAGGACCACGAGCGCGGCGACCTTGGCGGCATAGGCGGGCGCCTGCCGGGAGATGTCGGACGTGACCTTGGGTGCGAATGTCATCATGCCGGGACGGACGCGGACGCGCTAATAGATGCGGCTGGGAATCAGCCGCCTTATGCTGTTCAGCACAGCGTCCGTGTTGAACGGCTTGATGATGTAGTTGTCGGCGCCGAACTCGACGGCCTCGATGACATCGGTATTCTTGTCGCGCGCCGACAGGACGATCACCGGGATATCACGGACATCATACAGATCGCGCTTGGCCTTGAGGAAACCGATGCCGTCGAGTTCGGGCATGGCCAGGTCGAGCAGGATAAGGTCCGGCGTAAACGTCTTCAGTTGCTCCAGCCCCAGTCGGCCATTGGCTGCCGTCTCGACGTCATAGCCGCTGGACGAGAGCACGATTTCCAGCAGGTCGCGGATATCGGCGTCGTCCTCGACGACCAGGATACGCTGAGATGCGGTTTGCAAGGTCATGGTCCGTGCCATTCCGTGGTAGGTTGTTATAAGTCGATAGCGCCTGAGTGTTGAAATCCGGTATCCAGACCGGCGAACCGCCGCGGCGCGTCAGACGCGTTGGGGACCTGCATCAGTGTGAACCAGTAGCCCGTCAGGCTTTCGATCATGGCCGCGTAGGCTTCGATGGTATCGGGCTTGGTCAGGTACCCCGCGGCAAAGGCGTCATAGGCCGCCGCGATATCCTGCGCGGCCTGCGAACTCGACAGGACGATACATGGGATGCGGCGGAAACGCTGATCACGCTTCAAGGCGCGGACGAGCTCGACGCCATCGATGCCTGGCAGGTTCAGGTCGGTGACGATCAGGTCCGGCAACGGGTCATTGCCCGTGCCATCGGCTTGCTGCAGGAGGATAAGCGCTGCTTCAGCCGTGTGCGCGACGGTCAGGACAGCGTCGGGACAGGCCCGCAAGAACATCCGGCGAAACAGGGTGATGTCGCCTTCGCTGTCCTCCACCAACAAGACCCGGGCCGCCCGCCCACTTTCCGCCAGCTTACTCATGGGTATGCAACTTTCGATACGAATGGCGCAGGGCGCCATGACTGGATACACCGCGCATGCAATCTGCGCTTGTGCCGACTATCGCCGGGAATCGGTAAATGTCGATGAAATCAATTGTCACGCTTCTGACACAAGCCCGGGCAGCGTCTCTCGCCGGCCCAGATCGGAAGAGTTGCATCGTCCGGCTTTGGACAGCGCGGACAACTGCGATTGGAATGTACGGTGATCGAACGAAAAACACGCAAGATTCAGCCTGTTGCCGCTGGTGTTCCCGTAGCGTAAGCTGGGCGTAGATGCGTCGAGACATGGGCGTCCGATGTCGTCAAATGAAAAGAAGAGTCGCCACGCCGGCGCCGCTGGCTTGCGGACAGGCGCTCAAGGCGCGGGAACCAGGGTTAAAATGGAAAAGGGCATGACAATGCGCGTTCGGCGAATCCTTACTTTGTTCACCGTTATATCGGGTCTTGCCATCGCCATGGCCCCGGCCGGAGCAGCGCGTGCCGAAGACACGGCGGGCGCCGTCCGCGTCGAGCGCCTGAAGGTCCACAGCCGCGCATTGGAAGGAAATCTGGAAGGCGAAACACCCGACCGCGATGTCATCGTCTATTTGCCCGCCGACTACGCCACCAGCGGCCGCCGCTATCCGGTCGTCTATGCCCTGCACGGCTACGGCCTGACCGCCGACGGTTTCGCGGGTCTCCTGCAAAGCCCGCGCACCATCGACGCGGCGAATGCCGGACACGTACCCGGTATGATCCTTGTCCTGCCGGATACGCAAACCCTGCACAACGGCTCCATGTACTCCAGTTCGGTGACCATCGGCGACTGGGAAGGCTTCATCACCCGCGACCTGGTGGCCTATATCGACAGCCATTACCGGACGATCGCGGATCGGAAGAGCCGTGGCCTGGCCGGCCATTCGATGGGGGGATACGGCGCCGCGCGCCTGGGCATGAAGTATCCCGACGTGTTCAGCGCGCTCTATATCATGAGCCCCTGCTGCCTGTCGGCGCGGGGTGCGCCGCCGGCGCCGGCGGCCGCGATTGTCGAAGGCGTCAAGACACCCGAAGAGGCCGCGAAGCTGGACTTCCTGCCGCGCGCCACATTCGCCGTCGCCGCGGCCTGGTCGCCCAATCCAAACAAGCCTCCCCTCTTCGTCGATCTGCCGACCGTCAATGGCGTCCCGGACCCATCGGTCCTGGCGCGCTGGGCGGCGAACGCGCCTCTGTCGATGGTCGACCAGAACATCTTCAATCTGCGCCGATACACCGCCATCGCCATCGACGTCGGCGATCAGGACGGCTTGCGAGTCGACGCAGCGGAACTGCACAAGCGCATGCGCGAGTCCGGAGTGCCCAACAGTTTCGAAATATATGCCGGCGACCACGGCAACCGCGTCGCGGAGCGGTTCGAGAAGAACGTCCTGCCCTTCTTCGCCCGCACCCTGACGTTCGACGGCCCGCCCGCCAAGCCGTAACCCCAGGCATGAGGCGTTCGGCCGAACGCCATCATGCTCCGGCTTTTTTGCCACCATACCTGGCGCGAAACCGCTGCGCTCGTTTCGATATATCGCCAACGCCATCCCGTCGTCACCCGTCCGGCCCCTGAACCCAGCCGCGCGGTGAAGACTGGACGCACCGCCAGGGGGCGGAACGGGTCCCTGGCGGTGTGCTGTCCTGTTGTGGCAAAGGCGTCCTGTCGTCGTGAAATATCAACAAATGGTAACGCTCACAGACAAGTGATTGTCAGGCCAAATAAGGCGTTATTTGGCTAGACCAATCACTAAATGGAAGCCATCAACAAGCCTCGCCAGCTACAAAACACTACAAACATATTATATATCAATTGCTTATATACATTTTAATTCGCAAGCAACCATGCCTATGCGCGCGCCTACACTCCGCATGTGTAAAATGCGCAACACCAGAAGCACATTGGTCAGGCCAGATTGACCTGACTTAATCTCTGTAATAAGCAGACCATTGTGACCCTCCAAAGCCGGGAGTTGTCGCCATCATAAAACACAATGAGGTCAACCAAACCTCAGTAGGGAGTCATATATGTCCAATTCAAATCCCCGCGCGCAGTCCATCAAGGCCGTCCTGATGGGTGCGACCATCCTGACAGGCCTGCCGTTCGCGGCCGCGCACGCCCAGGATACCGAAAGCGCGCCCGCCGCCGACACCGATGTCGTCGTCGTCACGGGCTATCGCGCGTCGCTCAGAAGCGCTACGGCCGCCAAGAAGACAGCGACCAACTTCACAGAAACCATCTTCTCCGAAGACCTCGGCAAGTTCCCCGACCTGAACATGGCCGAGTCCATGCAGCGCGTGCCGGGCATGGTCGTCCAGCGCGACGCCCTGACCGGCGAAGGCACGCAGATCTCGGTCCGCGCCTTGCCGCCCAGCTTCACCCAGGTAACGATGAACGGCAACCGCGTCATGGTCGCGTCGGACTTCGGCTTCACCGGGTCCTCACCCAACCGCAGCGTCGACCTCGACATGTTCCCGACCGGCCTGTTCAACCGCGTCGACGTCTCCAAGACGCCGTCGGCCGAAACGCTCGAAGGCGGCATCGCCGGCACGGTCAACGTCCAGAACGCCCGCCCCTTTGACCGCAAGGGCACGCATGTCGTCCTGGCCGCCCAGGGCAACTACAACAGCAATGTCAAGGAATGGG
>CBFGPQ010000175.1:0-7715 GCA_965650705.1 uncultured Asticcacaulis sp. | reverse complement strand
GTCCTTTCAAGGAACTGTCCGTGATTTTATGCCTCACTACAAGGGCGCAGTCCAATCTGAGCCAATCTGTGCAATCTGTGGACGAACTATTCCGCCGCCGCCGCACTCTCAGCTGACACCGCAGCGCTTGTCTTCGGGGCGGCCATCAGCCGGATATAGGCGATCAGGTTGCGGCGGTCAGCATCGTCCTTGATGCCGGGATAGCCCATCTTGGTGCCCTTGACCGTCTGTTGCGGCGCCTTGAGGAAGGTGTCCAAAGTCTCATAATCCCACACCACCGCATGCTTGCGCATGGCTTCGGAATAGGGATAGCCCGCGGCTGTCGCGGCCTTGCGGCCAAAGACGCCGAACAGATGCGGGCCGGACATGTTCATGCCGTCGGGCGTGATGGTGTGGCAGGCGCGGCATTTATTGAACTGTTTTTCACCGGCGGCGAGGTCGGCGGTATCGTAGGGCGCCGGAAATGTCTTCAAGATTTCGGCCTTTTCGGCGTCCGTATAGGCGATGGGCGCGGCCAGCTGGATCGCTTCGCCGCCGTCATTGTCGGCGCCACGCGGCCCGCAGGCGGCCAGGACCAGGACCGGCAGAAGACAAGCGATTTTCCAGGATTTCAGCATGATTGGCCCTCGATTTGGATGCGCCACTTCTAAGCTAGCCGCACAGGTTTGACGACGCTTAAATTGCCACAGTCGGTCAGGCGTTAGAATTCCCATGTCTCAAGCAACTTGTCGGCTTTGATCGTCTCGTCTTCAGTGAGGAAACCGCTGTCGCGCGCGTCCTTCAGAATGTACACTTCGGTCATGTCCCTGAGGCGGCGCTTCTTCAGCAATTTTTGTACGCCGTTTGAGTGTTGCGCGAGTATTTCCACGTAAGACGGCAGGCCATGCTCTTTCAGATCGGCCTCCAGGCGTCTAACGCCTTCAGGCCCGGCATCTCTAATGATCGAAGCAAGGTCACCTATCGCTTCTTTGAGTGCGCGTTTCTTTTTGCTGTCCGGGGTCTCTGAAAATATCTGACGTATTTCGCTTTCATAGTCGTTTCCAGGTGGCCTACAGCACACCAATGTCCTAATTATAAAGTCCATTAGCGTGTCGTTACTGTATTGCGTCATCAGTCATAATCCGGGGCAGGGGGGAGAACTGTCACCGCACAGAAAGCGGCGTCAGGACGCAGCGCGCCAGCGTCCCGGTGTCGCAGGCTTCCAGGCTGTCGTCGGAGACGCCTGGCGGGGCGTCAAGCTGATAGACGCCTGTCACGCCCGCCTTCGTCAGACGCAGGGCATAGGGGCGTTCCGGCGTCTTAGCGACCTCGGCCCAGGCGACAGTGCCCCCCTCGCGGCGCGACACCCACAGCCGCGTCCCGCAGGTTAGTTGCGCGCAGCGGTCGCCGGCCGGCCATTCGCCTTCGCCGTAGTCGCACAGCGTCAGCAGCCCGTCATAGGCCCAGTCCGGAACGCCGTCGCCATTAAGATCCGGAAGCCGCCCGGCCAGGCCTCCGAGCCCCAGCTTTCCGCCGGATGCCGCACACGCCGCCTGATCCTTATCCACGACGGCCAGCAATTCAGCCGGCATCTGCGCCCGGTCCCCTTGCGTCAACGGATCGAGCGCCTGAGGGAATCCGCCGGCGCGCACGATCTCACCATCGATAAAGCGCAAGGAAGACCCAAGGAACTTGCCGCCAAACCCATCGTCCTGCCATTCGAAACCCCACGGGCAGGCTTCGGCCCCGGCCAGATTGCAGGTCGTGCCATGGAAATCGACCTCAAGCCAGCGCCGCTCGTCGCCTGAGATGCGGTGCAGGTCGCGGGCGCGCATCTGGTTGGCATAGATGCGGGCATAATGACCGTCAGGCTGCTGAGACCAGATCTCGACATAGCAGCCGCCCGTGCCGCAATTATAGGACGGCATGCCGCTCTTTTCGCTGTCGATCAGCCAGTCTGGAGCCATTACTCCGGTCAGCCGGATAGGCTTGACCATGCCGCGCCCCACCGGTTTGAAACCGGGCGGCGGCTCTTCGACCGAGCCGATGCGCAGGGCCGCGTCCTCCACCTCAGAAGGTGGTTTGGCGACAGCCGCGACGGGCAGCAAAATAGCGGCAAAAAGTGCGGCGATTACGGCGCGCATGGCATCCCCCCGAATGGGCAATACTATCGCTGCACGGTCCCGCCGAACAGGGGTATTTCAAAACAAATGTGTCTGGGGCGCCTCAAATTCCAGCAGCCACTTCTTGAGCGGCAGTCCGCCGCCGTAGCCGGTCAGGCTGCCGTTCTTGCCGATGACGCGGTGGCACGGAATGACCAGCGACACCGGGTTCTTGCCGTTGGCAGCGCCGACCGCGCGCATTGCGTTGATGTCGCCGACGGTGATCGCCAGCTGCTGATAGGAAATCGTCTCGCCATAAGCAATGTCGAGGAGCGCGCGCCATACCTTCTGCTGGAAGGGCGTTCCCGCCGGCCTGACGCAGAGGTCGAAGGTCTTGCGCGTCCCTGCGAAATATTCGCCGATCTGGCGCTCGGCGTCGCGCAAGTGGTTGGGTGAGAGCGTCGCCATCCCCGGCACGCCCAGCCTGGGTTTCAGGCTGCCTTCGTTCAGAAAGTAGAACTCGACCAGCGCGCCGTCCGGGTCAGAGGTCAATGAAGCCCGGCCTACGGGTGTGTCGATGTGGGCGTAGTAATAGTCCATGCCGCCTTATCATGCTTTGAGTCGCGCAAAATCGGCAGCAGGTGTTATAACTCTCGTGACGCCTATAGGGCGGCCAATTCTTGCCGGTAGGGACAGGAGAACGGACTTGACCGACATCCCGCTTGAACCGGCCGTGGAAGCCTTCGCCTGGCCGTTGCTGACCGTCACCATTCGGCCAAAGTCACCGGCGGACACGGCGAAACTGGCGGACGTGCTGACGCAAAGGCTGGATGTGGAGGCGAACTACTTGCTTGGCCTGGACGACGAGGCAGGTACGGCGGTTCTCGAAAGCAATGACGAAGAGGACCTCGAACGTGTGATCAAGGTTTTGAAAGACCAGTTCAGGGTTGAAGCTGATTTTGGTGCGCCTCAGGTCGCCTATCTTGAAACCCTCACGCGCCGGATTGTCATCGATCACACCTACAAGAAGCTCATCGGCGGGGGAGGGGTGTTTGCCCGCGTCGTGCTGGCTTTTGAACCGTACAAGACCGGCACCGGCTTCACGTTCGAAAACGCCATCATGCGTGGATCGGTCCCGAACGAATATATTCCGGCGGTCTTCAAGGGGCTGGACGCCGCCCGCCATGGCGGGCTGATAGCAGGCTTTCCGGTCGTTGCGTTCAAGGCGACTCTCTTCGACGGCGCCTATCACGATCTGGACTCTTCGTCTGAGGCCTTCGAGATCGCTGCGCGCGAAGCCTTTGCCAAGATGCGTGATGAGGGTGGGGTGGCCCTGCTGGAGCCCATCATGATGGTCAGGATTCAGCCGCCACCGGATTGCCTGCCTGCGATCACCGCCGACCTTGATGAGCGGCGTGGCGTAGTGCGAGACAAGCCGATGCGCGGAGGCGCCATGGACATCCTCGCCGAGATTCCCCTGGCCGGCCTGCTTGGATATCGCAACGTCCTGACGGCCCTATCGGGCGGCCGCGCGCGTTACTTCGCGAGGTTCCATCACTACGCCCCTATCCCGGTGGCGACGCCGCCCGACGATGTCTTTCCGCCTGCGGTCGGCATGCGCGCCTAGGTCTCAAACGCCGAAATGATCGGGCAGGGACCATCGGAATGGGCGCAGTCGTGGGCCAGCCTTTGCAGTGCCGCCCGCGCCGCCTGGAGTTCCGCGATTTTCGCGTCCAGTGCCTTGATGCGCGCGTTTGCCAGGGCCTGGGCGCGCGGCCGGTCATGGCCGGCGTCCAGCACCAGCAATTCGCCGATTTCCTCAAGCGTAAAGCCCGAGGCCTGCGCCTGGCGGATAAAGCGCAGGCGGCGCAGATCGTCCGGGCCGTAACGCCGCACGCCGCCCGACAGGGCGTTGCCGCCGCTGCGTTCGGGCGTCGTAAGCAAACCGCGCCTCTGATAGTAGCGCACGGTCTCGACCCCTACGCCGCCTTCGCGCGCCAGGGCGCCGATCGTCATATTGTGATCCACAGGCTTGACTCCGTACCATGGTACAGACCCCATATAGGGAGCAATCGAGAGGATTGCACCCATGACACAACCGACAAAAACCGCTGAAATCTATCGCATGGTGATGGCCAGCCACACCTGCCCCTATGGCCTCAAGGCCGTGCACCTGCTGAAATCCAAAGGCTTTGCCGTCGAAGACCACTGGCTGACAACGCGCGAGGAGACCGACGCCTTCAAGGCCAAACACGACGTCGCGACCACGCCGCAGGTCTTTATCGAAGGTCAGCGCATCGGCGGCTATGACGACCTGCGCCGCCATTTCGGCCAAAGCGTACCCGACCCGAAGGCGCCCAGCTATACGCCGGTGCTGGCCGTATTCGCCGGCACCGCGCTGATGGCCATGGCCGTCAGCTACCTCCTGAGCGGATCGCCGTTTACGCTTCATGCCGCGGAGCTGTTCATCGCCTTCACCATGGTCGTCCTGGCGGTGCTGAAGCTGCAGAACGTCGAAAAGTTCTCGACCATGTTCCTGAACTACGACCTGCTGGCCAAACGCTGGGTGCCCTATGGCTACATCTATCCGTTCGCGGAGCTGGGCGCGGGCGTGCTGATGATCGCGGGCGTGCTTAACTGGCTGTCGATACCGGTCGCGCTGGTCATCGGTGGAATAGGCGCCGTGTCGGTCTACAAGGCCGTCTATATCGACAAGCGCGAGCTGAAATGCGCCTGCGTCGGCGGCGACAGCAATGTGCCGCTGGGTTTCGTGTCGCTGACCGAAAACCTTATGATGGTCGCCATGGCGGCGTGGATGCTGGCCCGCCACGGTGTTTAAGATCATCCGCGTCAGCCTGGCTTGACCGACCAGCGCTCACGTATAATCCGTCCCCCACTGGCGCAGGGCGAGCAGGACTGGACCAAGCTTCCTGCCTTTGTCGGTCAAGGCATAACGCGATCGCGGCGGATGGGTGTCGTATAGTTCGGCCACGATAATGCCGCCTTCCTCAAGCGTCTTGATACGTGCGGACAGGGTCGATGGCGGCACGCTTTCCAGGCTCTTTTCGAAATCGAGAAAGCGTTGCGGCCCCTTGGTGAACAGGTCTCGCAGGATCAGCAGCGTCCACTTTTCACCGACGATGTCGAGTGTGCGCGCCACAGGGCAATCAAGCTCGTAGGATTTGGCCATGACAGCAAGATAGAAAGTCCGTCATTAAATGTCACTACATATTTCATAGTCACTATGTATTGACAAGTTGGTGAATCCGGCGTCCCCTTAAGCCTCGCAAAACGGAGGTCCTCTCATGTCGTCGCTTCAGCTTACCCTTTTCATGGCGTGCGCCCTGACGCTCATCGCTGTTCTGACCGCCGCCATGGTGCGCTTCGCGCCTGTGGCCTATCCCGCAGCGGCCGGAGGGCGCCCGGCGGCGGGGATAATCATCGTGCTCATCGGTTGGTTGATCGCGGCGGTAGGGCTGGCCTCTACCAACGTGTACGTCGCCGAAGCCGGACGCATGCCAACCATTCAATTCGGCATCGTGACGCCAATCGTTCTGGGCGTCCTGGCCTATTGTCTGGAACCCGGCTTTCGGGCGTTTGTCCGTGGCCTGCCGCAGCCATGGCTGATCGGCATCCAGCTCTATCGCGCCCTGGGCGGTATCTTCATGGTGTTGTGGGCGGCGGGCCAACTGCCGGCGCTGTTCGCGTGGCCGGCCGGGATCGGCGACGTCCTGGTCGGTCTGGCAGCGCCACTGGTGGCCTATTTCGCCGCCCGCAGGCCCGAAAAGGCGAGGGGCGCGATTATCGCCTGGAACCTGCTCGGCATACTGGACCTGGCCGTGGCGCTGACGACGGGCTTTTTAACCTCGCCGTCGCGCTTTCAGATGTTCGCCTTCGATGCGCCGAACACGATGGTGGCGCAGTTTCCGCTGGTTCTCATCCCAACCTTCCTGGTGCCGCTATCGATCCTGCTTCACCTCGCCTCGCTGGCATCGCTGGGCGGTCAGAAGCGCAGCGACACCGGTGCGCCCGTATAGGTCACCGACTGCGTCGCGGGCGCTTGCGACAGTTTCGTCGCATTGGCCGGGCTCACCACGACGATATTGAGCTTCCGGCTCTTGACCAGCCCCGGATAATCGCCCTTGCGCGCGCCGATCGACAGCGTCCGCGTGGCGTCGTTCCAGTTCAGATCGTAGGTCGCGTACTGGCCCTTTTCGTAGTTGTAGGTCTCGTTGTCGTCCTCATAGACGGTGAACGTGCCGTTCGCGCCGGGATAAACGCGGATTTCATACTCGGCGTCGGGGTGCTCAGTCGCATACTGAAGCGTCGGCCCCATCGGCACGATCGATCCGGCGCGGACATAGAGCGGCAGGATATCCATCGGTACGGTCTTGGTCACGCTTGCGCCGCCGTCGAAACGTTCGTGCGTCCAGAAGTCGTACCAGGCCGCACCCTTGGGCAGGTAGGTGTCCATGCTGGCGTCGATTTCGGTCTTGGTGTTCGCCAGTTCAGCGATCTGGCTGGGGGTGCGCCAGGCCAGGCGCAGGCTGCGGTTGCCACCACCCTGGAAGTATTCCAGCTTGATGGGCACACTCTGGCCCTTTTTGAGCGTCACCTTGCCGCTTCGGTAGCGGGCGCCACCCATGTTCCAGTCTTCGAACAGCAGCTTGCCGTCGACGAACAGGCGCATGCCGTCATCGCCTTCGAGGCCCAGTTCGTACTCGCCGTCCTCAGGCGCGATAACCGTGCCCTCCCAGCGTGCGGAGAAGTTGTTGAGCGCCGTAAGGCCCGCCGGGATTTCGGTCAGCGGCGGCCCCGGCCAGCGCAGGTCGACGGTGGAGTCAAGCGTCTTGCCCTTGGCGGTCTCGAAGTTCATCCCGTCGTAATACTGCCCCGCCAGGCCCGGCTTGCCGTCAGGCGTGCGCAGCGCCGTCGCGGGAATGGTCGTGGCCGGCGGCGGCAGGAAGCGGAACATCGGCCGCGTTACCGGATGGACCAGGAAGGACGGCCCGAACATGAAGGCGTCGTTGATATTGTGAACCGCCTTGTCGTCCGGGAAGTCCATCGGAAGGGCGCGCATCATCGTGTAGCCGTTGTGCGTGACCTGCCAGCTCTGGCTGTAGATATAGGGCATCAGGCGGTAGCGCATGTCGACCGAGGCGCGCAGCGACGTGTAGACCTCGGGGTCCAGCGTCTTGAAGATATAGGGCTCGCGTTCGATGTCGGTGCCGTGGATGCGCATCAACGGGTTGAAGGCCGCGTACTGCGTCCAGCGCGCGAACAGCTCGCGGTAGGCCGGGCTCTTCTCGCCTTCCGGAAACTGCCCCGCGACGAAGAAGCCGCCGGTGTCCTGAGTCCAGTAGGGCGTGCCGGCGATGGTGACATTGACGCCGCCGTTGATCTGCTCGGCGAAGGTCTTCCAGCTGGAGAAGGTGTCGCCCGACCATGACGCCGCCGACGTCCTCTGCGCCCCGGCCCAGGCCGAGCGTGTCAGGGTCAGGGCGCGCTTGTTGCTGGTCGCGCGCTGGCCTTCATAGGTCCCCAGCGTCGTCATCAGCGAATACGGATTGAGGTAGCGCGTGAAATCGCCCATGGCGTTGTCGCCCAAGAGCTTGATGTCGCGCTCGGTTTCGC
>CBFGPQ010000174.1:0-7764 GCA_965650705.1 uncultured Asticcacaulis sp. | reverse complement strand
CGCCGGTGTCGTAGGTCATCTTGGCCTGGCTGTAGATATAGGGGATCAGCTGGTAGCGCAGGCGGTTGAACTTGGCCATGACCGCCTCGGCCTCCTTGCCGAACGCCCACAGCTCAGCGTTCTTGCGGTCACCGTGCAGACGCAGGGTGGGCGTGAAGGTGCCGTACTGGAACCAGCGCGTGTGCAGTTCCGGATAGTCGTGGTTCTGGCCGACGGTGTCGCGCGCGTCCGACGGATCGAGGAGCGGCGGCTTGGTGGCCGAGGTTGTCTGCGGCAGCCATTGCCAGCCGCCGATGTCATTACCCCAGTAGGCAATGCCCGATGCGGTCATGTTCAGGCCCGTCGGCACCTGGCGTTGCAGGGCTTCCCAGGTCGGGTGGATGTCCGATGACCAGAACAGCGCGCCCGTGCGCTGCGAGCCCAGATAAGCCGCGCGCGCCAGGATCAGGACGCGCTTGTTGGGCTTCCACGCCCGCATGCCCTGCGACACGCCTTCGACGTGAACCAGCGGATAAAGGTTGCGGTAGCGGTCGCCAGTGCCGATGTGGAAGTGGTAGCCTTCCGGCACCAGGTCCGGCTCGGTCTCGTCCAGCCACGGATAGTCGAAACCCTGGCTCAGGATGTTGTCGCGAATCTTTTCCCAGAACCACTTCCTGGCTTCCGGATTTGTAGAATCGATCAGGGCGCCGGTGCGGTCGGATCGGAACGGCAGGCCGTCGACGGGTGAGCCGTCCTTATGGTGCAGGAAGTAGCCCTTCGCCGCCAGCTCATTGTAATAGCGCCCCGAGGTCTCATAGCGCGGCCACACCGAGATGATCGACTGCATGCCCATATCGTGGAGCTGCTTGTTCATACCAGCCGGATCGGGGAACTGGGCCGGGTCGATGTCCATCTGGCCCATGCGCGTCCAGTGGAACCAGTCGACGACCATGACGTCTAGCGGATACTGCTTCTGGCGATAGGTGTTGGCGACCTTCAGAACCAGGTCCTGTGAATCATAACGTGCCTTGGACTGGATGAGGCCAAATGCAGGCTTGGGTGGGATTGGCGTCTTGCCGGTAACGCGGGCATAGGCCGAATAGATCTGTTCGGGTGTATCCCCGATGACGACGAAGAAGCTGACGCGCTCGCCGACCTTGGATTGGAAGGCCGTGCGGCCATTGACAGCGCCGATGAAGCGCGTTTGCGAAGGGTTATCCCAGATAATGCCGTAGCCCTTGGACGAGACCATGAAGGGGACGCACACGGTTTCACCGGCTGGCGCGTCGTACCAGTGCTTGCAGTCGAGCATCTTGCCGCGCAGGTCTAGCGAACCAAGGCTCTCCTGGTTCTGGCCCATGCCGTAAAGGTGCTCATCCGCCGGCGCCACGAAGGACGCACCGACCTGATAGGTCTTCTCGCCGGTCACCTCGTGTGGCGACATCTCCCAGCTGCTCATGGTCAGGACGGTGTCGCCCTTCGCATTCTTGACTGAGAGGCCGACGCTGGCGAGGGATGGCGCGAAATACTTTTCACCTTGGGTAGGCACACGCGGGGCGGGGGCTGGATTAACCTTGAGCGTCAGGAAGTTGGATTTAAAGGTATCGCCGTCCTGACCCATCGTACGGGTGAAAGCGGAATTATCGCCATTTTCCGGAAGTATGCCTTGGCCCGGGCCTTTCAGGACTTCGGCCTTGTCGGCGGCGATCACGACATGGACGACATTGGGGCCATAGGCCTCGACGCTGACCCAGGCGCCGTTGCGGTCGAGCGTTGCGATTGGTGCGGCTTGGGCGGCGGCGGCCAGGGCAAGTGTCGAGACGAGGCTGGTCAGCAAGGTCCGGAAAGTGCGGAATTTCATAAGAGCTCCAGTTGGGCGTGCTGCGGGATCAGGACGCGTGACGGCGGAAGAATGGCCAGGAAAAAGATCCCTCCCGGTGTACGCCGGAAGGGACAGTTCAACAGAACGGTCCTAGGAGACAGAGCGCATCCATGGACCAGGTGGATGCGAAGCTTGCGCTACCCGTTACTGGGCAGCATTCGTCTGCTCCGGCTGCGCGGCCGGTGTTATCGACAGGATGTCGAGCCTTATTTCTGGCTCTGGCTGTAGGATTCGTGGTCATCCTTCCATGTATTTTTTATTTTGTGTTACAATAACACGAAGCGGACCTTACCCCCTAATATCCTAATTTCGTTTGACTTTTTATATCGGCTCGCTCACAGGTGTTCGCATGGTTGTTCGCTGTGTCCGGAACCGTACATGCTTGATAACTCAAAAACGGTTTTGTTTGTCGATGACGACGCGGATGTGCGAAAGACGGCCGAACTGCTTTTAAGGTCAGCTGGTTATCGCTATTGTGGCGTCAGCGGTCCGGGCGAAGCCATGAGCCAGCTTGCCTCAGAAACTGTCGATGTCATCCTGCTCGACCTGAACTTTTCGCGCGCCCAGACCTCGGGCGAGGAGGGGCTCGCCCTCTTACGGGATATCCTCAGGCACGATCCGCGCGCGGTCGTGGTGGTGGTCACGGGGCACAGCGGGCTCAATATCGCTGTAGAGGCGCTTCGGACCGGTGCGCGCGACTTCATCATGAAGCCGTGGAACAATGGGCGCCTGTTGGAAGCTGTCGATAAGGCGGCGGCCGAACGCCGGGCGTCCGACGTCTCGGAGGTCGAGCCGGCCATATTGGTCGGACGTTCGGAGGCCTTGCAGAGCATCAAGGCAATGATCGACCGTTGCGCTGTCCTCAACGTTTCAGTGCTGCTGCGCGGCGAAGCCGGCACCGGCAAGACTTTGGTGGCCAACATCCTGCACCGTCAGTCGGGCCGCGCTACACTGCTGCAGATTGATGGGGCGACGCTGACGCACGAACACTTGGCGGGACTGACCAATACGACGCTGCTAATCGAGAATGTTGAGCGCATCCCCGAAGGCATGGGGGGCGCCTTACAAGCGTGGCTGGCCCGCGCGTCGCGTCACAACAGCCGCCTGTTGTCGACGACGGCCCATCCCCACCGCGATCTCGGCCTTGAGCGCGGACTGGCCTACGCTTTGAATACCATCGATATCGAGATCCCGCCCTTGCGCGAACGGACGAGGGATATCCTGGATCTGGCGGAGCACTTCCTGCGGGTCACATGCCGGAAGCATGGGCTCTCGGCCAGGACCCTGGCACCAAAAGCTCAGGCACGCCTCAATGCCCATGGCTGGGTGGACAATGTTCACGCCCTGCGAAATGCGATCGAACGCGCTGCCATCCTCAGCGACAAGCCGGTCATCGGTCCTGAGGATCTCGTTCTGGTTCCGGATGAAGCGGCTTCCCGCATCGCCGGTGAAAAGTCCTCCGCCCGCCCTCCCTCCGCCCGGCTATCAGATGCGGAGAAGGTGATGATTGAAGAAGCCCTGCGTCGCAGCAACTTCAACGTATCGGCGGCAGCGGCGGAATTGGGACTGACGCGGCCAGCCCTATACAGACGAATGTCCAAATATGGTCTCTAACTCGCGTCCTTTCCAAATCCTGGCTATAGGATTGCTGGTCGCCGCGGCGGTCTTCACCTACGATTCCGCCGTGCGCGGCCTGTGGGCGGGCCTGGGCATAGGCCTGGCAGCGTGCATCGTCCTGGTGGGAATCGTGTGGGTCAGTCAAACGGCGCGTGTGGTGCGAGTCAGAGAGCCCGGAACGGCGCGCCATGCGCGCGACGAAGACCTGCGAGTCATCCTCGACCAGTTGCCCGTGCCATTGGTCCGCCACGTCGATGGCCAGCGGCCCGAGGCGCTGAACCGCGCCGCCCGTGCGCTTTTCCAGACTGACGACATCATCGTCGCCGAGACGCCGGAACTGATTCAGGCGCTGTCGGAGGCCGCGTCGGGATCGCAGAACGTCCTGCCTGTATTGGGCGGGCAATACGCTGTCACCGTCAGCGAGGTGGTGTCGGACGGCGGCTATGCCCGGCTGGCGGCGCTGACCGACGTGCAGACCGAGATGCACAAGGCCGAAGCCGCCGCCATGCGCGATACGCTTCAGGTGCTAAGCCACGAGATCATGAACTCTTTGACGCCCGTGGCTTCGCTGGCCGAAGTCGCCGCCGATTTTCTCGACAAGGATCCGGTGGATGTCGGTTCTGCGCGCGAGGCGCTGTCAACCCTGTCGCGCCGCGCCGCTGGCCTGACGCGCTTCATAGAAGCCTACCGCTCGGTCGCGCGCCTTCCCGATCCGGTACTGCAACCCGTCGAGCCGGCGCGGCTGGTGCGTGACGTGTCGAACCTGTTCTTGCGTACACCCGGGCATGACGCGATCGAATGGGTGGTCGAGGTAAGCGATGCGCTGCCGCGTCTGAGTCTCGATGAGGCCCAGATCAGCCAGGCACTGATCAACGTCATAACAAATGCCATCGAGGCCACGGACGGACTGGAAGGGCCGGGGTGGATCAGGATCGCGGCCAGCGCAAACCAGCACAATGTCGTTATTACCGTATCGGACAACGGTCAGGGCGTCCCCAGCAGCATTCGGTCCAACCTCTTCACCGCCTTCGCCACCACCAAGCCCAAGGGCACGGGCACCGGGCTTAATCTGGCGCGTCAGATCGCGCTGGTGCATGGCGGCAACCTTCAACTCGCCGGTAGTATGCCCACGACCTTTGCTTTCAGCTTTCCGATCAGGGGGTGATCCATGCCGCTCATCCGCCTGCAGGACGTTCACCTGAACTATACCGATACCGAACGCACCGTGCCGGCACTGCGTGGCATCACACTTGATATTGATGCCGGCGAATTCGTCGCGGTCGTAGGACCTTCGGGCAGCGGCAAGTCGACCCTGCTCAACGTCGTCGGTACGCTCGACCGCCCGACCAGCGGACGCTACGATTTCGAAAACCAGGACGTCTCGAAGCTTTCCGACAATGCCCTGGCGCAGTTGCGCGCGGTACGAATCGGCTTCGTCTTCCAGAACTTCAACCTGATCGACCACTTGACGGTCTATGAAAATATCAAGCTGGGTCTGCGTTATCGCCGCGACCACCTGACGGGCCAGCGTGAACTGGTGGACGCCGCCATGGACCGGGTAGGAATGGGGCACCGGGCTGATCACTTGCCGCGTCAGCTCTCGGGGGGGCAGCAACAGCGCTGCGCCATCGCACGGGCCATTGTCGGCAATCCGTCCGTCCTGCTCGCTGATGAGCCGACCGGTAATCTCGACTCGCAAAATGCCCAGCACATCCTTAGCATCCTCAATGAATTGAATGCGAGGGGCACGACGGTCGTCGTCGTTACGCATGCCGCCAGCCAGGCCGACCAGGCATCGCGCATCGTCCAACTGTACGACGGCCGCGTTCATATCAGTTCACGGCGGCTGTCGTGACGTTCAACCTGGCCGAAATCACGCGCGTCTATCGGATCATCGGGGCGCGCTGGCTGGTCTACCTGCTGATGGTGACGGGTCTGACGCTCGCCTATTGCTCGGCGATCGTTATCGGCCTCTATATTCGCGACGAACTGAGCTATGATCGCTTCATGCCCGGCTCGGACCGTGTCTATCTGATCACGGCAAGCTACGGTCCGGCCGGTCAGCCGCTCGTCTGGAGCGACCGGATACCGGCGGGCGTGGCGCGCTGGATACGGAGCGACATGCCTGAGGTCGATCAGGTCGCGCGCTTTGATACGGTCGAATGGCCGATGCGCACTGCCCGCCGCCATGCCCGGGAGCGTTTCTACTGGGCCGACGCCAACCTGTTCCGCGTTTTGAAGTTGCCAGTGCTGTACGGCGATCTTGCCACGTCCCTGGATAAGCCTGGCAGCGTGGTCATGACACGGCGCATGGCCATCGCCTATTTCGGCCGCGCCGACGCGATCGGGCAATTCGTTACCACCCAATATGGCCACCGTATGACAGTGACCGCCGTGCTTAAGGATTTCCCGGCCAACACCCATCTCGACCGTGAAATCTTCGGCGCCGGCGGCAGTCCTTATTCCAAGCTTCACAACTATGACGGCAACCACGATTTCCTCTGGCCGAACAGTTACACCTATGTGACTTTCAAACCCGGCGCAGATACTAAGGTCATGGCGGCCAGGCTGACTGAAATTGCCCGCAAGCGCTGGCAGGGGCCGAACAACCTGCCGGACGGTTTCGCACTGGTGCCGCTCAGCCGCCTGCATTTCCAATCTCACGGCGACGGCGAACTGAAGCCGCGCGGCCACCTTGACTCGGTGCTGGCCTTGATCGCCGTGGCGGTGGCCATCGTTACGCTGGCCTGCATCAATTTCGCCGGGCTGATTCTGGCAGAGCGGAATGAGCGTACAGAAGAGCAAAGGCTGCATAGCGCGCTTGGCGCGCGCCGCATCGACCTGATCGGCCAAATGCTGCGCGAATCGTTCATCGTTCACATCATCAGCGCCGGTCTGGGCCTTGTTACTGTGGAGCGCCTGCTGCCGTTTTTGAACAGGGCGCTCGATCTCAGGCTCGACCTGTGGACCATGCCACTGGGCCTGCTTCTGGCCGTTGTTTCCGTTGTTCTCGTACTCGTGCTCCTGAGCGGATTAGCGCCAGCCTTGATAATTTCGCGGCCGCAGCCCGGCGGCGCGGCGCACACAAACGATGTCGCTTCGATGCGCTGGCGCGGCTGGGTCGTGGCGCAACTGGCCCTGGTCATCATACTGCTCACCGCTTCGCACACCGTAGCGCTGCAATGGAACTATGCCACGCGTGACGCGCTCGGGTTCAACGGCGACGACGTGCTCATGGTCCGGTTCAGTGAGACACCGGAGATCGATACTCAGTTCGTAGCGCGGGTACGGTCGCTGCCCGGCGTGATCGCCGCAGCAGAGTCCTATGGCACTCCAACCAATGATTTTGTGCGGCCGGGATGGGTTACGCGATCCGGCCGCCCGCTAGTCCCCCTGACGCGCAATTCGACCCATCCTGATTTCATGCGTGTCTACGAAGTGCCAATATTGGCCGGACGCAATTTGTCGGGCACCTACCTGCTGCCGGAAACACCGCGTGAGGTAATGGTCAACGTGGCAGCGGTCCGAGCCCTGGGATTCACATCGCCGCAAGACGCATTGGGCCACGACATCGATTATGAAACCGACCGCACGCTCATGCGTTCGCGGATTGTCGGCGTCATTCCGAACCTTCGCGTGTCGACCCTTTATGAACCGATGCGGCCGATGATTTTCGACAATTTCTCCAAATACTTCACCCTGGTGAACATCCGTCTTGACCCACGTGACCGCGACAGGACGCTGGCGGCAATCGACGAGGCATGGCGGCAGGCATCTGCCGAAAGCGTGCCGATCGAGCGGCGCTTTTTTCGCGATTACCTGATGGACCAGTACCACGACCTGCATCAGCAAATGGTTGCCTTCTACGCTGTTTCGGCGGTCGCGATCATGCTGTCGTCGCTGGGCCTGACCGGTCTGTCGATCTTCCTGACACGTCACCAGGTCCGTGAACTCGCCATCCGCAAGGCGCTGGGCGCGACATTCGGCGATTTGTTCCTGCAACGCTTTATGCCTTTCCTGTGGCCCTTCCTGCTGACCAATCTGGTCGCCTGGCCGGTGGCGTGGCTATGCCTTCAGGCATGGCTTGGCTCATTCGCCGAGCACATAATGCTGTCCCCCCTGTCCTTCCTTGGCGCAGGCGTGGTGGCGGTCGGCGCGTCTCTGGCAACGATAGCCTTGCAGTCCGCCGCGACGGCGCGGGACTTTTCCGCTGCGTCGTCGCTGCGTCACCACTAGAGTATCCGTTATGATCAAGCGGAAGATTTGATCCAGCATCGGTCAGCCTT
>CBFGPQ010000173.1:0-7766 GCA_965650705.1 uncultured Asticcacaulis sp. | reverse complement strand
ACAGGCGAGTTGAGGCATAAGCGCGCCTTCCTGACCAACCCTGTTGAGTCATACCCCAATTTTGTGCCTGAACGTCCGCGTGATGTTCGGCGCTTGACCAGAAAGCAGAGAGACGGACATGGCCGTACCCAAGCGCAAAACTTCGCCCTCGCGTCGCAACATGCGTCGCTCGCACGACGCTCTGGGCGCGAACCCGTACACCGAGGACAAGGACACCGGTGAGCTGCGCCGTTCGCACCACATCGACCTGAAGACCGGCATGTACAAGGGCCGTCAGGTTATCACGCCGAAGAACGACTAATTCAGTCGGTCTGACCGAGTTTTAAAACGCGGATCGCAAGGTCCGCGTTTTTTTGTTGCCAGAGTTAAATTATTGTCGCACACATGCGACGTGTGTCGCAATTGAGTTGGCAACCATGATCAAGCCCAGTGACTATGAACTGAAACTGCTGCGCCATCTGTGGCGGGAAGGCCGCCTGAGCGCCCGCGAACTGCACGATGCCAGTGCCCCGGAAACCAACTGGTCCTATTCGGCAACACGCAAGACTCTGGAGCGCATGGTCGAGAAGGGGCTTGTCGGCCTTGAGGCGGTCCATGGGCTGAATACCTATGTCGCCGCCCAGTCCAAGGTCGAGACCCTGGCGGTTTTGGCCAGCGCCTTTGCCCGCGATGTGCTTGATCTCGATGCGCCACTGCCAGCCGCGGCATTCACGGGCAGCCGGCTGGTATCGCCCGGCGAGATCGCGGAGCTCGAAACCCTGCTTCAGTATCTGTCGGCCAAGGCGAAGGGCGAGGGCAGGTCATGATGGCGATATTGCTGGTTGTTTTTGCGCTACCGCTTGTCTGGAGTGCCGTTGTTTTCCTGACGCGCCGATGTGTCGAGCCTGCGTCGGGCATACCGAATGACGCTCAGGAAAAGCGCGTTTTGCTACTGATGCTCGGGCCGGTTTTGCTGGGAGTTGGCGTGCTTGTGGTCGCACGGCTGTTCGCCGTGCATGTGCCGCTGCCTTTGCCCCTGTCGCCGATGGGCGATATCGATGGCGGCTTCATTGGCGAGGTCGCCCCAACCGTCGTGGCTAAGCGAGACAGGGTCAGCCTGTGGCCTCTGGCGCTCATGATGCTGATGGCGCTGTACGCAGCCGTTGCTCTTGTTCTGGCGGTACGCCTGCTGATCGCTTACACGCGTATCGCCATGGTGTGTGCCCGCGCGATCCCTCAGGGCACCTTGGGGCAGGGCGTGCGCGTTTCTGAGCGCACGGGCATTGCGCTGGCGTGGGGGAAAACGACCGTTCTTTTGCCGGAACGCCTCTTGCCGCATCTTTCGCCGATACAGACAGACCTGATCATCCGCCATGAACGCGCGCATCTGATGCGCCGTGATCCGCTCTACTTCGCGGTGCTGGCCTGGATCGACGTCTGTCTGTGGTTCAACCCGTTTGTCCGTGCCCAGACCCGGAAATGCCGGCTGGCGGCGGAACTCGATTGCGACGCCCGGGTGACCGGTTCGGCGCCCCACATGCGCGAGACCTATGCTGAATCCCTCATCATGGCGCTCAAGCATGCCGCTGGAAACGCACGGCAATGCGTCCCAGCGGCCTTCTCACCCGCAGAATCTGGAGATTACCGCATGAGAATTAGTGAAATTATGCACCCTGAGCCCAAGGCGCGCAAGACACGCCTGCTCGTCGTGGCCGGTGCCGTCCTGTTGGCGCCCGTCGCCCTGGCGCAACTGGCCTGGTCGCAAGGTCCGGCCGCGAAGCCTGTAGCGATAGCGGCGGCCGCTACGCCGACCCTGGTCTTTACCGTCGTGCCAGTCGATGGCCGGCTATCGAGCGGTTACGGTATGCGTGTGAACCCCGTTACCGGAAAAAAAATGCTGCATGAGGGCGTCGATATTGCCTCGCCGATCGGCAGGCCGGTACGTGCGCCGGCGGGTGGGCGCATCGTACGCGCCGACGAGGCCGAGCCGTGGTTCGGCAAGGTTCTGGAAATCGACCATGGTGGCGGCCTCGTGACCAACTACAAGCACCTTGGGGATTTCCAGGTGAAGGTCGGAGACACGGTCATGGCTGGCCAGGAAGTGGCGAAGTCAGGTAATACCGGCCGCACCACCGGACCGCATACCCACATCGCGCTCTTCGAGAACGGAAAGGCCGTCGATCCGGCGGGACGGATACCGCTTCCTAAAGCCAACTAACGGAAGTCCACCTTCCGTCATTTGCTCCGCAAATGCGAGCTGACGGAAGGGGGACTTAATGTCATCGCGCTAAAAGCCGGTGGAAATGGCGGCGGCCGAGTCCGGGACCTTTTCGAGCTGGGCCAAAGGCACGGCTTCGACCGGCAGGCGGTCGTCGTCCCATTTCACGAAAACACTGTCCGGGCCGATATTGGTCGAGCCTTCGACCTCGACGTCGACCTCTTCGCGGTCCGGGGCGGTGACGACCGTGCCGAGGCCCTTATCGGCGTGCTGAACGCGGTCGTCGTGCTGAAATGTTTTGGTTTCATTCATCGGCAACTCCTTGTATCGGCATGTTTTGCGAAGGCGCATAAGGGCGCAATGCCGAAGGATGACAACGTGACGTACAAACTGGTGATCTTCGATTTCGATGGGACACTGGCCGATTCGTTTCCGTGGTTTCTCGACGTCTTTGATATTCTGGCGGAGCGCTTCAAGTTCAGGAAACTTGACCGTTCCAACCTTGACGCCTTGCGCCGCATGGACAACCGGGAACTGCTGAAAGCGCTTGATGTGCCCATGTGGAAGGTGCCGATGATCGGCGCGCACGCCAAGGCGATGCAGGGTCAAAACCTGGATAAAATTAAGCTGTTTGATGGCATAGCGCATATGTTGGATGAGCTGCGTCGGCGCGGTGTTCAGATCGCGGTCGTGACATCGAACAGCCGGGAAAATGTCGAAAAAGTCCTGGGGCCGTCGGCGGCGAATATTCGTCACTATGAATGTGGAGCGTCGCTGTTCGGCAAGGCGGCGAAGTTTCGCAGCGCCATGAAGGCAGCGGGTGTAACTGCATCCGAAACCCTGTCGGTCGGTGACGAGGTCCGAGACATCGAAGCAGCTCGCGAATGCGGCATTGCTGTAGGCGCCGTCACCTGGGGGTACGCCGCGCCGGATCGGCTTGAGGCGGAGCGGCCGGACTTTGTGTTCTATGCGCCAGCCGATATTGCTGTGGTAAGTGCCCCAGAAACGATAGACAAATGACCGCCATGTGGAAATGGTATCCTCCCTACACACAGGCCGAACTGCAGCGCGCGCAGGATATGTACGGGCTGGTGTTTCCGCCTGATTTGATCGCGATGCTATCCGAGCGTCATCGGGTCCTGAACTACGACTGGCGGACGGACAACCCGGCCATACGCCGGAAGCTGGACTGGCCGTACGAAGGCCTGTTGTTTGATATCGAGAATGACAGCTTCTGGCCTTTAAGCTGGGGCGAGCGTCCGGATCACGCTTCAGAGCGCGCCGAAGTATTGAGGGCAGCGCTTGCCCGCGCGCCACGGCTGATTCCGTTGTTTGGGCATCGCTACATCCCCGAAACGCCCAACAAATCGGGGAATCCCGTCTTTTCGGTCTATCAGGCTGACATTATCTACTACGGTGCGAACCTGGCAGATTACGTACAGGCGGAGATGGGCCAGTCGGAACTTTCCACTTCGAATATCCGCCGGATAGCTTTCTGGTCGGATTTCGCCGAAGGCTGTGCGTATGACGAAGGTTTCGATGTCGGACTGACTGAGCGCTAGGCTTGTGTTCAAAGACGCACCTTGCTAAGGGGGCGCGGACTTTTATTCCCCTTCCATATTGCAGGACGCCCTTCATGCCCGAAATCATCGATATCGTCGCCCGTGAAATCCTCGACTCGCGTGGCAATCCGACCGTCGAAGTCGACGTGACCCTCGATGACGGCAGCTTTGGCCGCGCCGCCGTGCCGTCGGGCGCTTCTACGGGCGCCCACGAGGCCGCCGAAAAGCGCGACAACGATCCGAAGCGTTATGGCGGCAAGGGCGTCCGCCAGGCCGTCGACGCTGTCAACGGCGAAATCTTCGAAGCCATCAACGGTTTCGAGGCGCTGGATCAGCGCCGTCTCGACCAAGCCCTGATCAACCTGGACGGTACGCCGAACAAGTCGCGCCTGGGCGCCAACGCCATCCTCGGCGTTTCGCTGGCCGTGGCGCGCGCCGCCGCGCAGTCGGTTGGCCTGCCGCTTTATAAGTACGTTGGTGGCCTGCAATCGCGCGTCCTGCCCGTGCCGCTGATGAACATCATCAATGGCGGCGCCCACGCCGACAACCCGATCGACATCCAGGAATTTATGATCGTTCCGGCCGGCGCTGAAACCTTCGCCGAAGCCCTGCGCATGGGTGCGGAAATCTTCCACTCGCTGAAGAAGGGGCTGAAGGCCGCCGGTCACAACACCAATGTCGGCGACGAAGGTGGTTTTGCGCCGAACCTGGCTTCGGCCGAGGACGCCCTGACCTTTATTATGAAGGCGGGCGAGCAGGCGGGTTACAAGGCCGGTTCGGACTTCTGGCTGGCGCTCGACGTCGCTTCGACCGAGTTCTTCAAGGACGGCAAATACCACCTGGAAGGCGAGGGCAAGGTCCTGAGCCCGCAGGAAATGGTCGACTATCTGGTTGGCCTGGCTGACAAGTTCCCGATCTGCTCGATCGAAGACGGCATGGCCGAAGACGATTACGAAGGCTGGAAGCTGCTGACCGAAGCCCTGGGCGACCGCCTGCAACTGGTCGGCGACGACCTGTTCGTCACCAATCCGGACCGTCTGGAAACCGGCATTGTCGAAGGCATGGCCAACTCGATCCTGGTCAAGGTCAACCAGATCGGTACGCTGTCGGAGACGCTCGACGCCGTCGATATGGCGCACCGTGCCGGCTATACCAGCGTGATGTCGCACCGTTCGGGTGAAACCGAAGATTCGACGATCGCCGACCTGGCGGTGGCGCTTAACTGCGGTCAGATCAAGACGGGCTCGCTGGCGCGTTCGGACCGGACAGCGAAGTACAACCAGTTGCTGCGTATCGAATCGATGCTGGACGATGAAGCGGTGTACGCCGGCGTCGGCGTCATCCGCTGCTAAACTTGTGGGTTTGGGGGCTGTGCCCCCAAGTCTTCCCTTGTCCAATAAGAAAGCCTCGCCCTTTATTGGGGTGAGGCTTTCTTATTGGAAAAAGGTTTATGGGCCTCAGGCCCCAAACCCTATAAGTTTAGTACGGGCTGGCGGTCGGCCGGACGATAATCTCGCTGACATCGACGTCCTTCGGCTGGCTGATGGCATAGGCGATCGCATTGGCAATCGCTTCAGCCGGCAGCGCTATCGCGCGGAAAGTTTTCATGAATTCCTGCGAGGCCGGATCGGTGATCGTCCCTGCCAGCTCAGACGTCGTCACCCCCGGTGCCACCGTCGTCACCCGCAGAAAATCGCTCTCCTGACGCAGCCCGTCCGAAATAGCCCGGACGGCGAACTTGGTGCCGCAATAGACCGCCGCCGTCGGATAGGTGTTGTAGGCGGCGATTGACGACACGCTAATGATCTGGCCTTCATTCTGCGCTTTCATGACCGGTAGCGCGGCAGCGATGCCGTACATGACGCCCTTGATGTTGACGTCGACCATGCGGTCCCATTCGTCGACCTTCAAAGCTTCCATGGCCGACAGAGGCATCAGGCCGGCATTGTTGACCAGCACATCCAGCCGGCCGAAGTGCTCGACCGCGCCGGCAACAAAGGCCGACACATCGTCGCGCTTTGTGACGTCCAAGGCGGTGAAGTGCGCCTGACCGCCAGCCGCCGTAATCTCCGAAACCAGCGCCTCGAGACGATCCGTGCGCCGTGCGCCCAGCATGACCTTAGCGCCCTTGGCGGCCAGAACGCGCGCTGTCGCTTCGCCGATCCCACTGCTGGCGCCGGTAATCGCCACGACCTTGCCTGCTACATTTTCCATCTTCAAATCTCCTGTCGAAGGCAGCCGGGGGAGTGGCTGCGTCGCGATCTGGAAAATAGGTGAGAGCGGGCGCGCAGCGGTAATGCGATCGTCCATAATGATTGCACGATTCTCCAAATGTGGATCGTGCGCTCGCGACAAGGCCTCAAAATTCCTTTAGAGGTATTGCCGGATACTGGATGAGCCCTATGACCGACACCACCGAACTTGCCGCTATCATGCGCCGCCATGCCCACACCGAAGGCATGCTGGACACCGCCATCGACGGCATCAATCTGATCCGCAGTGATACGCGGACCCAGCCGATCCACGTTGTCCACGTTCCGGCGCTGTGCATTATCGCGCAGGGAAGCAAGACCGTCCGCCTCCAGGGCGAAACCTTCACCTACGCGCCTGGCCAGCAACTGGCCGTTGCGGTCGACCTGCCCCTGAGTGGGGAGATCATCGAAGCCACGTCCGAACGTCCTTACCTGTGCCTGAAAGTTGATCTCGACCCGCTGATGCTTGCGGCTATGCTGAAGGAGGCTGGGGTGCCAAAACCCTCGTCGGACCACAGCGGGCGAGGGCTGGCCATCGGACTGTGCGAACAGGAGGTCATTGACGCCGCGACGCGCCTGGTAAACCTCCTTGATGCGCCTGTGACGGCGAAGATCCTGGCGCCCTTGGCCATACGCGAACTCCTCTACCGGCTGATCTTGTCCGGCCATGCCGAGGGCCTGCGCCACATCGCCTTCGCCGATTCCCGGCTGCGGCGGATCGGCCTGGCGATCAATTGGATCACCCGCAATTTCCGCGAACCCTTTGCCATCGCAAGCGTCGCGGCCGCCGCGGGCATGAGCCCGTCGTCGCTGCACGCCCATTTCAAGGCGGTAACGGCGCTGACACCGCTGCAGTACCAAAAACGCCTGCGCCTGCAGGAAGCGCAGCGGCTGATCTATGCCGGAGCTATGGACGCGGCAAGCGCCGCCTTTCATACCGGCTATGATAGCCCTTCCCAGTTCAGCCGCGACTACCGGCGCGTGTTCGGCGCACCGCCGATCCGCGATATCAGCCGCCTGAGGGCGACCGGCGCCAGCCTCGAAGCGGCTGTCTGACGCCGTCAAAAATCCTGTTTTTTGACGGTTTTGATAAAAACGGCGTGATTGGTCCGGCTGCCAAGTCGCGGATTCGATAAATTTTTCTCATTTCCCCGACATGTTCAGCAACAGTTTGTTAACCGAGATGGCGGAAAACGGACAGGAAAGTTGCGTACCCAGGTCCAGAAAGGGCAAAATAGAGTGTTCGACCGATTGAGGCCTTACTTGCCTACCGTGCTTATCGCACTTGTATTGACCTATGTCTGCGTCCAGTATCTGACGGGGGACAAGGGTTTCTTTTCTCAGGAATCTCGCGACCGTGACTTGGTCGTGAAGGAGCAGCAGCTCGCTAAGCTTCAGGCTGAGCGTGAAGATCTTGAGGCGCGCGCCAAATACTTGCGCACCGACAATCTTTCTAAGGATCTTCTTCAGGAGCGCGCCCGTGTGCTGTTGGGCCTGACCGAGCCGCACGCCTACGTAATTCGTTACAATACGCCTGCTGGCACAAATTCCTGATCCCCTAATACCACTTTACGCGAAGGCATGCTTCTCATAAAGGGGAGTTGCCTTTGCGCGTCCGCGCACTTGGTGTTCACTTCAGAGGGGGTGTGCGCCAGTTTGATAAGGGCTTCGGCGCCGCCTATTTGCGCGCCTGTTTTTGCGGCCGAATCTCCCCATAACGGCCGAAACACTTGAGGAGGTGTCCATGGCGCGTGC
>CBFGPQ010000172.1:0-7891 GCA_965650705.1 uncultured Asticcacaulis sp. | reverse complement strand
GTTGTGGCCCATGACTTTCACGCCCAGTTGTTCCTGCTGAGCTTTGTCATCATCGCCGGGCTCTATGGCGGGTTCACGGTCAAAAAGTCGATCCTGGCCATCCAGGCGCTCCCGGCGGTGATCGTCCTCGTATTGGTGCATCTTTAGGTGAGGATGGCAAACACAGCACGGTCCAGGCACAAAAAAAGGGACGGGATAGATGCCTATCCCGCCCCCTCTCACATCAGGACGGCTTAGTAGAGGTAGCGCAGGCCAACCTCGATCCGGCGGTCGTTCTTGATGGCGAAGCGCGGAAGCGTATTGCCCGCGGCATCGACCTGCATGACCGCCTTCGTCGTCGTATCGAGCATGTTCTCGATGGAGGTGTGGATTTGCAGATGTTTGTTCACATTCCACTTGAACGAGCCGTCCAGGAACCCGCCCGCCTCGTTATAGGTCGGGTTGCCCGTCATGTAGTCGCCCTTGACGATCAGGTAACGGCTGCGCCAGGAATAGGCCAGACGCGCTTCGAACCGGTCGTCCTGGTAGATGCCGACCAGGTTGGCCAGGTACTTTGACTGGCCGAACAGGTCGGTGATGTTGAACCGGCAGGGTTCGCCGTTGTTGGTGCACGACGTATCCGGATCGGTGCTGGCGTCGATATAGGTGAAGTTCGCCTGCGCCCCCAGGTGGGAGAAGATGCCCGGCAGGAAGTCATAGAACTGCTGATAGGACAGTTCGACACCGTTCACATCGACCTTCTTGGAGTTGACCTGGCCGCCATAGGTGATCGGCACGGTCTTGCCGTCCAGCGTGACGCTGCCCAGCGTTTCGGAGCCGCCCTGGATGACGTCGCGCAGCTTCTTCGAGAACACCGCCGTCGAGATGTTTCCGCTTGGGAAATACCATTCGTAGGACAGGTCGAAGTTGTCCGATGTCGTCGGTTTCAGGCGCGGGTTACCGCCGCCCGCGTTGATCGCGTTCAGGGTCACGTTCTGGAACCCATCATTACAGGTCTCAGGCAGGCTGATGGAGGCGCAGTGACCGGCAGGCCATTGCACCGTCGTCGTGTTGGCGCTGTAGGTCGTATAGGCCCGCAGATCCGCGATGTTCGGACGCGTCAGGTTCTGGCTGGCGCCAAAGCGGATCAGCATGTCCTCATTCAGGTTCCACTTCACGTTAAACGACGGCAGGAGGTGGTCGTCGCTCTTTGTGTAGTTGATGGCCTCGGCCGCCGCCTGGAGGTAGGCAGCCGTCGCCGGGAGGAATTCCTGCGGGCTGTTGTGAGAACAGGCATAGGGCGTGGTCACGACACCGTTGGTATCCGTGCCGGGCGTACAGGCCGTGTCGGCGGCGAACGGAACACGGACAAGATTGCCCGCGGATTCCAGCTCGGTCTTCGCATAGCGAACGCCGAAATTGCCCTCGAGCGACTGGCCGTTGCCGAGGTCATGGTCGAAGTCCAGCTGAACATAGAAGTTGGTCGTCTTTTCGGTGATTTCCGAATGGTTGTCCGCCGGGAACAACGGGACGCGCGGCGCCCAGGGCGCACCGCGCACAAGGCCCGTGTTCGGGTCCGAATTGTTCGCGAAGAAGTCCGCCATCTTGGCGTAGTTCAGCAGGTAGTCACGGCTGATATAGACAAACTTGGTGTTGTCGCCGTGGACCAGGTCGCCGCGGAAGAAGTCCCGGTAGTCGTCGACCTCGGTCATGCCCGCCGGCAGGGCGCTGAAGGGCACCGCGCCACCACCGGCCCAGGGCGGCGCCACGCCCGCCCAGTTCTGGTTGGCGGTATCGTTGGTCTGGTTGCGTTCGGAATAGCGGGCGCCGAACTTGATGTCCTTGAACCAGGAATTGTCCTCGAAGTCGTACACCACGTCCCCGCGCAGCGCGTAGAGATCGCCGTCGCCCTTTTGGTGGTTGTCGGCGTTGAACAGCCACCAATAGACGCTGGGATCGCCCGTATCGTCCGACGCGACGGTCGGCGCCAGGCCCGGCTTCACGTCGGTGATCTGGTTGCCGCGCGGGTCCATGTGGAACCTGAGATAGCCATTGTCGAGGCTCGACACCATGTCGACCATGAAGTGCGTCTGGCCGCCACCCCACAGTTCGGTCTGCGACGCGGTTGCCTTGGTGTATTGCGCGTCGAGGTTCAGGTGCAGCCGGGTGCTGAAATTGTGCTTCAGGTTGATGCTGAAGTCCTCGGTCTTGGACCGGTCGACCACGCCACGGCCCAGCGTATTGATGCCGTAGCCATAGGCCCCGCCGTCAATGCCCGCGCCGTTGATCGTGCCGGCGGTCATCAGCTGGCCGATGGCGATCGGCTGGCTGCAGCCGCCCTGGGTAATGTCGAAGCCGATATTGCACAGCGCGACCGTGCCGGTGTACGGCCGGGTAAAGACGTTGGTCAGCACCGTGTTGTTCGGCGTGTTGGCGTCCGGCAGGTGCTCGACGGTGTGTTCGACCGTGTCGGTGCCGTTCTCGACATTGATGTATTTGACCAGGATGTTGGTCGTGTCGTTCTTCCATTGCGCGGCCAGGTAATAGCTGGTGCGTTCGCGGTCCTGCTCGTTGTGGCGCATCTGGAAGACGGTCTGGGTGCCGATGACATTGCCGACGGGCACGCCGGTGAACTTGCCGGGCCCGATCGCCTCGACCGCGCTGACATTGACCTTCGGGACCGGCGCACCGATCTGCCAGTCGTTGATGTTCGACCTGAGTTCGGAGTGGGAATAGGACCCCAGCAGGCCGAATTCGCCGGCACTCGTCTGCCAGCGGTTGCTGGCGATCACGCTATAGCTGGGCGACCACTCCTTGCGCAGGTCGGTATAGGTGCCATCAACGCTGACGGAGAAGACCGAGCCCTTGCGGTCGAACGGCGCAAGCGTGCGCAGGTTGATCGTCCCGCCGGCGCCGCCTTCGATCAGTTCGGCCGACGCGTTCTTGTACACATCGACGCCGCCGACGAGTTCGGGCGGAATGGACGACCAGTCGAGCGCCCGCCCGCCGTTGGCGGTGAACTGGTCGCGGCCGTTGAATTCGGAGCGGACGAACGAGAGGCCGCGAATCAGGTTGCCCGAGCCTTCGGCTGACGGAAAGTCGCCGCTGGCGCCGCCGGCGCCGCCGGTATTGTACTGCGGCAGGATCGAATAACGCGTCACCGACACGCCGGGGATCCGCCCCAGGGCCTCGGCCACGCTGGCGTCGGGCAGCGCCGCGACGTCGGATGCCGTGATCGAATCGACGAAGGTATCGGCCCTGCGCTTGATCTGCGAAGCCGTTTCCAGCGACTTGCGGATACCGGTGACGACTACGACATCGCCGTCGGCCGCGGTGCTTTCGGCTTCGGATTGCACCGCCGCGGGGTCCTGCGCGAACGCGGCCGTCGCAAAGACCACGGCCGTCAACGCAGTGGTGCCGGCCAGAATACGGCCCAGGCGGGACCTGGGTGCGGCACGGCGATTTTGGGTACAATTATCCCTTGTGGATTTCATAGGTCATTCTCCCTGTCTCCTGGCTTCTTTGGCCCGAGTACATTTGTGCCTCTTACGGAATGTGAGAGGCGGTTGTGGACGGTTTGCAAGCTGTCGGACACACGCCGGCCGCCGCGCGTTTCCGCACGTTTCAGAGAGAGAGTCTCCGGGCGCCCGGCGCGCCACGACAGAACGACGTTATGATAGCGCTCACATTTTTTCAACGGCAAAAGTCCGACCATTTCGTAAAATGATCAGACAATTTAAGAAAAAGGAACGGGCCGTGGCGCAATTGCGACAGTTTGGCAGGACACCACCTTAAAAACCGCAGCCCTTATGAAAGCCGCAACGGGATGGCCGCGCGCGCGAAAGCACGACAGAAAATAAAATATTGTTTTTATTTAAGATATTATTGCGCAATGCACACAAAAGCCCCGCAACCCCAGCTTCTGAAGCGCTGACATGAGCATTAATCTTGTGGCCGCATAAGCATAGATGGCGCCGCCACAAGCGCGAACGGCGTCATATTACCCGCCCAGGCTCCCTGCCACGGCGGACGCTTAGCATATTATATCATCTGCTTTTTCAAATATAATGATAGCGTTATCACGACATCGTAAACGCAAAAATGAAGCTCGGTCGGTAGGGATTACGGCGCCATGATATCAGGGTGGCCCTTAGGACAGATTCTATCACCAGCCTTAGGCGCGCGCCCGGTCGCCGCATCGCTCGGCGCACACCTGAGGAAAGCCAAAATATCGCGCTGAAGATCAGCCACAGCTTTTTTGCAGAACTGTACAGGAAGCAATGAGGAATAGTGCTCCTGTCCCCACATTTCGTAAACGCCAGCGAAAGGAAACGTTGGAGAGTAGATATCATCGTCCTAAAGGTCGTTTGACGGACAATTCCTAACGTCACCACTAGCGAACGATTATTGCATTTGAAGATTATGTTATCGTTTGCTTTAATGGAACATCTTGCGGGCGATTCTAATCGTTACTTGTAGTGCGTTGTCACCGAGACCTTTCATATTGAGTGGCGTTACTTCACCAGGGATGTAATGAATGACCTGTGTTCCCAGAACATTGTTTTTTAACGTCTGCGGCCTTTATCTGGTCGGAACGGCGACCACGCCAGCTTTAGCCGAGCCCCCTGTTGTTCCAAATCATTGCTCAACGCGAGTTTGCGGGACGTTTAGTCCGATGTCGTCACCCGACATCCAAGGTGCAGTCGTCCCGTCCATTACAGTCAGAGCGGAGCAAGACGGCAAAGAGGCTTGGGACGTCTTCTATAACGAAGGACTGCACTACAGACTTACGTTTCAAAAATTCACCAAAACTCTCTGCAAGTCCGTCAAAGCCCCAGACATGGGCAATGGCGTATATGTCATCGAACGCGATGTCGCGAATTCCTATCTTCAATATGAGAGCCCTGGATGTCACCTTGTGACCGTTGACATTGAGGAAGGGGCAATCTGTAACGTTCTTAAGTATATAGGACCAATTTGGATACTGTCTGGCAAGAACATTTACGTCGAAACCGGTGGATTCATTGGCCAGCCCTTTGATGTAAGGATTGATTTGAGAGACCATGTGGGACGACAAGATTGCGAGTGAGCAATGCGGTCTAGCTGCAGCTTTCCACCGCCCGCGACTTCGGGTTTAGATTTTTCAATTGGATGACATGGCCTAGCAGAATATGAAATTCTGGATCTATTTGTTTACGTTCTGCTTACTGATTACACTTGTTCGCTTCGTGATAGGAGCATTTCCGAAGAGCCTGCATGATCATTCCCGGCCATCACGTCACCTGACACGGCAGAGCTTAAGACATGAAACGGCTGACGATATATTTGTTACCTCTGCTTGGACTGTGTTCCTGCCAAACTATGGGCGAAGCTCCCGCTCTGGCGGAAGGGTCCGCGGAAAAAATGGTCAGCGCCATACGCGCCTACGGCTTCGAATGCGCCATTAAAGCGCACGAAAATAGAGGACACAGAAACACGGACTCGCTGTGGTGGAGAGCCGGAGATACAATCGTCGATAAGAATTCAGTGTCCGATGTTTATTTTGTCAAGTGTGAGGGTGGCCAGGCATATCTGGTAGATATTCCTCACAACGGCTCCCCTGCACGCGCCGTGCGAACCGGGAAATTTGTCAGTGGTCGGCGCGGCTAGTCATCTGTCTAGCGTCCCGGCCTGAATGCCCCTCTCCCCGCCCCTGCTTCAGGGTAACAGCCGCCATACCCGCCGCTACCTCTGACAAAACGCTTTCGTTGTATCACCGTTCCGGAGGGGGAGCGGAAACGCCGGCTTCGGTCTGGACCACGGGCTTGAGCGTGCCATCGGCATTGTGTTGCAGATATTCCACAGTGACCGCGCGCCGGCCCAAGGCGCCCTTCTCATCGCCGATCGACAGGGCGGCGTTGTGCAGGAAGATGTACCACTGGCCCTTGAACTCGGCGATGCCGGGATGGATGGTAAAGCTGTTCTTGCCGGACTTGCTCAGTTCGCCGCGATAGGTCCAGGGCCCATCGAGCGAGGTGGCGGTGGCGTAGGAGATGTGCTCATCCATCTGGGTCTTCCGGTCGAGCGAGGCATAGGTCAGGTAGTAGAGCCCATTATGCTTATGCAGCCACGGACCTTCCTCGAAATGCGGAGGCGTGATCTTTTGGATCGGGCCATCGAGTTCGATCATATTGTCCTTAAGTTTCGCGATATAGCAGTCGCGGTTGCCCCAGGCGATCCAGGTCGTGCCATCGTCGTCGGTGAAGACGGTCGGGTCGATGTCTTCCCAGCTATGCGTGCCTTCGGGCGTCATCTCATTGGTGATCAGGGCCGATCCCTTGGCGTCCTTGAACGGACCCGTGGGGCTGTCCGAAACCGCGACCGCGATGGCCTTGCCCGGGTGGGTGTTGTCGTGTTCGACGGCGGCGTAGAACCAGAACTTGCCGTTCTTCTCGATGGTCTGGGCCGCCCAGGCGTCCTTTTGGGCCCATTTGAAGTCCTTGACGTTCATGATCGGCGCGTGCGGCGTCCAGGTCTTCATGTCCCTGGTCGAAAAGACCAGCCATTCACGCATATTGAACATTTCCTGGCCGGTCGCCTGGTCGTGTCCGGTATAGAGATAAAGGGTGTCGCCGACGACCAGTGGCGCGGGGTCGGCGGTAAACCGGTCGCGAATGATCGGATTGGACCCCGGAGCCGTGCCTTGGGCCGCCAGTGGAGAGGTAATGGCTGCCCACAGGGCTGCACAGGCGATGATGTGTTTCGGTGTCATGACGTGTCTCCCCACGGCCCTGTTTCGGGCGGTATTTTCGTCACTGCTATCACGGACGGGCGCGGAGTCAAAGCCATTGCGCCTACCTTGCCCGCATCGGCAATGACGCGGGCTTTTTTTGCGTGCGGGATTGTAGGGGCGAGCCTTGTTCACGTGATAAGTTAGCCAGTTCGCGGCCGGGAGACTCATTTTGCGAAGAAGCCGGTTATCGGGAATGACCATCAACGAACGGCTGGTTGAACTCGCTCTTGTCGAGCGGTGGGACGAAGCGGTGCGTCAAAGAGATCGCGAAAAGATGCTCCGTCTGATGATCGCGTGCGAACTGGGCGAAAAGGACGCCGCACTGACCGTGGACACGGTTCTTGAAAACCCGGAAAAGTACGGTTTCTAGGATAAGTCCCGCCCGGCTCTGCCGTGGTTCAGAAGTAGTAGCCGATGGCCCAGAAGATCGCGAGCCAGACCACGGCCGATACGCCAAAGGCCAGGCAGAGACCAATCAATCGCCACGGCAGCTGGCGCCGCTTGGGCGTCTTGACGCTATCGTGGACACGCAACTCTTTTACCGAACCCAGACTCACACGCGCCTCCCCAGGCTTTATTGAGGGAAGGATTCCCCCACTTGGGGAAAAATTCAAGCGGTATCCGGACACATATCGGTGATCGCGCGAAATACGTGCGATGGGATGGGTCAGGCGCGAATCTCAACAGGAATGCCCTGGCGCAGCGAATTGGCGACGGTGCAGATTGCCTTTGCCTTTGCGATGACAATGGCGGGGTCGGAGCCGTCGGCCGTGTCACACCGCACGGTCATGGCCACCCCCGTGACGAGAAGCGGGCTGCCATCCAGCGCCACCTCGACCGACACCGAAATCCCGCCCAGCCGCACACCCAGCTCATGGGCGGCGTAACGCAGGTCGTTGCAGAAACAGCCGCCGACCGACAGACCCAGCAGTTGCGCGCCATTGAAGCCGAGCCCCTGCCCGCCCGCGCGGCCGTCGGGTCGGTCGACCACCACCGTATGGCCGCCGGCCCAGCCGAGCGCGGCTTCGGTGTCGTCGATCGATCTCAGTTCCACGGTCGCGGTCGGCATGACGTGTCCTCGGCTTTTTAGGGCCGGATCAGTCTATGCCCCGGCGCGGCCAGGCGTCAAATACCGGCGAT
>CBFGPQ010000171.1:0-7988 GCA_965650705.1 uncultured Asticcacaulis sp. | reverse complement strand
ACATAGGTGTCGATATTGTCCATCGGCCCCGGACGATAGAGCGAGATCAGGGCGGTGATTTCCTCCAACGACCCACAGCGCATCTTGCGAAGCGTATCGCGCATGCCCTGGCTTTCAAGCTGGAACACACCGATCGACTGGCCCGAGGCCAGAAGTTCATAGGTCGGCGTGTCATCGAGCGGCAGGGTCGAATAGTTGATGTCGATGCCACGCTTGCGCAGGTATTTCTGCGCGCGGTCAAGCACGGTCAGGGTCTTAAGGCCCAGGAAGTCGAACTTGACCAGGCCGGCGCTTTCGACCCACTTCATGTTGAACTGGGTGGCCGGAATGTCGGAACGCGGATCGCGATAGAGTGGCACCAACTCGGTCAGCGGCCGGTCGCCAATGACGATACCGGCGGCGTGGGTCGAGGCGTTGCGGTAGAGGCCCTCGAGGCGCAGCGCCGTATCCAGCAGGTTCTTGACCGCTTCTTCTTCGTCGCGCGCCTGCTTCAGGCGGGGTTCAATCTCGATGGCCTGGGCCAGGGTCGTGGGATTGGCCGGATTGTTCGGCACCATCTTACAGAGGCGATCGACCTGGCCGAGCGGCAGTTGCATGACGCGGCCGGTGTCACGCAGGACGGCGCGCGCCTGCAACGTACCGAAGGTGATGATCTGGGCCACACGGTCGCGGCCATACTTCTCCTGGACGTAGGAGATGACCTCTTCGCGGCGTTCCTGGCAGAAGTCGATATCGAAGTCGGGCATCGAAACCCGTTCCGGGTTCAAGAAGCGTTCGAACAGCAGGCCAAAGCGCAAGGGGTCAAGATCGGTAATCGTCAAGGCCCAGGCGACCAGCGAGCCGGCCCCCGAACCCCGCCCTGGTCCGACCGGCACGCCGTGGTTTTTGCCCCACTTGATGAAGTCCGAAACGATCAGGAAGTAGCCGGGAAAACCCATCTTCTGGATGACGCCGATTTCGCGTTCCAGACGCGCCCAGTAGTCTTCCTCCGGCACAGCCAGCTTGACCTGCTTGAGGCGCTCCTTCAGCCCCTCACGCGCCTGGTAGGCCAGTTCCTCGGCCTCGTTACGGCCATCGCCGGTATCGAAGCGCGGCAGGATGGGATCGCGCTTGTTGACCATGAAGGCGCAGCGCCTCGCGAATTCCAGTGTATTGTCGCAAGCCTCCGGCAGATCCTCGAACAGCTCGCGCATCGCCTTGGCCGGCTTGAACCAGTGGTCCTTGGTGACCTTGCGGCGGTCATCGACCCCTAAAAACGTGCTGTCGGAAATACACAGCAGCGCCTCGTGGGCGCGGAACAGGTCAGGCGAGGCAAAATAGGCGTCATTGGTCGCCACCAGCCCGACATCGTTCTCATAAGCGAATTCGACAAGGCCTGTTTCGGCCGGACCACCCTTTATACCGCCGTGCGGCCCGCCATCGTGACGTTGGAGCTCGACGTAGAAACGATCACCAAAGACATCGAGCATAGCCTTAAGCGCGGCCCTGGCCTCTTCCGGCTTGTTCTGGCGGAAGGCGACGTCGACCGGCCCATCGAAGCCGCCGGACAACAGCAGCAGACCCTCATTGTTTTCGGCGATATAGTCCCAGGTAACGTGTGGTTCCTGGATGCCGTCATTATCGACATAGGCCTTGGACGACAGCTTGGTGAGGTTGAGATAGCCCTGCTCGTTCTGGGCGTAGAGGGCGACGGTCGGAATCCGCGCCCAGGTCTCCTTGGGTACTCCACCTATCCCTTTGATCGGAATGGCGGCGCCAATAATCGGCTGGATGCCCGCATCCTTGCACGCCTGGGAGAATTCGAGGGCACCGTAAAGATTGCAGCGATCAGTGATGGCGACCGCCGGCATTTCGTTCTTCAGCGCCAGCTTGCCCAGGTCATAGGCCTTGATAGCGCCTTCCAGAAGGGAGTAAGCCGACCGCACCCTTAAGTGGACAAAGTCTTCGCTCACCGTCGCCTCCTGACTTCAGGTCTCTTGCGACTCACGCCGCCATGGACAGAACCTGACACATAACGGTGACAAAAGCCGCTACCGAAGCGAAAGACAACACATGATGCAAGGCATTGACCATTTTTCCACTCCTATTTCCGGATCATACTGCGGCCGTTCTGGACCGCTTTATGGCTAATTCTTGTTTTGTTCTATATTCCGGTTTTGTTCTCACCGCAAATGCTTTTTGTGAATTACGGGAACAAAATGTGAAAATGGAAAAATTACAAAGCTTTACGGAACACGTTCCGGCGCAAACGGTACAAGTGTTCCGTTCTCCAGGCGCACCACGCGATCCATGTGCCGCGCCAGTTCCAGGTTGTGCGTGGCGATCAGGGCCCCAACGCCTTGCGCCTTTACGATCGCCTTCAGAGCATCGAAGACCTGTTTAGAGGTATCGGGATCGAGATTGCCGGTCGGTTCGTCCGCCAATAGCAGGCGTGGATTGTTGGCAAGCGCCCGGGCAATCGCCACGCGCTGCTGCTCACCACCCGACAGTTGCGCCGGCTGGTGTTCCAGCCGCTCCGCCAGGCCAAGTGCCGTAAGGAGTTCACGCGCCCTCGCCTCCGCCTCTTGCGCATTGCGCCCGAGTATCCGCTGCGGCAGGGCGACATTTCCGAGCGCTGTATATTCCGGCAGCAGGTGGTGAAATTGATAGACAAAGCCAATCTTCTCAAGCCGCGCCCGCGTCCGCTGTTCTTCATTGGCGAAATGAAAATCCTGACCATCGATGGTCAGGCGGGCATTGGGCGCCGCTTCCAGCAAGCCCACCGCATGCAATAGCGACGACTTGCCCGAGCCGGATGGTCCAACCAGGCCGACAAACTCGCCAGGCGTGATGTCGAGATCGACGCCGTTCAAGACCGTCAAAGTGCGCCCCTCGCCGACCTTGTAGTCGCGATGCAGGTCGCGCAGGGAGAGGATGGGCTTACTCATAGCGCAGCGCCTCCACGGGCTCGAGCTTGGCGGCCCACAACGACGGGAACAGGGTCGATACACACGCCGCCAGCAGAGACGCGATGACGATGAAGGTCACCTCTGCGGGGTCCATCTTGGCGGGCACGTGGTCGAGGAAATAAACGTCCTTCGGGAACAGCTCGGTCTGGAACACCCATTCCAGAAAATGCTGGATCTCGCGGATGAAGGTGCAGAACAGAACGCCCAACAGCAGTCCGGAGACAGTTCCGGCCGCGCCAATCGTGCTGCCTGTAATGAAGAAGACGCGCGAAATCGCGGAACGATCAGCGCCCATGGTGCGCAGGATGGCGACATCGCGCGCCTTGTTTTTCACCAGCATGACGACGCCGGAAATAATGTTAAGCGAGGCAATAATGACGATAAAGAACAGGATGAAACCCATGGCGGCGCGTTCGACCTGAAGCGCCCCCCACAGGGAGCCATTGGTCTGCGTCCAATCCTGGAAAAGCGCCCTGTCGCCAGCCGCATGGAGCAATTGCCCACGCCAGGCCCCTATGTCGTAAGGGTTCGCGACCTTGATCTCGACCATGTCCCACTCGTCTTCGCGGTCAAAGAAGAGCTGGGCCTGGTTGAGCGGCAGATAAACAAAAGCGCGGTCGATCTCGCTGACGCCGCTATGGAAAACGCCGCCGATAACATAGACGACGCGGCGCGGCGTGGCGCCAAAGGCGGTCGAACCGCCCGGCGAAACGAGTGTTACCTCGTCGCCGGCGCGCAATCCCATGCGATTGGCCAGGCCGTCGCCGACCATGACGACATTGCCACCGTAATCGCCAATGCCGAACTGGCTGAGCGAGCCGTCCTTGATATTGTCGCGGATAATGGCTGTGTTCTTGAGCGTGTCGGGCTCGACGCCTCGCACATAGGCGCCGTCAATGTCGCCGTTCATGCTCTGGATCAGCGCCGCGCCGGTCAGGAAGGGCGCCGCCTGGGTGACGCCCGGTACGGCCTTGAGCCGCTTCAGCATCTCATCGCGATGGGCGAAGTCATCTAGCGGCGCGCCATACAGATAGCCGTGGCCGCCAAACGCCAGCAGGCGCGACAGCATTTCCTCGCGGAAGCCGTTCATGATCGACATGGTCGAGATCAGCGCGGTGACGGCCAGTGCGATGCCGATATAGGATATGATGGCGATGACGGCGATCCCGCCGTCCTTGCGCCGCGTGCGCAGGTAACGCAGGGCCAGGCTGAATTCCCAGGGACGGAAACCGAACAGCGCCTTCAAGAAACCCATATGTTTTAGGCCTTTGCCTTCGTCAGTTGCGCCAGGACTTCATCGAAATCGGCCGTCTGGCGTTCGCCGGTGGCGCGGTTCTTGAGCTCTACCTTGCCCTCGGCCAGCCCCTTGGGGCCGATGATCAGCTGCCACGGAATGCCGATCAGGTCCATGGAAGCGAACTTGGCGCCTGGACGATCATCGCGGTCGTCGTAGAGGACTTCGCGGCCCGCCGCCGTCAGCGCCTTGTAGGCCTTCTCACATGCGGCATCGCAAGCTTCGTCGCCGGCGCGCAGGTTGATCAGGCCGACGTCGAACGGTGCCACGCTTTCCGGCCAGACGATGCCGGCTTCATCGTGGCTGGCCTCAATGATCGCGCCCAAGAGACGCGAGACGCCGACGCCGTAGGAGCCCATGTGGACGGTGATCTCGCCGTCGGGGCCGTTGACAACGGCCTTCATCGGCTTGGAGTACTTTTCGCCGAAATAGAAGATGTGACCGACCTCGATACCGCGCGCCGACAACTGTTTGTCGGCGGGCACAGCAGCGAAATCATCGGTATTGTGCATTTCTTCAGTCGCCGCATAAAGCGCCGTGCGGCCATCGACAATGCCTTGCAGGTCGTCCCAGTCGACATCGTTGCCAGGCGCCGGCATGTCGACCAGGTCGCGGTGGCAGAAGACGGCGCTTTCGCCGGTATCGGCCAGGATGATGAATTCATGGCTTAGGTCGCCGCCGATCGGGCCGGTGTCGGCGCGCATCGGAACGGCTTTCAGGCCCATGCGGCTGAAGGTGTTGAGATAGGCCACGAACATGCGGTTATAGGCCTTGCGCGCCGAAGCTTCGTCGATGTCGAAGCTGTATGCGTCCTTCATCAGGAATTCGCGGCCCCGCATGACGCCGAATCGCGGGCGCTGTTCGTCGCGGAACTTCCACTGGATGTGATAGAGGTTGAGCGGCAGGTCCTTGTAGGACTTGACCGTGCCGCGGAAGATCTCGGTGATCATTTCCTCGTTGGTCGGCCCGTAGAGCATCTCGCGCTCGTGGCGGTCCTTGATGCGCAGCATCTCCTGGCCGTAGTCGTCGTAGCGGCCGGATTCGCGCCACAGGTCGGCCAGTTGCAGAGTCGGCATCAATAGTTGAATGGCGCCGGCGCGGGCCATTTCTTCCTCGACGATTTTCTCGACCTTCTTCAGCACCTTCAGGCCCAGCGGCAACCAGGCATAGATGCCGGCGGCTTCCTGACGGATCATGCCGGTCCTCAGCATCAGGCGATGCGAGACGATCTGGGCTTCGGAGGGGTTTTCCTTGAGAAGGGGCAGGAAGTAGCGCGACAGGCGCATGAGAGAATCCGTTCGTTAGGTATCAGGGCGCGCGCACCCTAAGCAGGTTTGGAAAAAGTGTCAGTCTTTTTCATGGCGAACACCGCCGGTGCAAGACTTATTCAGTGCCCGGCAGCGGAATGTGCACGAAGAAACTCAAACCCAGGAGCAAAGCCCACACAACAAGCGCGACGATGCTGTTGAGCTTGGCCTTCTTCCACAGGTTCGGATTAACCGGGGCCCCCGGATCATTGCCCTTGATGACCTCAACGCCGGCCTCGTGGTGGCTGGGATTGCCGCCGATCGGCAGGACAGCGAACAGGGTCACCCACCAGATCATGATGTAGATGGCGATCCAGGTGACGATGGCGGTGAACATGGGCAAAACTCCGTCAGGCCGGACTATATGAGCCCCAGGCCTTCATCGACACCTAGCACCAGATTAAGGTTTTGCACAGCCGCACCCGACGCGCCCTTGCCGAGATTGTCGAAGACGGCGACCAGGTTGGCGGTTTGCGTGTCGTCGTCACCAAACACGTGAATCAACAATTGATTGGTGTTGGCTAGCGCATCGGCATTAACCGCCTTTGCCTCGGCGCTTTCCTCGAGCGAAGCGACACGGATAAAGCGCTCGCCGGCATAGTGGGCGGTAAGGATGCTGTGGATGCCGGCCAGGTCGGGTTCGTCGGGCAGCGCCCAAAGATGCAGCGGTACCTCGACGATCAGGCCCTGCGCGAACTTGGCGACGGTCGGCGAGAAGATCGGCGGGTTTTCGAGGCCCGAGTAGAGCTGCATTTCCGGCAGGTGCTTGTGCGTCAGGCCGGTGGCGTAGATGCGCTCACGCCCCTGCCCGCCTTCGAATTCGGCAATCATGGATTTGCCGCCGCCACTATAGCCGGTTAGCGACGATGCCGTGATCGGAAAGAAAGGCGGGATGATGCCAAGCTCAGCCAGCGGACGCACCAGCGCGATAAAGCCGGTCGAATGACAGCCGGGATTGCTGATGCGCTTTGAAGCGGCGATGACGTCGCGGTGACCTTCGGTCATCTCTGGAAAACCAAACGTCCAACCCTCTTCGACGCGATGCGCGGTCGAAGCGTCGATGACGCAAACGTCGGGATTGTCGATCAGCGACACGGCTTCGCGCGCAGCATCGTCCGGCAGGCACAGGATGACGGCGTCGGCGGCATTCAGCGCATCCTTACGGGCAGCGGCGTCCTTGCGCTTGTCTTCACTGAGCCGGATCAGCTCGATGTCGGAACGATCCTGAAGACGTTCGCGGATCTGCAAGCCTGTGGTGCCGACTTCGCCGTCGATAAAAACCTTGTGAGACATGGCGTACCTATCGAAAAGAAAGCAAGAAACCCCACCACCACATCTCGCCGGTGCAAGCACCGTCTCGTGCGGTCCCCTCCCCAGCACAGCTTGGGAGGTACAAAAAGCGAAAAACACCCGCAGGGCCGTCCCTAGGGTGTTTTTCACCATGTGGTAAAGGGGCACATGGGGGAAACACCGTTTCCCCCATGATCCGAAATTAACGCTTCGAGAACTGGAAGGAGCGGCGAGCCTTGGCGCGGCCGTACTTCTTACGCTCGACGACGCGCGAGTCGCGGGTCAGGAAGCCAGCGGCCTTCAGGGCCGGGCGCAGCGCGGGCTCATAGTAGGTCAGCGCCTTCGACAGGCCGTGACGGATAGCGCCGGCTTGACCCGACAGACCCGAACCGTGGACCGAAACGATGACGTCGAACTGCGAGGCGCGGTCGGTCAGGTTAAGCGGCTGAGCGATCATCATGCGCAGAACCGGGCGCGCGAAGTAGACTTCCTGCTCGCGGTCATTGATGATCCACTTGCCGGAACCCGGCTTGATCCACACGCGGGCGACGGCGTTCTTGCGCTTGCCGGTGGCATAGGCGCGGCCGTACTTGTCGAGGATCTGAACGCGCTCGACCTTGGTTTCAACCGGGGTGGACGACAGCGAAGCGAGAGCTTCCAGGCCTTGACCGGTGGTTTGTTCTTGAACTTCGGCCATTCTTAGACGCTCCGGACGTTCTTGCGGCTCAGGCCCTTGAAGTCGATGACTTCCGGCTGTTGAGCTTCATGGGGGTGGGCTTCGCCGGCGTAGATGCGCAGGTGCGTCATCTGGGCGCGGGCCAGCGGCGATTCCTTCGGCAGCATGCGCTCGACCGCCTTGGTCAGCACGCGCTCCGGATACTTGCCGTCCAGCAGCTGGCCAAGCGTGCGTTGCTTGACGCCGCCGGGGTGGCCGGTATGCCAGTAAAAGATTTCGTTGTGCTTCTTGCCGGTCAGGTGGACCTTTTCGGCGTTGATCACGATGACATAGTCACCGGAATCGACGTTCGGGGTATAGGTCGGCAGATGCTTGCCGCGAAGACGCATGGCGATGAAAGCTGCCAGGCGGCCGAGCACGGCATCCTGAGCGTCGATCACGATCCACTTCTTCTCGACATCGGCGGGCTTGAG
>CBFGPQ010000170.1:0-8071 GCA_965650705.1 uncultured Asticcacaulis sp. | reverse complement strand
GGATGGTGCGGGCGCGCTGGTCCAGGCTCTTGATCAGCCAGTTGGCCTGGCTCAGGCACTCGTTGAGGTAGCTCTTGTCCGCTTCGCTGCGCGCCGCGGACGACACCTTGGCCTGGTACTTCTGGTCGATCAGGATGCGCGGCAGGGTGTCGGAATTGAGGTCGATGCGCCAGCCGCCGGTGGCATCCGAACGGACGAAGACGTCGGGCACGACGGCGTGCGACGGTTCGGCGTCGAATTGTGCGCCGGGACGCGGATTGAGCGATTTCAACTCGGAAATCATCTCGGCCAGGTCTTCGTCGTCAACGCCGCAGGCTTTGCGCAAGGCACTAAGGTCGCGGCGCGCCAGCATTTCGAGGTTGTCGAGCAGGACGGCCATGGCCGGGTCGAAGCGATTGCGTTCGATCAGCTGGAGCTTCAGGCATTCCGGGACTGAGGTCGCCATAATACCCGTCGGCTCGAAGCCCTGGCACGCCGTCAGCACCTTCTGGACCAGTTCGAGTTCGCAGCCCAGGCGGTCGGCGATTTCCTCCAGCGACGCGCGCATATAGCCGGCCTCGTCGACAGCGTCGATCAGGATCTGGGCGATGGCCATTTCCGGCGCCGAAAAGTGCGCGATCAGCGCCTGGTCGGTCAGGTGTTCGTTGAGCGTCTTTTCGCGCGACAGCGAGCGTTCCAGGCTGTCGTCGTCGCCATCAAAGCCGCCGCCGCCCTTGCCAGTCTTGGACCAGTCGACCATGGGGCCTTCACCGGTATCCGCGGCCGGGGACTCGCGTTCGCGCACCGGCGGTTCGTCGTCGCCGTAGACGTCGGACGCCGAGGCATCGATATCGTTATTGGCGATGGCTGTGTCGCGGTCGGACAGTTCCAGTTCGCGCGACTCGTAGTCCTTGCTGTCGGCAGGCGCATCGATTTCGTGCGTGGAATCGGCTGGACCGTCGCCATCCTCGCGCTGCAGCAGCGGGTTGCGTTCCAGCTCGGCTTCGATGACGGCTTCGAGTTCAAGATTCGACAATTGCAGCAGCTTGATCGCCTGCTGCAATTGGGGCGTGATAACCAGCCCCTGTCCCTGCCTGATTTCGAGCCTTTGTCCGAGCGCCATTCCGTAATCCCGATCAATTGCCGGCACTATGACCGAAATTAATCACTAAAGTCTTGCCGGTAGCCAAGTTTTGGCAAGGTGGAGCATAGGAATGAATAGCGGGTAAATATGGTTAACGAAGCTGGGGAAGATGTGGCGTTACGTTGACCTCACCACCGCATCTAGCGCTTCGCGCGTCGTGCGGTTCCCCGTTCGGTTCATTGCGTTGCTATACGAGAAGCACCGCTCTCGGGGAGGCATGAAGAAGCGCTGCCACCTCATTCCTCCCATGAGTACCTCATGGCGAGCCTCACAAAGAAGCGAGTGGAGACCGCCAGCGGCGCGAAGCGATGGCGCAGCCGCGGAGGGGGCCAATCCAGCCTCAGGCCGGGATCTTCTCGGCGCAATCCTCGGCTGTCTCACCGACATGTTTCAAGAGGTCCGCGACCGTGATCTTGGACAGGCTGGTCGAAGCCGCCGCATTGGCGAGTTGCATGGCGTCATTGACGGCGCGCGGGATGGCCTGGCTGACAGGGCAACCCTTGGCGCCAACTGGTGCGGAGCCGAGATGCGCGCAGCCATTGACGGCCTTCAAGACCTCATCGAGACGAATCTGGTCCGGACGCTTGAGCAGCCATGCGCCGCCCGCCACGCCCGAACATGTCGCAACCAAACCGGCCTTGGCCAGCTGGGTCGTCATGCGGCGGATAACGACCGGATTGGTCGGGATACTGGCGGCCAGGATGGAAGAGGACACCGCCTGCTCACGCGAATAGGCATTACGGTGCGCGAGATACGCCAGGGTATGCGCTGCGACGGGAAATCTTTGACTATCGGACATGATTATCTCGATATTACAACAGTTTTGGCTCTGTTCCTAGGGTCCATAAGGTCACAGCTCCGTCATGAATGCCCTAAATGGGCATTGAATGTGTTTTTAAATAGGCGTAAGAGCCCGTCGTTCAAGCGAGGGCGTCCTTGAAAAGACCGTGTGTGTCATGCCCTCAGGAGAGTATACATGACAGGGGCCCCCCCTGCCGGAACGCCGGGCTCCCAGCCGGCACCGGCGACTGCCGCAGATGCGCCGACTACAGCCGTCGCGGCCACCGCTTCCACATCATCGAAAGACGCCACCGCAGAAGCTCCCACGCATCACGGCCATGCGCATGCGGGCTTTTTCGCGCTGGCGCTTGGCTCAGTCGGTGTCGTGTTCGGCGATATCGGCACCTCGCCGCTCTATGCCTTCAAGGAAGCCCTGCACGCCGCTGCCCATGACGGCGTGACGCGGCCGGAAATCCTGGGTGTCGTGTCATTGGCTTTGTGGGCCATGATCCTGATCGTTGCCGTAAAGTATGTCGGTTTCATCATGCGCGCCGACAACAACGGCGAAGGCGGGGTTCTGTCGCTTATGGCCCTGGCCCAGCGCGCCATGGGCAAGCGGACGCAGATCGTCTTTGTTCTGGGTGTTGTCGGGGCGGCTTTGTTCTATGGCGACGCGGTCATTACGCCGGCCATGTCGGTGCTGTCGGCCGTTGAAGGTCTGCGCACCATTCCGGGCATGGAAAACAGCATTTCCAACGAAATGGTCCTGACTATTGCCGGAATCATGCTGCTGGGCCTGTTCATGTTCCAGAGCAAGGGCACCGCCAAGGTCGGTGTCGTCTTTGGCCCGATCTGCGCCATCTGGTTTACCGTCATGGCCGTCCTTGGGGTGATGCAGTTCGTAGACCGCCCTGAAATCCTTATGGCTTTCAACCCATTCTATGCCGTGAAATTCCTGGCCGAACACGGCCTGTCGGGCTTTATCGTCCTGGGCGCGGTCTTCCTGACGGTCACCGGCGCCGAAGCCCTGACCGCCGACATGGGCCATTTCGGCCGCTGGCCGATCCAGGCCGCCTGGCTGTTCTTCGTGCTGCCGTGCCTGACGCTGAACTATCTGGGTCAGGGCGCGTTGGCGCTGAAGGTGCTGGAATCCACACCCGCCGGTCAGCCCTTCCACCAGTTGAACTGGTTCTTCGAAATGGCGCCGGAAAGTTATCGCCTGCCGCTGGTCATCCTGGCCGGCATGGCGACCGTCGTGGCGTCGCAAGCCGTGATCACCGGCGCGTTTTCGCTGACGCAGCAGGCGATCCAGCTCGGTCTTCTGCCGCGCCTGACCGTGACGCGGACGTCTGAAACCCAGTCGGGCCAAATCTTCGTGCCGCAGCTGAACAACATGCTGCTGGTGGGCGTCGTGGTCGTCATGGTGACCTTCCAGACCTCGTCGGCCCTGGCGCACGCCTATGGTTTGGCAGTGACTGGGACCATGGTGGTGACGACCCTGATGGCGACGATCGTCATGCGCCAAATGTGGAAATGGCGCTGGCCAATGGTCCTGGCCTTCGTCATTCCGTTCATGGTCCTCGACCTGTCTTTCCTGAGCGCCAATGCGCTGCGCTTCTTCTCCGGCGGCTGGCTGCCGGTGCTGATCGGCGCGTCGCTGTTCCTCGTCATGGCGACCTGGGTGCGCGGCAGCCAGATCCTGATGGACAAGTCGCGGCGTGACAGCGTCATGCTGGTTGACCTGGTCGAGATGATGAAGAAGCGGCCGCCGCACCGCGTGGCGGGGACGGCGATCTTCCTGACCTCGGACGCCGAGATCGCGCCCGTTGCCCTTATGCACAATCTCAAGCACAACAAGGTGCTGCATGAGAAGAACGTCATCCTGACGGTGCGGACGGCCAATACGCCGCGCGTGCCGGATGCTGAGCGCGTAACGATCGAGATCATCAATGAGGATTTCAAGAAGCTGACGATCAGCTATGGCTTCATGGAAAGCCCGAATCTGCCGCGGGCGCTTGGCGTGTGCCGCAAGCTGGGCCTGAAGTTCGACATCATGGCGACGAGCTTCTTCCTGGGCAAACGCAATGTCGTGCCGTCTGCCAATTCGGGCATGCCGTTGTGGCAGGACAAGTTGTACATCTTCCTGATGCGCAACGCCGCGAACCCGACGGACTTCTTCCATATCCCGCCAGGTCGCGTCGTTGAGCTTGGAACGCAAGTGACTGTTTAAAGCACCTGGGTGCAGGGTCCTTCGGACCCTGCCCGCCGGAGGCTCATTTAAACCGTCGGATTGACGATTTCCCCGCTGAACCGCCCCTTGAAGACCATCGCCGACAGCGGCTGACGGTCCGAAGGCGTTTCGCGCGCCTTGAGGAAGTCGGGCAGGCTGTCCGGATCGCCCTTGACGCCTACCGCATAGGCGGCCTCGAGCTTCACATTATCGGGCAGGCCCAGGATCAGAGGCGCTTTTTCGTAGTCGAGACCAGCCATGCCATGGGCGACGAGACCCAGCTTATGCGCCTGAAGCGCCAGGGCGAAGGTGGCCGCCCCCGTATCGAAGCTGTGGGTCGGAATGGCGCGTTCACCGTCGAAGGTGGTGACTGAGGCGGCGAAGATCAGTGCGCCGGCGTTCTTGGCCCAGCCTTCGTTGAACGGCACCAGCAAACTCAGCAGAGTGTCGAACTCGGGTGTGCCGTGCAGGGCGTAGATAAAGCGCCAGGGCTGGAGGTTCGAGGCCGAAGGCGACCAGCGCGCGGCTTCGAGCAGGCTCAAGACCTGGTCTTCGGTGACGGGAATATTGGCAAAGGCGCGCGGCGACCAGCGCTCCAGGAATTGCGAATCGATCGGATGGGTCGGGTTGCGGAACGAAGTGCTCATCTGGGTCTCCATTATGTGACTGGCTTTTGCGGCCGAACTCTGGTTCACAAAGCCTACAGCCATTATTCGTAACTAAAATAGTGACAGTTACATTTGGTTCAAGAGGTCCCGTGCTCGATTCTTTGCAAAACCGTTTCGATTTTTTGACGCCTTATCTGACCGTCTATGGCCCTGCGGATAATACGCCGCGTCCGGCGGTGCTTCTGTTTCACGCCTGCAATGGTATCCGGCCGCATATCCACGCCTATGCCCGTCTGGCGGAAAAAGCCGGGGTGCGCGCCTTCGTCATCGATAGCTTCATGCCGCGTGGCTGGGACCAGACGGCGGCGGTCAGCCTGGTGTGTTCAGGGCTGGCGCTTCATGGTTATGAACGGTCGGGCGATGTGCTTGCGGCGATCTGGGGCATCGCCAAGCGGCCGGACGTCGATGCGTCGCGGCTATGCCTGGCGGGGTGGAGCCACGGCGCTTGGGCAATCATGGACCTGATGACCCAGCGCCTGGACCGCGAGGGCGCAGCGCGGTTGAAGAATCCGAGTTCCGAACCGCTCAAAGGGGTAAAGAGCCTGTTTCTCGTCTATCCGTACATAAACTTCCCGGCGCGCAGCAATACCCACCATTGGGAGTATAGGCCCAAGACCCTCGCTGTGCTGGCGCGCAGCGATTTCCTGACGGCACATTCGCATGCCGCCAATACCTTCAAGCGGCTGCGCGATGAAGGCGTGCCGGTGGAGACGCTCGATCTCGACGCAACACATTGTTTTGACGAGGACGGCATTCATTTCGGCTCATTCATGTCCTATGATGCCGCATGTCACGACCGGACCGAGCAGGCTTTTGTTCGGTTTTTGGAAGAGACGCTGGATTAATCTCCTCCCTCGCTTCGCATGGGAGGAGGGTAGTGGAGGGGGATTACATGCAAACCATGGCCGAGCGCTACGCGCTGCTGGAAAAGGACATCACGGTCTATGGTCCAACGGACACGCGCGTCCTGCCGGCGATTGTGCTGTTTCATGGATGCGGCGGCATGCGGCCGCACATCCATGCCTATGCCAAGGCTGCGGCCGTGCTGGGTATCCGCGCTTATGTCGTCGACAGTTTCACGCCGCGCGGCTGGGATCGCAACTTCGCCGTATCTCTGATCTGCACCGGCGCCTTCATGCAAGGCTATGAACGTTCGGGCGACGTGTTGAGCGTCCTGTGGGGCCTGAAACAATCGGGCCGCGTCGATATGGGCAATGTGGTGCTCGCCGGATTCAGCCACGGGGGATGGTCGATCATGGACCTGATGACGCAGGCGCTGACGGAAAAGGGTGAAGCCAAACTGGCCGATCCGGACGCGTCCCTGGCGGATCAGGTCAAAGGTCTTTTCCTTGTCTATCCGTACATAAACTTCCCGGCGCGCAGCAATAGTAAGCCTTGGGTCCGCCATCCGAAGACCTTTGCCGTCCTGGCGGAAAAGGACCACCTGACGCCGCTTCGGCACGCGAAGAAGGTCTTTGCCAATGTCACGGCGGCGGGAGCCGCGGTCGAAGTCCTGCCGATGGCCGCCAGCCACGCATTCGACGAAGAGGACAACAAGGGCATGGTCATGGCCTATGACCACGAAGCCATGCAGATGTCGATCCTGGCCATGCTGAAGTTTCTCCGCGAGACGGTGCCGCTGCCGGAACACGCGAACCCGGTTGCGGTCGGAGCGCAATGAGCTAACTTAGCGGCTGTTGCAATCAGCCCCTCACCCCAACCCTCTCCCCGTAAACGGGGAGAGGGAGCGAAAATAGTCCCCTCTCCCCATACCAATGGGGAGAGGGTTAGGGTGAGGGGCCTGGTTCAGCGAGCGCTTAAGGGGGGCATATGGCACTCGATACGCTGCAGCAGCGGTGCGACCTGTTGATGCCGCATGTTCAGGTCTTTGGACCTGAAGACGCCGTGCGCCGGCCGGCCCTGATCATCTTCCACGGCTGTGGCGGCATCGCCTCGAACCTCCCCCTCTACGCTCAGGCAGCCGTCGAAAGCGGCATGCGCGCATTTGTCATCGACAGCTTCACCCCGCGCGGATGGACACGCAAGCATGCCGCCGCCTGGGTGTGCAAGGGGCTGAAGTTGCGCGGCTATGAACGCTCTGGCGATGTGCTGGCGGCGGTTGCCGGCATTGCCCAAAGGGCCGACGTCGATGCCGATCGGCTTATGCTCGCCGGCTTCAGCCACGGCGCCTGGGCGATCATGGACCTGATGACGCAGAAACTCGACAAAGCGGGTGACGCGCGCCTCAATGATCCGGCGCCGCACTGGCTCGATGGCGTGAAGGGGCTGTTTCTTGTCTATCCCTATATCAACTTCATGGCGCGGTCGGTGACTCGGCCATGGCACCATAAGCCCAAGACGCTCGCCATCCTGACCCTGTCGGATCATCTGGCGGCCTATAAGCATTATCTGCGGCTGATCGTATCCCTACGCAAACAGGGGGTTGATGCCACGACGACAACGGTCAATGCAACCCACGCCTTTGACGAAGAAGGCATCGATCGCACCGGCATCATGCGCTATGACGCCGAAGCGCAAGCTGTGACGCTGGACACCCTCAAAGAATTCATCAAGGAAACAATGTAAAAAGGCCGCCGGGGTTTCCGGCGGCCTTTTCGTTTTTTGCTTTGTCGCGATATTTAACCGAAACAACGTTCGGCGCAGCCAAAACCGCTGTACACTTTTCGGAATATCGCTCGCTTTAACGGTCTTCCTCGTCTTCGCCGGGCAGGCCGTCGATTTCTTCGTCGAAGTCGGCGTCGTCTTCGTCTTCCAGGAAGGGGACGTCGTCGGCATCGTCGTCGACCAGGTCGGCGTCTTCGATGTCCATGTCGACCGAGTCGCCACCACCACCCACGCGGGCCGGATCGGCGGGATCGAGATCTTCGTCTTCATCGACGATGAGCGTGTCGTCCGCGACGACTTCATCGATTTCCGGGGTTACGACTTCAGGCTCTTCGTCTTCGTCGTCGCCCTGGGTCTTGCCTTTCACCTGATCTTCGGCTTCCTCGTCCGTATCCTCATAGTCCGGAGCGGTGGTGCGGACGCGCGTACGGCGCGTGCGGATCACTTCTTCCTGGTCGAATTCGAATGCGCATTTCGGGCAGTGCGCGGGGCGGTTGTTCAGGTCGTAGAACTTTGCCGTGCAGTTGGGGCAAACCTGCTTGGTGCCTAAGGCGGGATCAGCCACGGGTGGTCCTTATCAATCGGAATAGAAAAAATGCGTTTGCGATTGGCCCCCTTGCCACTAGATAGGCCTCCTGTCAAAAG
>CBFGPQ010000169.1:0-8094 GCA_965650705.1 uncultured Asticcacaulis sp. | reverse complement strand
ACAGGGAGGCCTCATGACCGTCACCACCACATTGAACGGCTATATCCGCCGCGACCTCAAGCCGGATGGCCCGGTGCTCATTCGCATCAACGGTCCCGCGGATGGCGACATGCCGTGGGAGGCCGCTCCGCCTGTCGACATCCGAGACGCCCGGCCACTCCAGGACGGCGGGCGCGAAGACGCCTTTCTCAAGGACCATGGTTTCGTTCTGTTGCCGCACGTGTCGGCTGTGAAGGATTGGGACTCTGGCGGCGCCACACCCTATGAACAGAACGAAATCGCGCGCATCTATATGCCCGAGATCGCGGCCATTATTCGTGAGCGCCTGCTGCCGGGCGTGTCCGTGGAAATCGAACAGGGGCCTTATCTTGTCCGGCGCGGGCCCACGGCCGCCGGCTACGCCCAGGGCATTCATAACGACTACGGCCTGACGCCCAACGATTATCAGGAAAGCCTGGAAGCCTACTCGACGCCGGAATACGCGGCAGCGTGGCGGCAGAGGTTCGACCGGCCGGAGGTCGCGGGCTTTATGGTGATCAACTTCTGGCGCACGGTCTATATGGACGCCCCCTTGAAGCACCTGCCGCTGACCGTCTGCGATCCCAACACCGTCAGGACAGAAGACAAGGTGCCCGCTGCCCTGGTCGGCTTTGCCCCTACTGGCAAGAATACCAACCAGCTTTCGCTGCGGTATTCGCCCGATCAGCAGTGGTGGTACTATCCTGACATGACGACCGAAGAGGTCCTGGCCTTCAAAATCTTCGAATATATGAAGGACAGCCCCGAAGCCGCGCCAGGCACCTGTTTCCACACGGCCTTTGCCGATCCAAACGCGCCCGCCGATGCTCCGCCGCGCAACAGTTGCGAGCACCGCGTCGGCGTCTTCATTCTCCGCGATTGACCGGCCAAAATTACCTGACTAAAGTCAGATAATGCAAATACAGATTCAGCAGGTTCGCCGCTTTAACCGCATCGTCTCGCAGCGCGCGGGTGTGCTCGACGGCTCTTATCTCGGCCAGGGCCGGCCGTTGGGCGAGGCGCGGCTGCTGTTCGAAATTTCGGACGACGGCTGCGATGTGCGGGCATTGCGCGATCGGCTGGGGCTCGATTCCGGCTATGTCAGCCGCCTGTTGCGCTCGCTGGAGCGCGAGGGCTTGATACACGTCGCGCCATCGCGGGAAGACCGCCGCATGCGCCGCGCCGAATGGACCGCCGCCGGCCGCGAAATGGTGGCCACCTATAACCGCCTGTCGGACGAGCGTGCCCAGGGCATACTGGCGCCGCTCGACGCCGGCCAGCGCGACCGGCTGGTTGCGGCCATGGCCGAGGTCGAGCGCCTACTGCGCACGGCCGCGATTACCATCACCATCGAGCAACCGGACTGTCCGGTTGCCCTTACCTGCCTGAAGGCCTACGGTGCCGGCCTGGCAGAGGTGTTCGAGGGCGGCTACGATCCTTCGGACGACGGCCCGCCGGACCACGACGATTATCGCCAGCCGCAGGGCGCCTTCCTGATTGCGTGGTCGGATGGCCAGCCGGTGGGCTGCGGCGCGTGGAAGCGGCTGGATGCGACTACGGCTGAGATCAAGCGGCTATGGACGGCCGAAGGCGTGCGCGGACTGGGGCTTGGCCGCCGGCTGCTGTGTAATCTGGAAAGCCTGGCGCGCGACGCCGGCATGACGCATGTGCAACTCGATACCAACCGCGCACTTGGCGCCGCCCAGGCGCTTTACCGTTCAGAGGGCTATAAAGAGATACCGCGCTATAATGACAGCCCCTACGCCCACATGTGGTTTCGCAAAGACCTTTAGCGCCAATTTTACCCCTGCCTCCTGCCCTTGGCATGCCAATCTTACGGTCCAGGGCCTATGGTTTCGACTATTGTTCTGACGCGATACTTAGCCAAAACCGCTGCACACTTTTGGCGTATCGCTTCGATTCGAAGGAGGCTCTTATGCCCAGACCCTATCAGACCGGCAGCGCCGGCGGCACCTCGATGACCGGCCATACCTACGAACCCGATGTGACGCCTTGGAACCGCGATGACGACGACTTCAACGTTACGGGCGGCCGCTGGGCCAATAGCGAGCGTTACCGCAGCGGCCAGTACGGCCCCGATGATCGCTATCGCAACGAACGGGATCAGAACCGCTTCCGTACCGACCGCGAACAGGACCCTTATTATCGCCGCGACCTGCAACCCACCTACGGCGACCGCGACTATAATCGCTCGCGCGACGAATACGACCGTTATGATCGCGACAATGAACGCCGTACCGAAAGCAACTACAGCCGCGATTATGATCATCACCGCTCGCGCTGGCAGAATTCCGATGATCGCGACCGCGACGATTACCGCCCGCGTCAGGCCGATGAACGCCGCTATGCCGACAATCGTCGCCTGGATGACCGCTATGAGGTCCGCGGCCGATTCGATAAGGACTACAACCGCGACCACGACGACCGCCGGAATTCGCGGGCCAGAGATGAAGATCACGACTATCGCGACGATCCGTGGCGTAGCGCTTATCCGCCCCGCTAAACCCAACCAGGCACAACAAACCCCGGCAGCCATGCCGGGGTTTGTTGTTAGCGGACAATAGCGGCGATGGGCGGCGTCGGGATGTGCGCCTTCAACGGCTTGCCTTCGCCGGTATAGTAGAAGCCGGCGACCTTGAAATGATCCCCCTCGCGTTCACAGCGAAAAACGGGATTGTGGTGCCAGCGCACGTCCAGGCGCACATATGCGCCTTCATAAAGTCCCGCTTGATTTCCAACGGCTTGGCTCTCGAACATTCCCTTACCCCGCGTCCGAACACGAAAACAGACACCCGACGATAGGGTGCTTCGCGCCATCTGTCAGCAAATATGTTCACTTTATGTTCTCATTTCCACAGCTATTTTGCTTGCGCGCTTTTGCGGGCACGATAGTCTCATGCGATACATCTCATGGAGGGCGATATGGCAGCTTATGGTAAGGCAGGAATTGCAAGTGGTCTGCTGGTTTTGGCGCTGGCTCTGACCGCTGCCGGGGAAGCACCCAAACCCGCGCCCAGCCCGCAGGAAGTTGTCGACGCCGCCCCGGCCTCGGCGTGGGCCAGCCTGCCCGCCGAAGACCTGGTCGTCATGAAGCTGGCCGACGGCGCTGAGGTGATCTATCAGCTGGCGCCCGACTTTGCGCCTGTTCACGTCACCAATATCCGCCAACTTGTTCGCTCCGGCTATTTTGACGGCGCCTCTATCCTCCGCGTCCAGGACAACTATGTCGTCCAGTGGGGCCGCCCGGACGAAGACACGACTGAAGCCAAGGGCATCAATAAAACCCCGCCGGCCGAATACGAGATGGCGGGCACGCCGAAAACGTTCAGGGCGCTGCCGTGGCGCGACGCCTATGCAGCAAAGACCGGCCATATCGCCTCTTGGCCGGTGGCGACGGACGGCAGTGCGACCTGGCTGGTCCACTGCTACGGCATGATCGGCGTGGCGCGCGGCAATACGCCCGATACCGGCGATGCGACACAGCTTTACACCATTATCGGTCACGCTCCCCGCCACCTCGATCGCAACCTTGCCGTCGTCGGGCGGATCATTTCCGGCATGGACGTCCTGGCCGACCGGCCGCGTGGCAGTGAGGCGCTCGGCTTTTACAAAAGCGACCCTGAGCGCGTGAAGATCGTCTCGGCAAGAATGGCGTCAGACATGGGCGCGAGCGCACCGTCGTGGCAGGTGCTGGACACGGCCTCACCGGCTTTCGACGCGTGGGTCAAGGCGCGCGCCAGCCGCTCCGGCGCCTTCTTCGTCCGCCCGGCAAACGCGCTCGACATCTGCAATGCCCAGGCGCCAACCCGGAAAACGCCTTAACCTCAACCGAAAGTATATTTTTACCCCACTTAACGCTGCATTAACTGAAAAAAATCATCCTTTGTGATGAAAAGTACAGCGCAGGCGGGAGTAGATTATGTTTTTCAAGGCAGTCAGCACGGACGACAAAGCGATTATCGCTGCGTTGAATGCGTCTCAAGCCGTTATCGAGTTTACGCCTGCCGGCAATATTCTTACCGCCAACGACAACTTTCTCAATACGGTTGGCTATAGTCTCAAAGATATTCAGGGCAGGCATCACAGCCTGTTCTGCGCCCCCGAATACGTCGAAAGCTCGGCCTATCGGGATTTCTGGGCAGCATTGGCGCGCGGCGAGTTCGCGTCGAACACCTTCAAGCGTTTCGGCAAGGACGGCCGCGTTATTTGGCTGCAGGCGACCTACAATCCTATTCGCGATGCGTCGGGCAAGGTGGTCAAGGTCATCAAGTTCGCCTCGGACATCACCGACACCAAGCGGCGCGATATCGACTTCGCCGGCAAGGTCAATGCCATTTCCCGCGCCCAGGCGGTGATCGAGTTTTCGCCCGACGGTATTGTGCTAACCGCAAACGACAACTTCCTGAATGCCGTCGGCTATACCTTGCCGGAAATCGCCGGACGTCACCACAGTCAGTTTTGCGAAAAGGAACAGACCGAGTCCGTCGATTATACGCGCTTTTGGGACGCCCTGAGGCGTGGTGAGTTCCAGGCGGGCGAGTACCGCCGGCTCGGCAAGGGCGGACGCGAAATCTACATCCAGGCCACTTACAATCCAATTTTTGACGATACCGGTGCCGTCGTAAAGATCGTCAAGTTCGCGACCGATATTACCGACACCGTGCGCAAGCGGCAGCGCAGTGTAGAGCTGAATGCCGAACTGGGATCTGTCGTCCACCGCATCACCGATGCCCATGAAAAGGCGTCAGTGGCATCGACGGCATCGACCGAAACCGGTGCCATCATCAATAGCGTCGCCGCCGCTGCCGAAGAGCTGGCGCAAAGCGTGCGGGGCATTTCCGACAGCATGGGCAGTGCGCGCGAAAGCGTCGCCGGCGTCTTCAAGCATACCGAAACCGCCAACACGTCGGCGGAATCGCTCAATAAATCCGCGGCCGCCATGACGAACATCGTGACACTGATCCAGGACATTGCCGGCCAGATCAATCTTCTTGCGCTCAATGCCACGATCGAATCGGCGCGGGCCGGCGAAGCGGGACGCGGCTTTGCCGTCGTGGCATCGGAAGTGAAAAACCTGGCCAACCAGGCGGCCAATTCGACCAAGACCATTGCTGGCGAAATCAGTTCGATGCAGTCGGTCACCGAAGAGGTGGTCGGCGCTCTGTCGCTGATCTCGACTTCGATGGACTCGGTGCTGGAGAATGTCAGCTCGGTCGCCGCGACGCTCGAACAGCAGACGGCGGCAACGCATGAGATCACGGGCAACATGCAGGCGGCGGTCGTCGCGGTCGGCGAGATCAATGAAAGTCTCGACAATATCAGCCACACCTTCTCACAGGTGGCGGAGGCGTCGGAAGCGGTGAAGCGAGAAATGGATAAACTGAGCGCGTAACGGACGCTGGAGAGCTTATGGGGGTGAGGAGCGCAGATTTGCTCTTTTAGCAAATCGGATGAAATCCGTACTAAGTGTACTGATTTCCGCGACGAACGCCCGGGGCCATGCGGAGGGCAAGCCTGCGGCCCCACGCACCGCAGTGCTACAGAGTCAGTTTTACCGCGTCCGGATGCACTTCCGCTCCGTACTGTTCACGCAAGGCCGCCTTCATCACCTTGCCCGTCCCCGTGTGGGGCAGCTCTTTCACAATGATCATATCCTCGGGAATCCACCAGCTGGCGACGTGCGGCGCGATAAACGCCTTCAGTTCCGGCCCCGTCAGGGTCTTGCCCTCACGCAGCACGATCAGATAACGTGGACGCTCACTCCACCGGCTGTCAGCGCGCGCGATTACCGCCGCCTCCAGCACCGCCGGATGGCTCATGGCGACGTTTTCCAGCTCGATCGAGCTGATCCACTCGCCGCCAGATTTGATGACGTCCTTCGACCGGTCGACGATGTTCATGAAGCCTTCGGCATCGATGGTCGAAATGTCGCCCGTTCGGAACCAGCCATCGGCTGCGAACTGGCTGCGGTCATTATTGTTGTAATAGCCCGACGCGATCCACGGCCCACGCACCTCAAGCTCGCCGCGTGACACGCCATCCCACGGCAAAGGCTTGCCGTCCGGCCCGCTGATCCGCATCTCGATCCCGAACGGCGCGCGGCCCTGCTTGAGCTGCAGCTTCATCCGCTCGGCCTGAGGCAAGGCGCCATGATGATCCGACAATACGCTGATCGACCCCAGCGGCGAGGTCTCGGTCATCCCCCAGGCGTGGACTGTCAGGGCTTTATGCGCCGCGAACCGCTCGATCAGGGTCTGCGGACACGCCGCGCCGCCGACGACCACACGGCTCATCGGCGCGATCGACTGCCCGGCCTGGTCGGCGTGGTTCAAAAGGTTCAGCCAGATGGTCGGCACGCCGGCGCCGATACTGACCTTTTCGCCATGGATGACTTCCAGCAGGCCCGGCCCATCGAGCCTTGGCCCCGGCAGGACCAGCTTGGCGCCAACCTGGGCCGCGGCATAGGGCACGCACCAGGCATTGACGTGGAACATCGGCACAACGGGCAGGACGCACTCACCGGGCGCGATGCCGAACAGGCCCGGCTGATTGACACCCATGGCGTGCAGCACGGTCGAGCGGTGCGAATAAAGGACGCCCTTGGGATTGCCCGTGGTGCCCGAGGTGTAGCACATGCCCGATGCCATGCGCTCATCGAACTGCGGCCAGTCGTAATGGTCGCTTTCCGGGGCGAGCAGGTCTTCGTAGCACAGGGCATCTGGGAAACCTTCCGGCATATGGGCGCGGTCGCACATGAAGACGACTCCGCGTAACTGCGGCAGGTGCGGCCGCAGGCCTTTGACCAGCGGCGCGAAACAGGCATCGGCAAACAGGTAGCGCGCTTTCGCATCGTTCAAAATGAAGACGAGTTGTTCGGGAAACAGACGCGGATTGACCGTGTGCAGGACAAGGCCCACGCCCGGCACGCCGAAATACATTTCGAAATGGCGGTGATTGTTCCACGCCAGGGTCGATATCCGGTCGCCCGCCGTCACGTCCAGCCGCGACAAGGCATTGGCCAGCTTGCGCGTCCGACGCGCCGCTTCCGCATAGCCATAGCGGTTGAGACTCGAATCCTCGTTGCGCGACACGATTTCCGTGTCGGGGTGATATTTGGCCGCATATTCCAGCACTCCGGAAATAAGCAGCGGCGCATCCATCATCAGGCCGTGCATGGCGTTTCCCTGTGTTTTGAAAGCGCTCATGAGCGACGCTTTTTGTTAACGGCAGGAAAGCCGAAATTTCCGTTCGCGTCAAGTTTCGTAGGGAACGTGTGTCAATCCTGATGCATCCGGCGCACCGCCGCCGCAAAGCCTGCGACGCCGACACAACATTTCAGCCGGTACGACACGTACGAAATACGAAAGCCATCCGCGCGGCCGAGGGTCTCAACCAAAGACCGAGAGGAGCGTACATGTTCGAATTCATTGGCGGGTTCCGGACCGCCAGACACCCCCAGCGCCACCCATCGCCACGACTGGAGCAGGCCTGCCTGATTTCGTTGTGCAACACCCTGCCAGGCCAGCCTCACATGCTGGTCGTCGCGGCGGACGGAACCGTAACGCCCATCACCTTTGACGGCCGGGTAACAGGCGCTACCGGCTTCGTTGTCGGGACCGGGCAGGTGACCGTCGCCATCCAGTCGAACCGCCGCAGCGCCATCGCCCGCATCGACTCTCGCTTTCGCACCCGCCGGATCGTCTACCCGGCGGGCTTATCAGATACGCACGGCCTGATCGACGCCGGCTATGCCCTCTATGCCGTGTCGACCGGCACGGACGGTGTCCTGCGGTTGTGGCCTGACCTCAGCCGTTACGAGCTGCTTCAGCCCTTTCCGGCCGCCGGACAGGATGCCCACCATATCAACGACATCTGCCGCCATCGCGGCGACATCGTCTTTTCGATGTTCGGCGCGCGCCGCCGCTATGGCCTGCGCAACGGCGCGCTCATGAGCCTCAACGACGGCAGCCCCTACTTCGACGGCCTGAGCGACCCGCACAGCGTCACCTCGGACGGCGACAGCCTCTATGTCCTGGAATCGCCGACGGGTACACT
>CBFGPQ010000168.1:0-8122 GCA_965650705.1 uncultured Asticcacaulis sp. | reverse complement strand
GTCGAAGCCCCCATCATCAACCAGGTGGTGTTCGAGGGCAACAAGTCGATGACCAAGGACAAGCTGCGCGACGAAGTCCAGATCCGTCCGCGCGGCGTTTTCACCAAGGCCAAAGTCCAGGAAGACGTCCAGCGCATCATCGAACTGTACCGCAAGTCGGGCCGCATCTCAGCGACCGTGACGCCCAAGATCGTCGAACTGCCGCAAAAGCGCGTCGACCTGATCTTCGAAATCACCGAAGGCGCCAAGACGGGCGTGGCCTCGGTCAACTTCATCGGCAACAAGGCGTTCTCGGACAACGAACTGCGCGGTGTGGTCGTGACGCAGAAGTCGCTGTGGTGGCGTTTCTTCTCGTCGAACGACAACTACGATCCCGACCGGATGGACTACGACCGCGAGCAGCTGCGCAAGCACTACACCAATCGCGGTTATTACGACTTCCGCGTCATCTCGGCGGTGGCCGAACTGACGCCGGACCGTAAGGACTTCGCCATCTCCTACACCCTCGACGAAGGTCAAAAGTACAATTTCGGCCGTATCACCATCAAGACCGACAACGACAAGCTGAAGTCGGAAGACTTGCTGCGTTCGATTTCGATCCGTCCGGGCCAGCTGTATGAAGCCGAACGCGTCGAAAAGGCGGTCGATGACCTGACGTTTGCCGCCGGTTCGCGCGGCTTCGCCTTCGTCGATATCCGTCCCCAGGAAGAGGGCGATCCCAACGACCGCAATGTCGACCTGACCTTCAATGTCCACGAAGGCGCACGCGTTTATATCGACAAGATCGACATCGTCGGCAACACCCAGACGCTCGACCGCGTCATCCGCCGCCAGATGCTGGTGTCCGAAGGCGACGCCTATAATAAGGCGCTGCTGGAACGCTCCAAGGTCTATGTTCGCGGCATGGGCTTCTTCAAGGAAGTCGAAATCAAGGACAAGCCGTCGACCCAACCGGGCAAGACCAATATCGAGGTCGCGGTCGAGGAGCAGCCGACGGGTGAACTCAGCTTCGGCGCCGGCTTCTCGTCGTACCAGAAGTTCATTCTCGACATCGGCGTGTCGCAGTCAAACTTCCGCGGTACGGGCCAGCAGATCCGCGCCCGCGTCCAGACGGGCTCGATCCAGAAGGACATCGACTTCTCGTTCACCGAGCCGTATTTCATGAACCGCAATGTTCAGGCCGGTTTCGACCTGTTCCAGAGCTCGTATCACTACAAGGGGGTCAGCTATTCGACCGACACCTTGGGCGCTGGTGTCCGTCTCGGCTATAACCTGAACGGCTATTCGCTGCTGCGCCTGCGCTACAACTTGCGCAGTGACGACATTCAGTACGGTTCATCCAACGAATGTAACGGCCTGCTGTACAACTGCGGCCAGGGCGTGACGTCGTCGGTCGGCTATACCCTGTCGTTCGACCTGCGCAATGACTTCATCATGCCGACGCGCGGCTGGAACGTTGTCCTGCGTCAGGACTTTGCCGGTCTCGGCGGCGACGTCCGCTATGTCCGCTCCGAAGCGGAAGCCCACTGGTATCACGGTTTCCGCAAGGACATGATCCTGCACGTGTCGGGTACGGCCGGCGCCATCATCGCCTTCAACGGCGATGCGGTGCGCATCAACGACCGCTTCTTCAAGGGCGGAGACTCGATGCGTGGCTTCGAATATGCCGGCATGGGGCCGCGCGACACCTCGACGACCTACGCCCTGGGCGGCCAATACTACGGTATCGGTTCAGCGGAACTGGGAATTCCCAACGGCCTGCCCGAGCAGTACGGCCTTAAAACCGCTCTATTTATCGATGTAGGTACGCTGGGTGGTGTCGACCGGCGCCTGAAGGTTTATTCGAGCAACGCTTCTGATGGTTCATATCAGGCAGGACAGACAAATCCCTATATTCGAGACGACCTGTCCCTGCGAGCTTCGGCGGGTATTACCATTCGCTGGAAGTCGCCGATGGGACCGATCCAGTTCGACCTGAGCCAAATCCTGTCGCGCGAAGAATATGATAAGGTGGAAACCTTCCGCTTCTCGCAATCGACGCAATTCTGATAACCAACACAGACCTTTACACTCTCAACCAAAGACAAAGTACCTGGACATGAAAAAAGCGAACCTCTTCCTGATCGCCGGCCTGGCGGCCCTGACCGCCGGTGCTGCCAATGCCCAAACCGCCGCTGCTCCGACGCCGCCAACCTTCGGCGCCGCCATCCCCGGCCAATGCGTGCTCGACGAGCAGACCGCCATGAACACCTCCGCCATGGGCAAGGCAGCGTCGCAGCGCCTGGTCCAACTGAAGTCGGTCGTCGATGGTGAACTGCAGCAGCAGGGCACGGCGCTGGAAACCGAATACAAGACGCTGGCGGCTTCGCAGAAGACCCAGACCGCTACGCCGGCCGGCAAGACGGCCTGGGAAACCAAGGCGCAAGACTGGGCCAAGAAGCGCGACGCGTTCCAGGGCAAGGTCCAGCAGCGCCAGCAGGAAATGCAGTACACGCAGCAGGAAGTGATGTCGGCCATTTTCTCGAAGATGATCCCGAACATCAACGCCGTCGTGACGCAAAAGGGCTGTTCGACCGTCGTTTCGGCTTCGAGCCTGCTGAGCTATGACACCACGACGACCGGCGCCGACGGAAAGCCGGTCGCCCAGAAGTTCACCTATGTCAATCCGGCTATGGACATCACCTCGGCTGTGGTGCAGAAGATGGACTCCACCGGCGAATTGCTGCCGGCCTTTGACCGCGTAAGCCTGGACCAGCAAGCCGCCCAAGGCGCGGCTGCGGCTCCGGCCGGCACGCCGAAGCCCGCAGCTGCCGCTCCGAAGCCTGCTGCGCCTAAGCCCGCTGCAGGGACGGCGCCGAAGCCGAACTAAAGAGTTAAGCCCATCGATGCCTGATCTGCGTTTTTTTGAAGTCGGTTCAAAAATCGACGTGGATCAGGCGATGGGGCTGACATCGACCCGGCTGCTATCGCCGGACAGGAAGGGGAGCGGCTTCATAGAGGCTTGCGCCCCTTTGTCGTTTGGAGGGCAGGGCTTCGGAGCCGGGAAGGCCGCGTTCTTCAGCGATCGCCGCTACCTGGCCAAGCTTCAACGCACGCGCGCGGAATACGTCTTTGTCACTCCGGATTTCGCCGATCAGGTACCGGACGGCAGTATTCCCTTGATCGGAGCGTCGCCCCAGGCGGCCTGGTCGCGCGTAGCCGGGCGTCTTTACCGTCCGCGTCTTCATGATGGGACACAGGCGGTACATCCGTCTGTCCGTTGCGAGGACGGTGTGTCGCTGGGTATTGGTGTTATTATCGGCCAGGATGCCGAGATCGGAGCGGGTACACGCATCGAAGCGTACGCGGTGATCGGCCCGGGCGTACGTATCGGCCGTAATTGCCGCATCGGTGCGCACAGCACCATCTATTGCGCCATGATCGGCGATCGCGTGCAGTTGTCTTCGGGCGTGCGCATCGGCGAGGCCGGTTTTGGCGTCAGCGGCGACGCCAAGGGCCTGGTCGACGTGCCGCAACTGGGGCGCGTCATCCTCCAGGACGATGTGTCGGTCGGCGCCGGGACCTGTATCGACAGGGGGGCTTTCGACGATACGATCATCGGTGAGGCGACGAAGATCGACAATCTTGTCCAGATTGCCCACAATGTTCGAATCGGCCGTAACTGCATTGTTGCAGCGCACGCTGGTCTTTCCGGCTCGGTCGAGGTAGGTGACGGTGCAATGTTCGGTGGCCGCGCCGGGGTGGTCGATCACCTGCGTATCGGCGCGGGCGGCAAGATCGGCGCTGGTTCGTGTGTGTTTAAGGACGTCCCTGACGGTCAGACTGTGTCGGGCTATCCCGCCCGGCCGTCGCGGCAGTTTTTACGTGAAACCGTGTGGCTGGAAAAGAATGCCAGCGGCAATACCCCGCCCAGGGACAAGTCGGGCGAAGGATAAGGAAGAATGAGATGAGCGACGCGGAACATGATGTCCAATTGGTCCCGATGGCCGGCGCGGGTGACGTTACGGAAGCCGGCGTATCGGTGGACTATGCTGAGATACTGAAGCGGATACCGCACCGCTATCCTTTCCTGCTGATCGATCGCGGCGAAAACTGGATCAAGAACAAGTCGATGACCGGCATCAAGAACGTGACGTTCAACGAGCCGTTCTTCAATGGCCACTTTCCGGAAAACCCCGTGATGCCGGGGGTCCTGCTGATCGAGGCCATGGGCCAGACCGGCGCCGTGCTGATGTCGAAATCTTTGGACGCAGATGTTGAAGGCAAGACCATCTTCTTTATGTCGGTGGATGGTGTAAAGTTCCGCAGTCCGGTTCGCCCGGGCGATACGGTGCGCATGCCGGTCGAGGTGGTGCGTCATCGCGGCGACATCTTCAAGTTCCGTGGTGAGGCCTATGTCGGAGACCGGATCGTCTGCGAAGCCGAATTCGCGGCCATGGTCGTCGAAAGCCCTAAATAATAAGGCCGCTCTCGCGTGCGGTCAGACTGCCAATAAGACCGCTTCTTAGCGGTCACACGGAAAGACCTGCCTATGAGTGTGACCATCCATCCGACCGCCATCATCCACGAGGGCGCGCAGCTTGGCGCGGACGTGGACATTGGACCCTACTGCATCGTCGGGCCGCTGGTGACTTTGCAAGATCGGGTGAAGCTGAAATCGCACGTGGTGATTGACGGCATCAGTGATATTGGCGCCGATACGGTTGTGCATCCGTTCGCCTGTCTTGGCGGACCGCCCCAGCACCTGGCGCACAAGGGCGAGCCGACCAAGCTGATCGTTGGCGAACGCTGCCTGGTGCGCGAAAATGTCATCATGCATACAGGCACGGAAAAGGGCGGCGGGATCACGGTCGCCGGCAATGACTGCATGTTCATGGCTGGATCGGGAATCGCGCACGACTGCATCCTCGGCAACAATGTCATCCTGGCGAACCAGGCGTCGTGCGGTGGTCACGTGCAGGTCGGCGATTTCGTGTTTCTAGGCGGATCGTGCGCGGTGCATCAGTTCGCGCGATTGGGCCGGTATTCGTTCATCGGCGGCGGCGCGATCGTGACCAAGGACGTTATTCCTTATGGTTCAGTGTGGGGCAACCACGCGCGGCTTGAAGGGCTGAACCTGGTCGGTCTGAAGCGGCGAGGCTTCTCGCGTGAGACGATCCTGCATCTGCGGACGGCCTATCGCATGATGTTCGCGGAAGAGGGCACGTTCCAGGAGCGTCTGGATGACGTGCTGGAAACCTATGCGGAAGTGCCGCAGGTGGTGGAGATTGTCCGGTTTATCCGTGAAGATTCGACGCGGCCGATTTGTTTGCCGTCGGATCATTGACGCCCGCTTATGGGGCGTGGGGTCCGTGACCCCACAAATCTTCTAAATTTCTTTTCGGCCCATTGGCCCTAAAGGGCCATGAGTCGAAAAGAACTCTAAAGGCTTGGGGCCACAGGCCCCAAACCCCATAAGTCGAGGAGCCAATGAGCGCCAACACCAAACTCGCCCTCATCGCCGGCGGTGGCCAGCTCCCGGTCGAAATCGCCGCCTACGCCGCCCGTACCAACCGTCCATATACAGTCGTCCGCATCGACGGCCTGTCCGACGACGCGCTGAACGCCCACCCCGGCCACACCCTCCGCCTTGGCGACTTCGCCAAGCTGTTCGAAATCCTGGCCGTCGAGCAGTGCAAAGCCGTCACCATGTGCGGCTACGTTCAGCGCCCCGACTTCAACACCTTCGATCAGGGCGTCGCCAACACCCAGGCCCTGTCCTCCATCCAGCAAGCGGGCCGGGGCGGGGACGACTCCCTGCTGCGTCAGGTCGCCAAGGTCATCGCCTCCCAAGGCTACCACATCGAAGGCGCGCACGAAGCCAATCCTGATCTTCTGATCGCTGGCGGTTTGCAAGCTGGTCCCGATCCGTCACCCGAAGCGATGGAAGATGCTCAGGAAGCCTTGCGGATTGCAAGCGCCATAGGCGGGCTCGATATCGGCCAGGCCGTCGTGGTGGCCGGCCGCGTCACCCTGGCTGTCGAAGCCCAGGAAGGTACGCAGAACCTGCTCAAGCGCATCCCAACCCTGCCGGCCAATATTCGCGGTTCACTTGCACAGCGCAAGGGCGTTTTGGCCAAGCTACCCAAGCCGATCCAGGACCTGCGCCTCGACATGCCAACGATCGGCGTCGCGACGGTCGAAGATGCATCGGCTGCCGGTCTTTGCGGTATTGTCGGCCGCAAGGACCACCTGCTGATTGTCGACAAGCCCGCCGTCTTTGCCAAGGCCTCTGAACTCGGACTGTTTATCTATGGCCTTGATTGATCTTTCCGTTGCGAAGCGAAAGCTGATGCTGGTCGCAGCCGAAGCCTCCGGCGACATGCTGGGGGCCGGCCTGATGACGCAGTTGCGCCAGCAGGCACCGCACATCGACTGGCAATTCGTCGGCGTCGGTGGCGCGCGCATGGCCGAGCAAGGCGTGCGAAGTCCCTTCGATATCGCGCAACTGTCGATTCTGGGGCTCGTCGAAGGTCTGAAAGCCTTGCCGCAGGTCAATGCCCGGGTGAAGGACACGGTCGCTTTGGCGCTACGCGAACAGCCGGACGCTGTCGTCCTGATAGATTCCTGGGGGTTTACACTGCGCGCCGCCAAGGCGATACGCAAGGTGATGCCTAAGGTGCCCTTGATTAAGTACGTCGGCCCGCAGGTATGGGCGGCGCGTCCGGGCCGCGCCAAGACTTTGGCCAACGCTGTCGACTTGCTGATCGCGCTTCATCCCATGGACCCGCCCTTCTTCGAAGCCCATGGCCTCAAGACAGTCGTCGTTGGCAATCCGGCTCTGCACGTGGATTTTTCCCCCGCCAATCCCGTTGCGTTTCGCAAGTCAATTGACCTGGCGCCCGATGCCCCGATGCTGCTGGTCCTGCCGGGTAGCCGCCCAGCCGAAATCCGCCACATGATGCCGGTCTTCACAGAGGTGCTCACCCGCTTGCATGCCGCAAGGCCCGATGTCACTTTCGTTATGCCAGTGGCTGATACGGTGCGCGAACATGTGCTTGAGGCCGTCAAGGACTTGTCCGTGCCGATCCGGCTGATAGACAGCGAGGCCGACAAGCTGTCAGCCATGCAGGCGGCGACCCTGGCTTTGGCGTGTTCCGGCACAGTATCCACCGAGCTCGCCCTGGCTGGCTGTCCCATGGTCATCGCCTATAAGCTCGAGCCGCTGACCCACTGGATCTACACCCGCATCATGACGTTGAAGCACGTCACCATGTTCAACATCATGGCCGATAAGCGCATCGCGCCGGAATTCATTCAGGATGATTGCACGCCCAGCAACCTGTTGAAGGCGATAATTGAACGGCTGAATGACAAGGCCTTGCGTGAGAAGCAGATCGCCGAGCAATTCGCCGCGCTCGATGTCATGGGCCGTGGCCAGCGCCCGACCGCCGAACGCGCCGCCGAGGCCGTTCTGGACTTCCTGAAGGTTCCACGCAAACCATAGTCGGGCTTATCGGCAGGTACAAAAAAGCCCGCTCGTGATGAGCGGGCTCTTCATTGCATGTCGTAGCTATCAGCCGCGGGCCGACAGCGGCACGTAGTCGCGCTGCGCCGAACCGGTGTAAAGCTGACGCGGACGGCCGATCTTCTGCGAAGGATCCTCGATCATTTCCTTCCATTGGGCGATCCAGCCGACCGTGCGCGCCAAGGCGAACAGCACAGTGAACATGGTCGTCGGGAAGCCCATGGCCGACAGGGTGATGCCCGAATAGAAGTCGACGTTCGGGAACAGCTTGCGCTCGACGAAATATTCGTCGTTCAGCGCGATCTGCTCAAGTTCCTTTGCGACCTGCAGCAGCGGATCGTTCGGATCGCCGACAGCGGCCAGGACTTCATCGGCCGACTGCTTCATGACGGTCGCGCGGGGATCGTAGTTCTTATAGACGCGATGGCCAAAGCCCATCAGGCGGTACTTCTTGTCCTTAACGCCTTGGACATAGTCCTTGATGTTTTCGGGCTTGCCGATTTCCTTCAGCATGTTCAGCGCCTCTTCGTTGGCGCCGCCATGCGACGGGCCCCACAGGCAGGCGATGCCGGCGGCGATACAGGCGAACGGATTGGCGCCCGACGAACCGGCCAG
>CBFGPQ010000167.1:0-8125 GCA_965650705.1 uncultured Asticcacaulis sp. | reverse complement strand
CGACATCAGGGCGAACGCCGTTGCTCGTCCAAAGATGGGCGGCTTTATAAAGACCGGCACCTGTTTGTGCAACCGCTCAATCACAGAAAATTGTGCCGGCCCGGCTTTTCACCGAAAACGCAATGTCGTTGATTTGTAAAGCATGTTACCGCTATCTCCAAGACAACGCTGTCAGCTATGCGAGCAGTTTCAAAAGCTTATGCGAGACATTCAGGGAGATGATCGGTCAGCCGAAAAATATGTGCCACATCAGCCGGCCAGGCAGGAAGGTGAAGATGCCTGCGATAAGCAGCGCGCCGATATAGAGCTGATAAGCCTCCCTCCGGTGCTTCTTGATGTCGCCGCGCCGAGCTGCCAGCACTAGAAGCGGCAGGGCGATCAGGGTCACACCGGAGAGGATATGGATGAAGCTGAAGGTGCCGTGATTGATCTGGCGAATAAAGAAGCTTGAGACCGCCACCGTGAACATGACAATGACCCAGCCCCAGCCGACGATGCGGTGAAACGTCGTACCCTTTGGCCCCAGGATCTGGAGCGTGGCGACGGCGAACGCGATCATCGCCGCAGCCAGGTGGATCTGGACGGCCGGCGAGACATGCGAAACCATGGACAGGTCCGGCCAATGGGGATGGGCATAGTGGTTGAAGAAGGACGGAACGGACACCTGGGCAACGGCCTTTCATTGCGAATGGAATTGCCGCATAAGAAACGCCTCTCTGTTCTGTGTCCGAAACGATGCGTGAAATGCCCGACCAGATACGTGAAATGCCCACCCCTGACGTTGACGCTTCGCCACATGCAGGCTTCATCCGTACGCTCACCGGCCCATGGGGCGAACGGACATGGCTGCGTGTTTATACGACCGCCATCGCCATGGCCCTCTTCCTCAGCTTTACAGGCGCGATGGGCAGCCATGACGCGCCCATCCTTATGCGCATAGGCTACTGGTTGACGACCATGCTGAGCGGCACGGTTTCAGTCCAGTTGGTCAGCCTGCTGAGCTATCGCTTTGTCAAGCTGGAACCGCTCGCGGAGGCAATCGTGCTGTTCCTGCTGGCGGTTCCGGCCGTAACCCTGATGGTCTGGCTTGTGGATGGCTTATATCTCAACCGCCCGCTCACCCCCCGCATGCTGCTTTTCACCGTTGGTCCCGTCACCGTCATCACCTTCGCCATGTCGGCATTGCAGTATCTGGCGGAGCGTACACCCCGCCAGACCCATATCCATTCCAATTCGGAGCTAAAGGAACCAGCGCAGGCCTTTCGGGAACGGCTGCCGTTCAAGTACCAAAAGGCGCAAATCTATGCTGTGTCCGCCGAGGACCACTACCTCAGGGTCCACACCTCGATTGGCCAGACCCTGGTCCTTATGCGGCTCTACGATGCCATACGCGAACTCGACGGCATCGAGGGATCACAGGTGCACCGGTCATGGTGGGTGGCCAAGGATTCAGTTTGCAATATTAAGCGGAGCGACGGCAAACTGAGTTTGTACATCAAGGGCGATGTTGAAGCCCCAGTCAGCCGCAGCTATGCCAAGGTGTTGAAAGCAGAAGGCTGGTTTTAAGCAACCTGCTCCAGCACCCTGTCAAGCTTTTCGAAGCTCTGGCGCCAGCCTTCGGTCGAGCCCATGCCGTCAAAGGCATCGCGCTCGGCCTGGGTGGCGAAGACCTGCTCGACCGTCACTTGCGTTTCATTGTCGCCGAGGGCCTGGAATGCCACCTTGGTAATGACGGTCAGGGATGGAAGTGTATCCTCATCACCCCCCGCCTTGGTGAACTGCAAGGCCAGGTAGTCGTGCCAGTTGGCAGGATGGTCGTCATGATGCATTTCCATGACGAGACGGCTCTGCTCGACCACTTCGAGATATTCCCCCTGGAGCGGGTAGGCGTCATCATCGGCGCCGTACATGATGAGCGCGAACCGGCCCGCTGGCCGCACGTCAAGCTTAGCATCGGTGCTAAAACCATGCGGTCCCCACCAGCGCACAATCAGGCCTTCGTCCGTCCACGCCCGCCACACCACAGCGATCCCGGCATCGAAGGTCCGGCTCATGACAACGGATACATCCGTGCGGGTGAAGCTTGTATCGGCCATGGGTTTGCTCCGGAACGGCGAGCGCATCCCAAACTATGAAGCTTTTTGGACCAAATGCGCAGCCGGACAGAGAATTGAGCACCGCCAGCTAAAAAAACAATGCGGCGCTCGATTCTGAACCAATGCTATTTCTTTTCAGCCAGAGCCTTCAGGCGCCCGAGACCCTTTTCGAAGTCGTTCCCGACCATTGTGTCCATGTCCATGAACAGATGTATGACCTTGGCCGGAAACGGCACAGGGCCGGTCATCTTCCAGGTGACCAGGGTCTCTTCGCCTTCGTCGATCAGGTGGAACTGGGTGTCGTTCGTCGCCTTGAACGGCCGCAGGAAGTCGAGCTTGATATCGACCGACGACGGAGCTTCGGCGTGATGGATTTCCATGCGGCCGGCGCCGACGCGTTTATTGCCTTCCCATTCGTATACGGAACCGACACCCGACGGCGGGCCGGAATAGGCGCGGCGCAGATCCGGATCGAGATCCTCCCAGGGCGACCACTTGCCCCAGCCTTCGGAATGGAAGTTGGCGATCAGCGGATAAATATCCGCCGGTTTGGCGCGAATAAGCTGGGACCGCTTGACGGTAAAGGTATCGGGCCGCGTCGCCACGAAGGCCAGGAACGCGACCAGCAGTACAAGGACGACAAGTATGATCGTAGTCATTGGTTACTCCTCCCGGTAGGTTGCCGGCTTTCTCAGGCCGGCTTATCGCAATTGATCATCCAAGGTATACCGAAACGGTCGGTCACCATACCGAAACGCTCCGCCCAAAAGGTGGGAGCCAGCGGCATGAAGACATTGCCGCCCTCGGCAAGGGCGGCAAAAATACGCTCGGCCGCAACCGTGTCGGTCGTGGCGTAGCTGATGGAAAAGCCCTGCGGCGTCTTGAACATGCCCGGCGGGCTGTCACTGGCATGGATGATGTCGTCGCCGATCTGTAGCGTTGCGTGCATGACGCCGGTCTGCATATCCGACCCAAACTCATCCTTCATCGGCGACTCACCGAAGGTCTGCTGGAAGATGACCTTGCCGTTGAACACCTGCTCGTAGAAGGCCAGGGCATCGGCGCAATTGCCGTTGAAATGGAGATAAGCGTTAATCTTCATAGGGTCACTTCCTGACGGTGGCGGCGCTTTGGTATTCAATGCCCGAAGCGCTGTTTTGGCAAGCACCGTTATTCAACCCACAAGGGATTTTGACCATTATCCGCTTCAAATGGGTCGGGCGATGCTCAAAGTTTTGTTTTGTCGCACTCCTGCCGCGATCCGGGGCCCACTTGCCGGGAAATGCTCCGGGCTGAAAACCTTTAGACCAGAGTGGTCAGATGGGCATCCAGTTGCGCGAAAGTCCCACCAAAGGCCGTCTGCATGCCAGCATGGCCGGAGATGAACACGGCGCGCTCCTCAGCGGTGGCGTTGATCGGCCATGAGCGGCTCTCAAAAACCGTCTTGCCGTTGCTCTCACTAAAGGACTGCTCAACCAGCACTTCCAGCGGCCAAAGCGGTGCCATCGGATGGCGGACGGGGTCACCGGCTTCGTTACAGAAGGAAACGACGTAGGACAGGCGGTTGGGCTTCTCGATGGCGCGGAAGACCCATTTGCCCCACATGGTCATGCCCGTCGGCATCTGCATGCCATAGAGAAAGGTCCCACCCGGCGTCAGGTCCAGCGACCGCACGACAAGCTTCAGGCCCGCGGGGCCGAACCATTTGGCCAGGTGATCGGCCTCCGTCCAGACCGACCAGACGAGCGACGGCGGCGCTTCGAAGGTGCGCGTCAGCTTGAAGACTTCGCTTTCGGAACTGGGCTGGTCAGACATGGCTTATCCTTTTAGTCAGTGGCTGAGAAAGGCCTCGAGCCGGTCGAAATTCTGTTCATTGGCAGCGTGGAGAAAGTGCGCCAGATCGTCGCCAAGATCGCTGGCCTGCTGCGACGGCGCGAACTGCATCCGCCAGCCGAGCCGCGTGCCCTCACCTTCCGGCACAAAGGTCATGGTCATCAGGAAATGATGCACCGGCTGATGATGCTCCAGGACGATGCGATGCGGCGTGACTTCGTGAAAGATCTTTTCGTTCGGAAAGTCCTGGTCGCGTTCATTGCGCATGGTTATGCGAAAGGCGCCGCCGGGCTTGAGATCGAAGGCCTCGATCCTATTGGTGAAACCGTGCGGTCCCCACCAGTGGACCAGCTTGGCCGGGTCGGCAAAGGCATCGCGGACGCATTCCGGTGCGTGACCGATTACGCGCTCATTGACGACTTCGAAACTGTTGAAGACTGCCATCACTATTTCCCTTCCCGGCGCACCACTCTTTTGAAAGCATCTCTCCGGAGTTATCGTCGCCGGACCAGCCCTGTAGGGCCGATTGCATTGGCCAAAGACAAGATAATCTGTGACCGGCGATCGTCGGACGTGCAGAGCCCGACTCGTGATGACTGATTGTAATTCCGAAGCCAAATCAGCAATAATGCTAATTGCCGTTTGCCTGCCGTTGCAAGTAGAATTCTGCTTTGACAAAAGACAGGCTTGAACGGAAAAGCTAGGGTTAAAATCTGATCCGGGGGAACGATCTGATGAAACGCCTTTTCGCTATTGCAAATGCCATATTCTGGATGGCGTCTGCCGCCTCGGCAGAGGCCCCTCCAAGCCTGAAAGCATTTAGCCCATCAGTGGTCCAGATTACCTCTACAATGCGCATTGAAAAAGTGCGCGCGACTATCGGTAAAGATACAGAGCCAAGCACATATATCGCTGCCAGTTCAGGCTTCGTTATCGACGGCGCGAAGGGACTCGTCCTTACCTTGCGATCGAACGTTTCCAGCAGCAACCATATACAGGTCACGCTAAACGATGGCAGACAACTTGCCGCCGAAGTCGTAGCGGAAGATGAAATTTTCGATATCGCCATTCTGCGACTCACTGACCTCTCCCTGTCCCCACTTGCTTTTTGCGCTGACAGCCCGCGCTCAGGAGACGCAACAATCACACTTGGTTACCCGATGGGGCGAGGCCCTGAAGCCTATTCGGGCAGGATAACCGGTACAGACGTAATAATCAGGGGGCTACCGTTTCCAGTTCTCACGCTGAACATGCCCGTCCAGCGCGGAACTGCCGGAGCTCCGGTCCTGACGGAGCAAGGTTGCGTTTTAGGCCTGGCCGTCGATTTCGTTGATACCGATCGCAAGAGCTACAAATCTGGTGTTGTTTGGCCGTCAAAGCAGATGCAACCAGCTGTCACCGAGTTGATCCGAAGCGGACACGTTGCACACAGCTGGATAGGCGCGTCCGTTGACGACCGCGATGGCGTTCTCGTCACCGCGGTAGTCCCAGGCAGCCCAGCGGACGCGGCAGGCATTGTGCCCGGTGATCGAATCGACGCTTATGGCGGCTACCCTAAGGCTAGCGCCGCAGGTCTCACGCGATACATCGCATCACAGCCTTTTGGGTCAGAGATTACAGTAACCGTGCGCCGCTCAAATGGTGTCATGAGCGTCAAGATCACGACCATCAGCGAGCCGTTGAAGAACCCCGGCTCCTAGAGCGCCATTCCTCGCGCGTCTGCCCCCAGATATGGACAGCCACGGCGGCGTGCGGATCCGGCAGCTTGCCTGGCCCCTGGTCATAGGAGCCAAGACTCTTGGCGACGCCCGCCGAGGCCAGGTTGTCGGGTGCGATGGTATGAATGACCCGATCCCATTTGAGGACATCGAAAACATAATCCATCGCGGCCGCGGCGGCTTCACGGGCATAGCCCTTGCCCCAATATCGCGCCATCAAGCCCCAGCCGACTTCGCGGTCGGGCCATTGGTGCGGATAGAGCGGACCAATGCGGCCCATCCACTCACCCGTTGCCTTGTTGAGAACGCTGAACATGTGAAAGCCGTCGAGATGCCAGGCACCGGCCACCATGCACATGGTCCGCCACACCATGGCCGGCGACTGGACGCCGCCCAGGTGCTTCATGGCTTCCCGATCGGCATGAAAAGCGCAAAGCGCGTCGAAATCGGCCCGCACCGGCGGACGCAGGATCAGGCGTGCGGTTTCAAGCGTAGGGCCAAGCGGCGAGGATGTGATCATGATGCCGGGTTAGGCTCATACCCGGCGGTCGTCAATAACCACTTCATCGGGTGGAATTCGGCGGCGTGAGACACGATCGACATAGACATAGCGCACCGCCGTGCCGCCCCCGCCACCCCAGACTCCAATGCCCAGCAGGAAACCGAAGTCATACCACCGCCCGACATTCGGAAAGGCGTACATGCGGATGCTGTCCGAGAATAGGCTGAGCGCAAACGCAATTGGCGCCAGCAGGCCGTCGATCAGACCGCGTACAAAAGCCGGATCGCCGGGGCCGCCCATTGGCCGTTCAGCGCAGGCGGCGAGACTGAGCAAGACGATCCCCAATCCGGCCGCAACAACGATACGCGAAACCTTCATATCCAGCCCTCCATGAAGTCCTTGGAATTTATCCTGCCGCCGTATCGGCCAGGGTGCAAGTCACAGTCGTGGAACCGGGCACGGTCAGCTGGGTTTCGGAGCCCTTCGTCCAGAATTCGTAGGCGCCGTCAGGCGTGGCGGACTGATAGCGAGCGCCCGAAGCCGCCGCCGATCCGGTCAGCACGACGGAACTGTCGTCGCGCTTCAGGATAACCACCGGCGTCGTGCTGTTGACGAAGGTCGAGGTCATCAGCTTGGTCGTACCGGGACAACGCCAGCTGACCGGACCGGCGCTGATTCCAGCGGTGTCGGCACGCGCCGGCGCGTAACCCGCGCGTAAATCGGCGATCCTGTCTGTATAGGCTGTCTTCAGGCACGCCTTAACGTCGACCGTATCGATGCACGCGTCGCGCTTTTGTAACCAGCCGCCCTGGAGGCGGTGCAGGGTGGAGCGTTCGGCATCCGATACCTTGGCATCTACGACCTTGTAGAGGCGGGCCAGTTCGACGTCCAGTTCAGCGACATCAGGATTGGCGCACACAGCGGTTTCGCCACCGGGCAGGGCGCGGTTGCAATCGAAGCTGGCGCGCGCCACGACGCTGGTGCTGGCGGATGCCTCAGGGGCCGCCGACGTCGCAGTGGTGGTTGTCGTGGTGGTTTCGGCCGCGGTCTCGCGCTGGTTACACGCGCCAGCCGACACAAGGACGCCGGCCAGAACCGGCAGCACGTAGACATGTTTCATGACGGACACCCTCTCTGGTCATACCCGAACGGCCTATCATCCGGCGCATAAAAAAGCCGCCCCGGTTTCGGGGCGGCTTCCATAAAATCCCGATGGGGATTTATGTGCACTGGTGTGCTTAGGCTAGCGAAGGATCGATGGTCTTGCAGGCCGCGATCAGGCCCTGGACCGACTCGACCGACTTGGCGAACATCGCCTTTTCGTCGTCGTTCAGCGTAAACTGGATGATGCGTTCCGCACCGTCCTTGCCGATCACGACCGGCACGCCGACATAGAGGTTGCGCAGGCCGTATTCGCCCGAAAGATAGGCGGCGCAAGGCAGGACGCGCTTCTTGTCCTTCAGGTACGACGTCGCCATGGCGACGGCCGATTCCGCCGGCGCATAGAAGGCCGAACCGGTCTTCAAGAGGGCAACGATTTCGCCGCCGCCGCCGCGCGTACGCTTCACGATGGCATCGAGTTCGTCCTGGGTGAAGAAGCCTTGGGCGACGCATTCGGGCAGGCTCAGGCCGCCGATCGTCGAGTGGCGCACCATCGGGACCATGTCGTCACCGTGGCCGCCCAGCGTCCAGGCGTGGATATCTTCGACCGACACGCCGGTCTTTTCAGCCAGGAAGTAGGCGAAGCGGCCCGAGTCGAGCACGCCGGCCATGCCGATGACCTTGTTGTGCGGCAGGCCAGAGAATTCGCGCAGCGCCCACACCATGGCGTCGAGCGGGTTGGTGATGCAGATGACAAATGCGTTGGGCGCGTACTTCTTGATGCCTTCACCAACGGCCTTCATGACCTTCAGGTTGATGCCCAGCAGGTCGTCGCGGCTCATGCCGGGCTTGCGCGGCACGCCGGCGGTGACGAT
>CBFGPQ010000166.1:0-8158 GCA_965650705.1 uncultured Asticcacaulis sp. | reverse complement strand
AGCAGCGACGGGATGATCATTTCCCGGATCGCGGCCTTGGTCAGCATGTCGACGGCGCGGCCATAGTTCGGCTTGGAGGTGCCGGCCATGATGCCCTTGTCCTCACGGAACTGGCGGCGGACTTCCTCGACCACCGCCTGGGCGGCGCGGCCAACGGCTGTCATACCCATGCCGCCGAAGAGGTAAGGCAACAGACCACCGATCAGCAGGCCGATCACGACCCACGGGCTCGACAGCGAGAAGGTCAGCGCCCCCATGCCGTCAAAGATGCTGCCGGGTTGCGCGTGGTCGGCGAAATACTTCAGATCCGACGTATAGGCGGCAAACAGCACAAGGGCGCCGAGACCAGCCGAACCGATGGCGTAGCCTTTGGTGACGGCCTTGGTGGTGTTGCCGACAGCGTCCAGCGCATCGGTGGTGTGGCGGACTTCGCTGGGCAGACCCGACATTTCGGCAATGCCGCCGGCATTATCGGTGACCGGCCCGAAGGCGTCGAGCGCAACGATCATACCCGCCAGGGCCAGCATGGTCGTGGTGGCGATGGCGATGCCGAACAGGCCCGCCAGCAGGTAGCAGCCGACGATGCCGGCGACGATGATCAGCGCCGGAATGGCGGTCGATTCCATCGAAACGGCCAGGCCCTGGATGACATTGGTGCCGTGGCCCGTGACAGACGCCTGGGCGATCGACACGACCGGACGTTTGCCCGTGCCGGTATAGTATTCCGTCACGACAATGAAGCCCGCCGTTACGGCCAGGCCGATCAGGCCGCAGTAGAACAGAGTCATGCCGGTGAAGGACTGCGGCGCGCCGGCATAGGTAATGACGGTATCGAAGCCGACAAAATATGAGACGACCGCGGCGACAGCGGCGACCGACAGGATGCCGGTGGCGATCAGGCCCTTATAGAGCGCCCCCATGATGTCGTTCGACTTGCCCAAGGACACGAAGAAGGTGCCGATGATGGAGGTGAAGATACAGACACCGCCGATGGCCAACGGCAGCATGAGCATGGGCTCCAGCAGCGGCGAACCGGCGAAGAAGATGGTCGCCAGCACCATGGTCGCAACGATGGTCACGGCGTAGGTTTCGAACAGGTCGGCGGCCATGCCGGCGCAGTCACCGACATTGTCACCGACGTTGTCGGCGATGGTGGCGGGGTTACGAGGGTCGTCTTCGGGGATACCGGCTTCGACCTTGCCCACCATGTCGCCGCCGACGTCAGCGCCCTTGGTAAAGATGCCGCCGCCGAGACGCGCGAAGATCGAGATCAGCGAGGCGCCGAAGCCCAGCGCCACAAGAGCGTTGACGACGGCACGGTCCGTCGGCTCAAGCCCAAGGGCCTGGGTCAGGACGGCATAGTAGCCAGACACGCCCACAAGCGCGCCACCGGCGACGAACATGCCCGTCACCGCGCCCGAGCTGAAGGCCATGCTCAAACCCTTGGCCAGGCTTTCGGAGGCCGCCTGTGCCGTACGCACATTGGCGCGCACCGAGATCAGCATGCCGGCATAGCCCGCCGCGCCCGAGAGTATGGCGCCGATGGCGAAACCGATGGCCGACCACTGGTCAAGGAAGACCCAGGCAGCGATGAAGATCAGGACGCCGACAATGCCTATTGTGGTATACTGACGCTTGAGATAGGCGCTGGCGCCTTCCTGGATGGCGGCGGCGATTTCCTGCATGCGGGCGTTACCCGTGCTCGCCTTCATCAGCGACATGGTCTGCACCACGCCGTACAGCAGTCCGACTATGCCGGCCACGATGGCCAGCATCAAAGCTAAATTCATCTGTAACCCCTGTATTTCTTTATAGTTAGAGATCAACGGCCAAGCAGTCGCGAAGCCTCGTCCCCGGTTTACGGGATCAAAAAATCTGGCCTCAAGAGATTAGGGTATATTCGGGCTCCACCTGCCAGTGACGCGGCAAGTCGAACACAGTCACTTGCAAATCACTCTTGAAAATCAGGCCCTTATTTTTGACTGACGGGAGAGTGCCAAAACTTCGCCATAAGTTCAAGGCAAGAAAACGACGCTGGACATTATGCAAAAAGCGACCGCGAAACAGATCGCGCTGCGGTGCCGAAATAATCCACTCAGTATTTTGTAATTAAAGACTTTCAGAATTTGCGCGCCGCAATAATAAATTCGGCATAAGTAAGCAATGGATACCGCTTAGCGGTGCCTTTTCGGGCTTTGCGACACGACTTCGACCGACTCAATCGTGCCCGCCCCCCCCACCTTCAGGAATTCGGCTTTCATGACGGCTTTGAAACGCGGCTCGTCCAGCTTGTCATTGCGGCCAGCCATGGCGAAGGAAGTCTTGTGCGCGGCGCGGATAAGCGCATTGCGGAAATAAGGCTCCATGTCGCGCAGCTTGCCCTGATTGGCCTTGGGTGTCAGGTTGATCTTGATGCTGAGGAACAGGTAGTTGACGACGTTGCGGCCCTCGAAGACCGGAATGGCGACAGAGGCCAACTTTACCGACGGGTCGGCGGCATCCTTGGCTTCACCGCCGCTGGCAAAGGCTGGCGCGGCAACACACAAGGACAGGAAACAGGCGGCGAGCGTGGATCGGACAAGTACATGCATGGACGCATCATGTTCGACATTGATTGATACAAAATAAAAGGCCGATCACATGGACCGGCCCCAACATTGCCGACTACCAGTTGTTGTAGCGGTGGTAACGGCGCTCATAGCGACGCTCATAGTACGGGTCGCGGTAGGAATAGTCGCTTTCACGATAATAGCGGCGGCCATCGTGACGGCGATCGCGGTAGTCGTAATAATCGTCGTCATATGAATAGCTGTAGGAGTCGCGGTAGTAGCAGCGTGTACCTTCGCTTCCAATCGCGCCGCCCAGGATGGCGCCAACAAAGGCGCCCGGAACCGCGCCTGCCGCGCCACCAACGATGGCGCCGGCAACCGCGCCACCGGCGGCATTGTCGTTGCGGCGTTCGCGGCAGCCATAGCCGCGATCGTTGCGGTGATAAACGTAGACGTCGCCGTCCTGATAACCATCATAGTCGTGGGCATTCGCGGCCATCGGAGCCGCCGTGGCAGCGCAGGCAAGGGCAAGACCACCGGCCAGGGCTACGGATCGATACGCTTTGAACATCGGTAACCTCCAATAAATGCGCCCGTCACGTTCAGATCCGGGCTCCCCGCCTAATGATCCTGTTATTAACCATTTTGTCATTTGCGACAATTTCGCCTGTCAAAGGATTCGGGTGGCAAACTGTAAGATTCCAACAAGCCATGTTTCTTACGGCTTTCTCATCTTATTTCGAGAAATCCCGATAAAAAAAACTCCCGGCCGTTACGGCTCGGGAGCTCTTTTCTCTCACCATTTCAAGCCGCTTGATTACCGGCGATGCCAGTAGCCGTCGCGATCCTGCCAGTAGCCGCGCGGTGGCTTGCCGTCATGCCAGCGACCGCGGCTGTCGCGCCAGCCGTCACGCCAGTTATTATTGTCCTGATAGCTGTACGGAGGCGGGCCAGCGCGGCGGTTGCGGTCGTAATAGACCTCGGAATACATGTTCGACGGCGGACGCTGCTCGTAGAAGACCGGCACATACCCCGACGGGCCGCGCGGCGGATCGTAATAGCGGCCCTGATAGGCAAAGTATTCGCCATTGTAGCATTTGACGCTGTTCTTGCCGATATTCCGGCCGACGGCGCCACCGACCACCGCGCCCAGGACCGCCCCGAGCCCACGCTCGTTCTTGGAGACCTGGCTGCCCAGCAGGCCACCCGCCACCGCGCCCAGGATCAGGCCATTGCGCTTGGCTTCGGATTGCTTGATGTAGCAGTAGCCATCGTAATTGCGGACCTCATAGCGCTGCTGGGCGCCGGCCAGACCTGGCGCGGCCAGGGTCACCGCCAGGGCAGCTGCCACAGCCATTTTTGCTGACTTTTCCATGATATGCATCCTTCTTGTCGAAGTCACGGGGACGCTAAACCCGTGTCACAATGCAAACAATTCCACCCGTCGATGGAATCGCTCAATCGTTTGTAAGATTCCGCTAAAGTGCACTTTGTCACACGGCGTGACGGTACCCCAGAGTATCGACCTCTATCCGCCGGCCATCTGCCCATAGCTCCGCCCCCGCTGGCGTGTCTTCGGAGACGCCGATACAGTCTCCGATCACGTAGAAGCCCGACATCGTCAGAGTCTTGGCGCCCGCTTCGTCAGCGGCGCAGAGAATCTGATAGTCGTCGCCGCCGGTGACTAGGGCGACCGGGCTGATGCCCGAAGCGATGGCTGCGCGCGCCGTCAGCGAGGTGGGGACCTTGTTCAGGTCGATGCGGATCATCAGCCCGTTGGCGCGCGCCATGTGGTCGGCATCGGCCAGCAGCCCGTCCGAAATGTCCATGGAGGCGCGCGCATTGTCACGCACGCAGGTCGCGAGGTCGGCGTGGATCTCCGGCAGGTGGTACGACATCATAAGCTCGTTCATGTCATCGTGCGACACGCCCATCAGCTGGCCTTCAAGCGCCTTGAGCCCCAGATAGGCCTGGCCGATATAACCGCTGACCAGCAGCTTGTCGCCCGGCCGCGCGCCCATGCGCGACAGAGCGCGCCCCGCCGGCACCTTGCCGAACATGGTCATGGAAACATGCAGCGGCCCGAAGGTCGATACGGTATCGCCGCCGAAAAGATCGAGGCCGAAGCGGTCCTGCTCGATCTTCAGGCCGCGCGCGAAGTCCTGCTTCTCGGCGAAGGTCGTGCCGCGTGGCCAGGCGGTGATCAACTGGTAGCCGTAGGGCTTGGCGCCCTTGGCGACGATGTCGGATAGATTGACGCGCATCAGCTTGCGCGCCACGAGGTCCAGCGGATCGTGTTCAAAGAAATGGACACCGGCGACGATGGCATCAGTATTGACGACGATATCGTGAGCAGCGTCGGCCGGCAGAACCGAAACGTCGTCGATCAGCCCCCTCGCTTCACGGCTCAAACCCGCCAGCGGCTTGAAAAGCTGATCGATGATCGAGAATTCGTCGTGTTCGGCCATGAAGTGCCCTCCCGGTAGGGAGAGGCTTTATTTATCCAAACAGGCGAAAAATCAATGTGGGAAAAGGGCTAAGTCCGTGAAACTTCGCGTGAAGCAGACGGTTAAGGCCGGACGTCCTTGCCAATGCCATCGAGCGCGCCATTGACGAAGCGCGCCTCGGTTTCACCGAAGAAGGCCCGCGCGATCTCGACATATTCGTTGATGATGACTTCCAGGCCGACATCCTTGCGGAACTTCAGCTCCCACGCGCCGGCGCGCAGGATGGCGCGCACGGTCGTGTCAAGGCGCTCAATCCGCCAGCCGGCCGCCAGACGGTCCGAAATCAGCAGGTCGATAACCGCCTGCTCCTTGACGATCGTGCGCGCGCCCTCGGCGAAGTAGGCCTCATCGGCCTCGGCCAACTGCTCGCCGTCGAGGTCGCCTTCGAAACGGTAATCGGAGAATTCACGGATGACCGATTCGACGCCGCCGCCCGTCAGTTCCATCTGATAGAGCGCCTGAACCAGGACCAGGCGCGCCACGGTGCGGGCGCGCTTCTGCTTCTTGGTCAGACCCGAGGACGGACGCGCGTCCTCTTGCGCGTTCAGTTGCTCAATAACGGCCTTGAGGCTGGTGGGTTTGCGGATTTCGTTGTCGTCGGACGGCTGATCAACCACGGACGGAACCCTCCAGCAGCGACTTGCGCAGTTCGATCATGCTCAGGCAAACCTTGGCGACCGTGCCGCCCTTGTCGCCTTCCGAGCGGCGCGCCCGTGCCCAGGCCTGCTCTTCGTCCTCGACGGTGAGGACACCGTAGCCGATGGCCAGGCGCTGAGTGTAGCTCAGTTCCATCAGGCCGCGCGCGGACTCGCCGCACACATAGTCGTAGTGCGTGGTCTCGCCCCGAATGACAACGCCCAGGGCGACATAGCCGTCATATTTGACGCCCATCGGACGATGTGCGGCGTCCTCAGCCATGGCAATGGCGGCCGGCAGCTCGAATGCACCCGGCACCGTGACGACGTCATAGTCGATGCCGTGCGCTTCAAGAGCGTCCTTGGCTCCGGCCAGCAATTCGTCGGAGAGGTCGTCATAAAAGCGGCTTTCGACGATAAGGATGCGCAGCGGGTTTTCTGGGGACAAGGCAGTGGTCCTGAAGCTTTAGGAATAAGGCACGCTCAATAGCGCCTTATGGGCGAAAAAAGAAGTTCAAACTCGATCCGAGTCTAAAGCGTTTTCCAGTCAATGATGGACAGACCGTAGCCTTCCAGGGCGGCGGGCTTTGGCCGCGTCCCCGACAGGGCGATCATTTCGCGTACCCCGAGGTCGATCAGTATCTGCGCGCCGACACCGTAGTCGCGTAAGCCCCGCCCCCCCTGCCCCGGCTCCTCGTCGGCGCCGAAGCGATTCGACAGAACCTTGGCGTCGGGATCGCGCAGCAGCACCATGACCGCCGGACCATCGTGCGCCGCCAGGACCTGCATCGCCTGCTCGACATAGTTGGCGCGCATCGAGGCGCCCAGTCCACCCAGCACATCCGAGGCGATATCAAGCTGATGCATACGCACCAGGGTCGGCTTGCCCGCCTGCGGCAATTGCTTGACCAAGGCCAGGTGTTCGGCGCCATCAAGCGTGTTGCGGTAGACATAGAGACGGAACTGGCCGCCCCACTGGCTTTCGAATGGCCGTTCCAGCACGCGCTCGACGAAGCGCTCGGTGCGGCGGCGATAGGCGATCAGATCGGCGATGGTGCCGATCTTAAGGCCATGCAACTGACCGAACTTCACCAGGTCCGGCAGGCGCGCCATCGAACCGTCATCATTGATGATTTCACATATGACGCCGGCGGGCGACAGGCCGGCCATGCGCGAGATATCGACGGCGGCTTCGGTATGGCCGGCGCGAACCAACACGCCGCCCTCGCGCGCGACCAGCGGAAAGACGTGGCCGGGGCTAACCAGGTCGCGCGAATCCTTGGTCGGATCGATGGCGACAGCGATGGTATGCGCCCGATCCTTGGGCGAAATACCGGTGGAGATACCTTCACGCGCCTCGATCGACACGGTAAAAGCCGTTCCGTTGCGCGCGCCATTGTCATGCACCATCGGCGGCAGGCGCAGTTGCTTGGCGCGTTCGGCCGTGATCGATAGGCAGACCAGGCCGCGGGCGTGGCGCGCCATAAAGTTGATGACGTCTGGTGTCGCCATCTGGGCTGGAATGACGACATCCCCTTCGTTTTCACGATCTTCGGCGTCGATCAGGATGTAAGGGCGGCCATTGCGCGCGTCTTCGAGGATATCCTCTATGGCGGAAATTGGCGATTCCAGATCGTTGGGGATGGCGTTCAAACTCATGACTTTGACTTTATGTAGTCCTACCGCTTCGCTGCTTGAGGACTTATGGACGGCTCTGTTTCGAACCACCGCGCGGCATAGCGCGCCAGACGGTCGACTTCAAGATTAACGAAGCCGCCGACCGGCGTTTGCGACAATGTGGTGTGCGTCCAGGTGTGCGGAATGATGTTGACGCCGAAATCGTGGCCTTCGACTTCGTTGATGGTCAGCGAGATGCCGTCCAGCGCCACCGACCCCTTGGGCGCAATAAAGCGATGCAGCGGATCGGGCGCCCGGAACCTGAGACGATAGCTGTCGCCGTCTTGTTTGACGCTCAGCAGTTCCGCCAGACCATCGACGTGGCCGGAGACGATATGGCCGCCCAGTTCGTCGCCGATCTTCAGCGCGCGTTCCAGGTTGACGCGCATGCCTTCGCGCCATGTGTCGAGATTGGTCACCGCCAGGCTTTCATTGGAAACGTCGAGGCGGTAGGTGTTGTCCGTCTTCGACACCACGGTCAGGCAGCAGCCGGCATGACTGATCGATGCGCCCAGTTCAACGTCGGAGAGATCGAAGTCCACCTGCATGGTGATGTGCGCGCCGGCGTCAGACTGCTCCAGCTTCGCAATTGTGCCCATGCTTGAAATAATGCCGGTAAACACTTGCACCCCTTAACTTAATTCGTAGCTTTCCCACAAGTCGTCACCCACGGCCTGCACCGCAAGGCGATCGAAGCGGTACATCTGCCCCAGGTCCGTTACGTTAAGATGGCCAATGACCGGCCGCCCGTCTCCCCCCATTATGGTGGGCGCGCGGAACCATTCAAGGC
>CBFGPQ010000165.1:0-8186 GCA_965650705.1 uncultured Asticcacaulis sp. | reverse complement strand
GACGGCCTGCTGCACGTCACCGACATGTCCTGGAAGCGCGTCTCGCACCCGTCGCAGGTCCTCAATGTCGGCGACCAGGTCCGCGTCCAGATCATCAAGATCAACCCGGACACGCAACGCATCTCGCTGGGCATGAAGCAGCTGCAGTCCGACCCGTGGGAAAACGTCGACGTCAAGTATCCGGTCGGCGGCAAGTTCACCGGTCGCATCACCAACATCACGGACTACGGCGCTTTCGTCGAGCTGGAATCGGGCGTCGAAGGCCTGGTCCACGTTTCGGAAATGTCCTGGACCAAGAAGAACGTCCATCCGGGCAAGATCGTTTCGACCTCGCAGGAAGTCGACGTCGTCGTGCTCGAAGTCGATGCTTCGAAGCGCCGCGTTTCTCTCGGCCTGAAGCAGGCTCAGGAAAATCCGTGGGATCAGTTCCTGCGTAACCACCCGATCGGTTCGACCATCGAAGGCGAAGTCAAGAACGCCACCGAATTCGGTCTGTTCGTCGGCTTTGAAAACGACATCGACGGCATGGTCCACCTGTCGGACCTCGACTGGAACGTTCCGGGCGAAGAAGCCATCGGCCGTTACAAGAAGGGCGACGCCGTCAAGACCAAGGTCCTGGATGTCGACGTCGACAAGGAACGCATCTCGCTGGGCATCAAGCAGCTCGGCAACGATCCGATGACCGGCGACACCTTCAAGAAGGGCCAGACCGTCACCGTGACCGTCACCGAAGTCACTTCGGGCGGTATCGAAGTCAAGTTCGGCGAAGACGACGCACCGATGTCGGCCTTCATCCGCAAGTCGGACCTGTCGCGCGACCGCAACGAGCAGCGCGTTGAGCGCTTCGCCGTCGGTGATCGTATCGACGCCCAGGTCACCAATGTCGACAAGGCGGCCCGCAAGGTCTCCGTCTCGATCAAGGCGCTGGAAATGGCCGACGAAAAGCAGGCCATCGAACAGTACGGCTCGCAGGATTCCGGCGCTTCGCTGGGTGACATCCTCGGCGCCGCCCTGCGCGACAAAGTCAAAGAGTAAGCAGGGTCACGGACCCTGCACCCGGAATCGCGACGGTGTTTATGGCGCCTTAGCGGTTAGGGTGAGAGTAAAGAAAGAGCCGGTGCTGGTGACAGCGCCGGCTTTTTTGTTGTTACGAAGCGGGAGGGTTCGGTTTGTCGCGTCGGAAGGGATAAGCGAATTGTGCCAGCCAGCCCTTGGGTACCGGATGGCCGCCAATGCCGTAGCCCGATGGCCACTTGTCGCCCGGCAGGTAATGCGTGCCGAACAGGCGGTCGATCCACGGGAAGTGGACGGCGAAATTGACGTCGATCGCTTCCTTTTCGATGCCGTGGTGCCAGTGATGGAAGCGCGGCGTGACGAAAAACGGCGCGATCCAGCGGTCGTCGAAGCGGATATTGGCGTGGACGAAGGCCGAGACCAGATAGATGAAGAAGATATAGCCGTAGAGGGCGTTTTCTTCGAAGCCCAGCGCATAGAGCGGAATAATGGTCGCGCCACGCAAGGCCAGGATTTCAAACAGGTGCATGCGCGATCCGGCCATCCAGTCCATGGCCTGGGCCGAATGATGGACGGCGTGGAAGCGCCACAGGAAGGGCACGCTGTGGAACAGGCGGTGAAAGCCGTACTGCATCAGGTCGGCGATCAGCATCAGCTCGATGAACTGCACGACATAGGGCTGGGACGCCACCGCATCGCGCAGCGGCTGCCATAGTGCAGCGTGCTCCAGCACCGCCATTGACGGCGCCAGCGAGATGAAGGCCATGACCTGGATCAGCAGGCTGGAAATCAGGAAATAGAGCAGGTCCTCGCGCCATTCGTAGCGGAACAGGGGTTGCGGCCGGTCACCGCTGAACAGCTTTTCCAGTGGCACGAACAGCAAGCCCTTCATCAACAGGTTCAGCACGAACCAGTCTACGCCGAAATTGATGCCTTCTCCAGGGATGGTCTGCGCGCCTATGGCGCCAAGCGTCATGGTCAGCAATACCAACGCGACGGCGCTGAACCCCAGGATCTTGTTGCGGCGTAAGGTCAGGTTGAGGCACGCCAGGGCGAAAGCGATAAATGCCATGACCTGCACGCCAACCATATAGAAGGGGCTGGCATGGACGCGTTTAAGGTCCTCGACAGAAAACCAGGCGGGATAATGGTGCGCCAGCAGCATCAGCAACGCCGACCCGCCAAGCACGAGGGCCAGCACGCCGCTCAGCCAACCCGATCCGAACGCCCGCTGTTCGGCTTCGGCTTCGAGATCGTTGCGAATGGCCAGACGCAGCTTGCTGAGCATGGTATCCCCTTGTTTGGTTTCACCCTGCATAACGAAGATACCCTAACGTCAGGTTTCATCTGGTGGTGGGCAGACCGATCAAGAGCAACTAAAATATCCTCCGTTGTCGATTCCGGCCGCCGCCGTTCGTTGATCCAGCGTGAAGGGGATTTCGCCATGCACTATGCCATTCTCTGCTATGACTCCGAGGACGTCATCAGCGGCTGGTCTGAGGAAAAGGACGCCGAGGTCATGCGCAGTCTTGGGCTGGTCAACGCGCGCCTGAGCGCCGAAGGCAAGATGGGTCCGGTGGCGCGGCTGATGCCGACCACTGCGGCCGTAACCCTGCGCAAGGGCCGCGACACGACCGTTATCGACGGCCCGTTCGCCGAAACCAAGGAGCAACTGCTGGGTTTCTATACCGTCGAATGCGATACGCTGGATGAGGCTGTGGATATCGCCAGGGAACTGGCCGGGGCGTCCGGGTCGGCCGGCTGTTTCGAGGTACGGCCGATGATGGTCTTTATCCCGGACAGCCGCGTGCCTGCTGACGGAAAGGTGTCGCTAAACCATTAGACAAGGGCGGACCGTCCGTCCTTCGGATGTAGAAACAGTGAGAGGAGCCAGAACATGGACAAAGACCTTTACCGGGGCGTCATTCCCTATCTCAACGTCGTTGGCGGCGCGGAGGCCGTCGATTTCTACAAGAAGGCGTTCGCTGCCGAGGAGATCGACCGCAAGCCGGCCGACGACGGCAAACGCCTGATGCACTGTCACCTTAAGATCCATGACGGTTCGCTGATGCTTTCGGATGTCTTTCCGGAGTGGGGTTACGACCACCAGCCGTCGCACAGCTTTACCATGATGCTGGTCGTCGACGACGCGGACCTATGGTGGAATCGCGCTGTCGAGGCCGGATGTGAGGTCGTCTCGGAACTGAAAGTCGAGTTCTGGGGCGACCGCTTCGGCTTGGTGCGCGATCCTTATGGCGTTCATTGGGGCGTCAATGAACCCGCCAAAGAGAAGTAGTCTTACCTGAGGTTGTTCGTGCGGTGCAGCCTTGTAACAACAAGGCTTCCAATTACTCCGGCGGGAAAGACTTTTATGTCAAAGCCTTGTCCTGCCGGGGGTTTATTGTGCGCTGCACGCCGGGCACAGACGATATTTTTGTGCGTGATATCGTTATCACGCTTTAATTTTTATCCAACCCCTTGATCCCTATTCATTTTTCGATCAATGTCGCTTTGTCTGGAGATTCACTTGTTGGGGGATACAGCAATGCTGAAATCTGAACTGATCGAACGCCTGGCATCTGAATATCCGCACCTGACGCAAAAAGACGTCGAGCGCGCTGTAAACCTTATTTTTGAATCGATGATAGGCACCCTGGAAAAGGGTGGCCGCGTTGAATTGCGAGGCTTCGGCGCTCTGTCGGTGCGCTCCAGGCCCGCGCGCGCCGGCCGCAACCCGCGCACCGGTGAGTCGGTCAAGGTGCCGGCCAAGCATGTGCCCTTCTTCAAGAGCGGCAAGGAATTGCGCGAGCGTCTAAACCTTAGCGGTGACGACAACGCGGCCGAGTGAGTTTGCGCAAAAGACGGCTGGGCGTAGATCAAAGCGCACAAATGTTTTTCTCTTAAATATATATGCGAACAATGGTTAGATCGATGACGATTCTCGATGAATCGTCCTCTGATTTATCTCCGGCCGGAAGGAACCGTCCATGAGCATTGTGTCCGAATTCAAAACTTTCCTGATGCGCGGCAACGTCATCGACCTGGCGGTCGGTGTTGTCATCGGCGGCGCCTTCGGCAAGATCGTCACTTCGCTGGTCGAAAATATCATCATGCCGCCGATCGGCGTGATTACCGGTGGTGTCGACTTCTCCGACCTCAAATTCGTCTTGGTGCCGGCCGATCCGGTGACCAAGACTGCCGAGGCGGCCATCTCCTACGGCATCTTCATCAATACGCTGATCCAGTTTCTGATCATCGGCACCGCCATCTTCATGGTGGTCAAGGCGATCAATAAGCTGATGCCGCCGCCCCCTCCGCCGCCACCCGCCAATACCCCCAGCCAGGAAGAGTTGCTGGCCGGCATCCTGGCCGAGCTGAAGAAGCAAAATAATAAGTGACTCTTGTGTGCGAACTGAGGGACGCCTAGACCATGCTGCGTTTTCAAGAAAACGCAGCATGGTCTAGGTTTTTTAGTGGTCGCATGCTTGGCACGAAAAACCGGTTTCCACTTTTTCGCCGCATGCTCTAAACAGTGTCCTTCCTTCGACAGGCAGCATTACGTGTCACAGCCTCCGGTGTCCGGCCCTGAACCCGCTTCGGTGCCAAAAAAGTCTTCGGGTCTCATCAAGAATTCGCTGATCAACAGCGGCTTCACGCTCATCAGCCGTTTTCTCGGCATGGCCCGGGACCTGGTCATCACCGCCGTGCTTGGGGCATCCGGCAATATCGCCGCCGACGCCTACAATACGGCGCTCAGCTTCCCCAATGTCTTCCGCCGCATCTTTGCCGAAGGCGCGTTTACGGCCGCCTTCGTGCCGTCCTATTCGGCCGTGCTGGAACAGGAAGGGCCTGAGGCCGCCGACAGGCTGGCGCGCGACGCGCTGGCGACCCTGTGCTGCATGACGCTGGTGGTGACGGTCCTGGCCCAGCTGACCATGCCGTGGCTGATGCAGTACATCATCCGGCCGGGCTATGTGGACACGCCCGAAAAGTTCAAGCTGACCGTCGTCCTGACCCAGGTTGCCATGCCTTATCTGCCGTGCATGGCCATAGTCGCGCTGCTGTCGGGCGTGCTGAATGCGCGTGGCCGCTTCATCGTGTCCGCCGCCGTGCCGACCTTGCTCAACATCATAATGTTGATCATCGTCTGGCCGCAAAAGGACCCGATCTCAGGCGCCTGGGCCGGCGCGATCGGCATTCTGATCGCGGGTATCGCCCAGGCCGGGCTCTTGATATGGGGGGTACGTCGCGTCGGTGCGCGCATCGGGCTCAATGTCGTTCCGCGCCTGACGCCCGACGTGCGCAAGCTGCTGTGGCTGGCCATACCGGGTGCACTGGCGGCGTCGGCAACGCAGATCAACGTACTGGTCTCGGGCTTTTTTGCCTCGGCCGTCGACGGCGCCGTGTCGTGGCTGTCGGTCGCCGACCGTCTCTATCAGCTGCCACTCGGCATGGTCGGCGTCGCTATCGGCGTGGCGCTTCTGCCGGCCCTGTCGCGCGCGGTGCAGTCGGGCGATCATGACGGCGCGCAGAAGACGCTCGACAATGCGCTGATCTATTCAATGGTTTTCACCCTGCCGGCAGCGGCGGCCCTGGTTTCCATTCCCTTCTTCCTGATCGACGGGCTGTTCACGCGCGGTGCATTCCACGTCTACGATGCCCAGCAGACAGCCGCGGCCTTGCTGCACTATGGTTGGGGCGTGCCCGCCTTCGTGTTGACGCGGATCTTGAGCCCCGCCTTCTATGCCCGCAAGGACACATGGGGACCGATGAAGTTCGCCCTGGTCAATGTCGCGGTCAACCTGATCGTCGGCGTTGGCATGTTCCACCTGATCGGCGTGCCTGGCCTGGCGATCGGCACATCCGCGGGTGCGTGGGCCAATGTCATCCTGATGGTCATTGCGCTCTATCACCGCAAGCTGTGGCACCTGTCCAAGCGCAGCGGTGCGGCCCTGGCCAAGATTCTGCTGTGCGGTGGCGTGATGGCTACGTTTCTGGCGGCTTGTTCTTTCTACCGGCCTATAGTTCAGGCGCCGATCGCCGCCCTGCTACCCGGCGGTATCAAGGAAATCGCCGTGGTGGGGGTTTGTTTTGCCGGTCTGTTCCTTTATATCGCCTGTCTCTTTGTGACCGGCGCGGTGCGTCCGGCGGAACTGAAGGCGGCGCTTCGGCGCAGGTAAACAATGACAAAACCCATGCGCATCCTGTCCGGCATCCAGGCATCCGGTTCGCTTCACCTCGGCAACTACTTGGGCGCGCTCAAGAAGTTCGCCGACATGCAATCATTGGAAGCCGAGCGCTTCTACATGATTGCCGACCTGCACGCGATCACTGTCTGGCAGGATCCGCAAAAGCTTCTGTCGCAGACGCGCGAGATCGCCGCCTGCTACCTGGCAGCCGGCGTCGATCCGGACAAGTCGTCGATCTTCCCGCAATCGGCCGTGCCGGCGCACACCGAAATGGCGTGGCTTTTCAACTGCGTGGCGCGCCTGGGCTGGCTTGACCGCATGACCCAGTTCAAGGACAAGGCCGGCAAGGACAAGGAACGGGCTTCGATCGGGCTCTACACCTATCCGGTGCTTCAGGCCGCCGACATCCTGATCTACAAGGCAACCCATGTGCCGGTGGGTGAGGACCAGCGCCAGCACCTGGAACTGACGCGCGATGTCGCCAAGAAGTTCAACCACGATTATGGCGTCGACTTTTTCCCCCTGCCTGAGACGCTTTATCAGGGGCCGGGCGCGCGCATCATGAGTTTACGTGATGGCTTGGCCAAGATGTCGAAGTCCGATCCTTCGGACAATTCGCGTATCAACCTGACCGATGACGCCGATGCGATCGCGTCCAAGATCAAGAAGGCCAAGTCGGACGCCGACGTCCTGCCGGAAGCTGAAGACGGCCTGGCTGAGCGCCCTGAAGCCAAGAACCTGGTCGGCATCTATGCGGCGCTGGCCGGAATCAGCGCTCAAGATGTTCTCAACGAATTCGGTGGCAAGGGATTCGGCGCGTTCAAACCGGCCCTGGCGGACGTCGTTGTCGGGAAGATGGCTCCAATTTCCGAAACCCTGCGCCGATTGCTGAACGACACCGGCGAAATCGACCGCGTGTTGCGCCTGGGGGCCGAACGGGCGCGTCAGGTGTCGGCGCCGGTGGTTGAGGAGACCAAGCGGATCGTGGGGCTTTGGGGTTGATGTGTCGCAGGGGTCGCTACCCTGCAACCCCAATACTCGAAAATGATTATGTGCTTCTATAACAAAAGCCGGGCCTGACGGTCCGGCTTTTGTTATAGAAATATCCAAACACCATAGCGTGTCGAGGTGCAGGAGGCCGTCATGGCGGGCAGACGCTATACGTCTGCGACGGCATACCTGCAGAACTTCCCGGAGCTACCCATGAAACACTTTGCTTTCTTCACACTCGCCGCGCTGACGCTGGCCGCCTGCGACGGCAAGTCGACCACGACCGTTTCGCACACGAGCAATATCAACGGCGTGGTGACGTCCAGAAAGCTTGAGCTGACCGACTATGCCATGCGCGCGGCGCTGGGTAACAACCCTAACACGGGCGCCTACGTCACTATAAAGAACGGCGGCGACCAGCCCGATCGTCTGGTTTCGGCATCTTGTGAATGCGCCGCCTCGGTCGAACTCCATACTATGGCAACGAAGAATGGCGTCATGGAAATGGCCGAGATGAAAGACGGCTTTGCCATTGCGCCCGGCGAAACCCTGGTGCTGAAACCCGGCGGTAACCACATCATGCTGATGGGCCTGAAGGTCCGCCCGCAAGACGGCTCGACCGTCGATGTAAAACTGACCTTCGAAAAGGCCGGTGACATCACCCTCGCCATGCCGGTGTCCAATACGCCGCTGACGAAAGCCCCGACCCACTAACTAGCGACCAAGTGGGAGCGCAGGCTGCGCGCCGCCAAGGGCCTATGGCCCTGAACGCCAAACAAAAAATCATTTTCAGATTTTCGAAGAAAAGATGGAAATGATGACCAAGCGGGAGCGCAGGCTGCGCGCCGCCAAGGGCCTTCGGCCCTGAGCGCCAGACAAAAACATTTTCAGATTTTCGGAGAAAATATGGAAATGGTGGAGCTTAGCGGAGTCGAACCGCTGACCTCTTCAATGCCATTGAAGCGCTCTACCAACTGAGCTAAAGCCCCATCT
>CBFGPQ010000164.1:0-8352 GCA_965650705.1 uncultured Asticcacaulis sp. | reverse complement strand
TTTTCCAGGCCGGCGAAGGCGCCGCCGCAGATGAACAGGATGTTGGTCGTGTCGACCTGCAGGAATTCCTGCTGCGGATGCTTGCGCCCGCCTTGCGGCGGCACGGAGGCAACGGTGCCTTCCATGATCTTGAGCAGCGCCTGCTGGACGCCTTCGCCCGACACGTCGCGGGTGATCGAGGGGTTGTCCGACTTGCGTGAAATCTTGTCGACTTCGTCAATGTAGACAATGCCACGCTGGGCGCGTTCGACATTGTAGTCGGCGGCCTGGAGCAGCTTGAGGATGATGTTTTCGACGTCTTCACCGACATAGCCGGCTTCGGTCAGAGTCGTGGCGTCGGCCATGGTGAACGGCACATCGATGATGCGCGCCAGGGTCTGGGCCAGCAGGGTCTTACCCGAACCGGTCGGCCCGATCAGCATGATGTTAGACTTGGCCAGTTCGACGTCATTGCCCTTGGCGGCGTGGTTCAGGCGCTTGTAGTGGTTGTGAACGGCAACCGACAGCACCTTCTTGGCCTGGCTTTGGCCGATCACATAGTCGTCCAGGACCTCGCGGATTTCCTTCGGGGTGGGCACGCCATCCTTGGATTTGACGAAAGCGATCTTGTGCTCTTCGCGGATGATGTCCATGCACAGTTCGACGCACTCATCGCAAATGAACACGGTCGGCCCGGCGATAAGTTTACGCACCTCATGCTGGCTCTTTCCGCAGAAAGAACAATAGAGGGTGCTTTTGCTGTCGCCCGTAGCGGCTTTGGTCATAGTGTCTCTTCACCTTCGTGTCGCGGAAGACGGGCGCATTCAGCGCAATCCTGCCGCAGGTAATCCCGGCACCTTAGCCCGGCAAGCCTTAATAAAGGCTAAGTCGGACGTCGATACAGGCTTCATGGTGCCCCGTACCCGGCATTTATGCACAGTTTGGTGTGAGCCTCAACAGCCTTGCCGGATCAAAATAGGCCTTGTGGCGCTTTATATGGGATAAAAAATGGGGAATAAAAGCACATGTGTGGCGCCGCCGCGCCAACTCTGTGGATACAGGTCCTCCCATGCAGCCAGAGATACCCGATGTGCCCGCAGATTCGCCGGCGACGGACGCGCCGCTTAAGGTGGTGGCCTTCGATTTCGATGGTACACTGACCTATACCGACAGCTTCACGCGGTTCCTGAAGTTCACATCGGGTAGCGTGCAGATCGCCGCGGCCTTTGCCGCGCAGCCCTCCCTGCTGGGTGATTACCTCCAGACGCGTGATCGTGGTGCGTTAAAATCAAGATTATTATTCAAATTGTTAGGCCCAATTTCGAAACAGGTGCTTGAAGCCTGGGTCGCGTCTTTCATCGAGTCTACAGGACACCGCTTGTTTCGTCCGGATGCTTTGGCGGAATGGCAGGCCCAGGACCGCCCGGACCGGGTGAGGGTTATCGTCACGGCATCCCCGGAAATGCTGGTGGCGCCTTTTGGCGACCTGATCGGCGCCGACCGGGTGATCGGCACGCGCCTGGGCTTTTCGGCTGACGGGCATCTGCTGCCCGATCTCGAGGGCATCAATTGCCGCGGCGAAGAGAAGATGTGCCGTCTGCGCGAGGCATTTGGCGCTGAACTGGACCTGGAAGCGGCCTATGGCGATACAGCGGGCGACCGCGAAATGCTGGCGGCGGCACGTCATCCACATTATCGGGTCTTCAAGAAAAGGCCTTGATGTGTTTGTGTTATCTATGGATTTAACCACGGACAGGTACGGAAGGCCTCGTGGTGCGAGGCGGCATGGAAGGGGCACGGAATTCGGATCTCATCATCGCAGTCGAGCGCGTGGGGTCGTCTTTAAAGTCGGTCCACAGATTACACAGATGCACACAGATTATCCGTGCAGGTTGACGCACTGGTTATGAAATCCCCTCAAGAGAATGACGGCGCTTTGCGCCGTCGGGATTCGCGGTCGCTGAGGCGCTGAACTATCCACCTGCTCGGATAATCTGTGTGCATCTGTGTAATCTGTGGACCAACCTTAAGCCGACCGTCTCGATCCACCGAGACCATTCGAACTCGAATTCCGTGCCTTTTCCGTGCCGGCGCGCAGCGCCCTTCAGTGGCTTCCGTGGTTCAAAACCATAGACACCGCAACGCTTAATCCAGCCAACTTGCCACAAAAAACGCGGCGCCGAAGCGCCGCGTTTCTTTAATCGAAGCTCCGTCCGCTATCAGGCGGCGGTTTCGGTGCCGTCGGCGCGCTTGACGTAGACGTGGTCGATCAGGCCGAAATTCTTGGCTTCTTCGGCCGTCATGTAGCGGTCACGGTCGAGCGTCTTTTCGATCGTTTCGTAGGACTGACCGGTGTGCTTGACATAGATTTCGTTCAGCAGCTTCTTAGTCTTGCGGATGTCCTCGGCCTGGATTTCGATGTCCGAAGCCATGCCGCGGGCACCGCCCGAAGGCTGGTGCACCATGATCTTGGAGTTCGGCAGCGAGATACGCTGCCCCGCCTCACCGGCCTGCAGGATCAGCGAGCCGGCCGAAGCGGCCATGCCCATGCACACCGTCGTCACTGGCGACTTAATGTATTGCATGGTGTCGTAGATCGCCAGCGCCGAGGTCACCTGACCGCCGGGGCTGTTGATGTACATCGAGATTTCCTTCTTCGGGTTTTCCGATTCCAGGAACAGGAGCTGGGCGCAGATCGAGGTCGCCATACCATCTTCGAACGGACCGGTCAGGAAGATGATCCGTTCCTTCAGCATGCGCGAATAGATATCGTAGGCGCGCTCACCACGGCTTGATTGCTCGATGACGGTGGGAACCAGGTAAGAAGTCAGGTGGTCAACGGGGTCGCGCATTCACGAATCCTTTGTGTGTGTCGAATCGACGGACGTCACGCCATCTAAGACAACAAGTCTTAACCTTAAGTGAGTGCGCCGTCCCTATCGGAACCAACTTGGCAATTTGCACACAGCTTTTCAAGTGGGCTTGAAAGATCCGGTTCGTATTGACAGCCGGCAACGCCGCCTATATATAACTAATAAGTTATATAGCTTATCGGTTATTTAAATGGCATTCGACGGTCTCGACGCAACTTTTGTCGCTCTCGCCGACCCGACGCGGCGCGCCATACTGGCGCGGCTGGCTGAAGGCGAGATGACGGTGATGGACCTGGCCGAGCCGTTTTCCATGAGCCAGCCCGCCATATCCAAGCACCTCAAGGTGCTGGAAAATGCCGGCCTGGTGTCGCGTGGCCGCGACGGCACCCGCAGGCCCGTGCGCGCCGAGACGAAGCGCTTGCGTCAGGCGACGGCATGGCTGGAGGACTTCTGTGCGCGGCTGGAAGGCAATTACCAGCGGCTTGATGCGCTGCTGGCGGAAATGAAGACGGTCCAGAAGGACTGATGACCCCATAAATTCAAATTGAGAGGACGTCCCGTGATCGATCCCCCTGAAATCATCGACCTGCCCGAACAGAAGATGGCGGTCATCCCGCTGAAGGTCCCGACAAATGAGATCATGAACCATATGGGCGCAGGCATAGGCGAATTGCATGCGACTCTGGCCGCACAGGGCCTGACGCCTTCGGGGCCATGGTTCACGCATCACCTTCGCGCACCTACCGACACTTTCGATTTTGAAATTTGCCTGCCGGTCGATGGCGACGTGACTCCGGCCGGCCGCGTCCAGCCCGGCGTGCGCCCGGCCATGAAGGCGGCCAGCACGACCTATCACGGCGGTTACGAAGGCCTCGGCAATGGCTGGGGGGAGTTCATCGCGGCGCTGAGAGACCAGGGCGTCGTCACCACGGACGAGCTTTGGGAGACCTATGCGGTCGGCCCCGAGACCGGTCCAGACTCGAGCCGATATCGTACCCTTCTGCGCAAATCCCTCAGATAAGGCCTGTTCTCACATGTCTTCCATGATCATCAAGACCGTCGGCCGATTGAACGCCACCCTGCCCTCCGACACCGAGATACGCCTGACGCGGAGCTTCGACGCCCCACGCCAGATGGTCTGGGACGCCCACACCAAGCCCGACCTGAACCGGCGGTGGCTGCTGGGGCCACCGGGCTGGACCATGCCGGTCTGCGAGGTCGACCTGTGTGTCGGCGGCACATACCGCTATGAATGGCACGGCGAAGGCGGCAAGACCATGGCGATGAGCGGCGTCTACCGCATTGTCGAGGCGCCCAGCCATATCGCCGACCAGCAGGTCTTCGACGACGACTGGACGAAGGGCACGGCGGACGGCGACATGGTCCTGACCGAAACGGAGGGCGGCACAGAAATGATCCTGACCATCACCTATGCGTCGAAGGAGACGCGCGACCTGGTCGCCTCCTCGCCGATGATGGACGGCATGGAGGCCGGTTACGCGCGTCTGGATAATCTTCTGGTCGTTGAAAAATGAGTTGCGGGTTGCAAGTCGCCGGTCTCTGGCAACTTGCAACCCAAATCGCTCTAATAACTCAGGTCGAAGCCAATCCGCACCGACCGGGGTTGGGTATAGTTCGACGGCCGGCCGTAATTGGCGTCCACCCCGCCGGCCATTCCGTCATAGGTGACGTAGCGCGTAACGACGCTGCGGACATCGAACAGGTTGAAGACGTCGGCGCGCAGCACCAGCTTCCCCTTGGGCAGGACGCTTTGCGGGACGGTGTAGCGTAAGGACGCATCGACATTGCGCACCCAGTCAGACTTCAGTCCCTTGCCCATCGGGGCCGGCTGGCCACCGCAATAGTGGAACACCACATAAGGCGAGACGCCGTCGGGGTCGTCGCCCAGGCAACTGAACCGCGTCGGTGACTGAACCATAATGTTGAAGCCGCCCAGCAGTCGCGGTGTAAAGGCATAACTGCCCCAGACCTTCAGGCTGTGCGTCGGGTTACCGGGTAAGAGGCCCGTGGCGTGGTCCTCGGTATTGGGCGTATCCCAGCGGAAGGTCGCGCCGGCATCGGTCTGGACGCCGTTGCCGAACTCGGTGACCGTGCCGGAGTAATTGCCGTAGAGCTTAGACAGGGTGTACGAGCCCTGCACACCCCACTTGCCGTCGAAGGTCCGTTTGAAGTCGAAGACGAGCGCCGTGTATTCGCGCTTCGCGTCGGCAAAATGCCCCAGTTGCTCGGCCGTAAGCGTAATGGTGCGCGCTTGCGTCTCGGCGGGCAGCGGTTCCTTCAGGCGGATAGTGACGTCGTGGTCGCCGACGTTCCAGACATAGTAGCTGTTGGAAATCTCACCGGACTCATACTGCGAGGCGTCGAGACCGTTCGCGGTCAGGTAGTCGATGATGGCCGGGCCGAACTCGGAATCCTCGGAGACATCGACGGTGTTGCGGTAAATGGCGCTTAGACCCACCGACCACAGGTCATTGAGGCGGTAATCGGCGCCGAGGGTGAATTCGTCGACGCGCGTGGCCTTGAGCCCGACCGCTGCTTTGGATGCCGCGCCTTCCTGGACGCCGTTGCCTATCACGAAGCAGGCTTCGGTACCCGGGGCGACGTGGCTTGAGTTAAAGCCGGGCGCCTGGCTCAACTGCGACGCCGGACATGGCTGGCCGAACAGGGCATAGGTCGGGCCGACCGCGCTGGGCAGGCCGGTCGACGCATCGATAACCCAGCCGCCGGCAGGAGCTTCGAAATATTGTGAGAAGTAGAGGTCCTTGCCGCGGACGCCCAGGTTCATCGCCGGCGGGATGAAGTTGGCGCCATAGCTGCCGTGGATCTTCCAGGCGCCCTCGCCCGTCGGGTCCCAGGTGAAGCCGAGACGCGGCGCGACATTGCCGGTCAGGTTGATATAGCGTTCGCCCGATAGGTTGTACTGGCGGAAAGTGTCGTCGCGGACGCCGATCTGCACGTTCAGGTCGGGTGTGATGTCCCACGAATCCTGGATGTAGATGGCCTGGTTTTCGGATGCGACATTACCGCCCAGCTGCTGGTAGACGATCTGCAGCAGGCTGTCGTTATTGATCACCGTGCCGGTGGCATCGTAGGTGCGGAAGATGTATTGCACCGGCACCTGGCCCACCATGTTATTGGTCTTGGTCTCGGAATTGTCCTCGTGGTCGATGCCGAAGCGGACGTGGTGGCGGCCGAAGGCGTCAAAGCGGATGTCGCCATCGGCGCGCCAGAACCTGCGCGTCATGTCGGTGACCTGGGCGGTGGAGCTCGGCTGGGTCTTTGACAGGGTGGTCGGTCGATTGTTCATGTCGACGACACGGACATAGTAGGCCGACGGATCTTCGGGCGCTATGTTCGAACGGTCGCGCATCTCGCCGACCGCCGCCGATACATTCAGCCAGTCGTTGACGCGGCCTGAATAGTTGAGCACCCAGTTGCGGCCGCCGGTCTCGGTGACTTCGGTGGCGACGTAGTCGCCGCGTTCGACGCCATCGAAGCGATAGCGGCGCGAGATGGCGGTGTTGGTGGTGTCGAAGGCCGTCAGCGAGATACGCTGCGACGGGGTGATATAGCCGTCGAGCTTCAGGCCATAGAAGGGGGCATTGTTTTCGGCCTGGCTGTAGAAGCGGCTCTGGACATTGGCCGTTTCCCATTCGATCTGGTTGGCCTGGTAGAGGCCGTAGGCGAACAGGCGGTCGCGGACCAACGCCCCGCCCATCTCGACGATCAGCGAATTGTTGGTCGCGGTCGAAAAGCGGCCGTCGTAATTATAGGTGTCGCGTTCCTGGGCCCGCAGGCTGTCCGGTTTGAAATTGCCGTGCAGCGCGAAGGTGAAGTCGTTGCTGCCAGACTTGGTCGTGGCATTGACGACACCGCCGGTAGCGCGGCCGAATTCCGCCGGATAGCCGCCGGTCATGACCTCGATGGACTTGTAGAAGTCGAAGGGCACGCGGGCGCCCCCGACATAGGTGTCGGGATTGGTGATGTTGAGCCCGTCGATATAGTAGGCGTTTTCCGCCACTGAGCCGCCGGTGAACGCGGCCACGGCATTGTCGCCTCCACCAAAGCCCGGATGGCCAGGCACGACCGTCGGCGCCAGCAGTGTCACGGCATTGAGATTACGCGCCAGCGGCACCTGGTCGGTCAGGGAGTCGAGGTTGACGACCAGGCCGGTGGTGGCGCGGGTAAAATCCATGCGGACGTGCTTGCTTTTCACGATCACCGGACTGCCGGCCGGTTGCAGCACGGCGTCGATGCGCGCTTCCTGGGTCACCGCTACGTCGATGGCGGTACTCAGGTCTTCACGGCCGGGCGCGCGGATGACGACGCTGTAGGCGCCGGGCGCAAGGCCCGTCGCGCTGAAGCGACCCATGGACGTGACGGCCACGATTCGGCTGTATCCCTGAGTATTCGACGTCAGGGTGACGGTGGCGTCCGCAACAGGCGCGCCCCTGTCGTCGGATACCGAGCCGGACACGGCGCCGGTCACGTAGTCCTGCGCCTCAGCAGCGGTTGTGAGAAGCGCGGTGAGCGGGAGGGATGGCAGCAGCGCAGCCACGAGGGCTGACGCCGCCCGGAGGCCGGCGCGGCGGAGAGAAGACGTCACGAAAATCGGGTCCTGATGTGCTCTCAGTCATGGTAGGCGCCATGTTGAGAAGGTGACATCTCCGGGTGTCGTGCGAACCAAACCACGATTCGTTTAAGATTTTGCGTAAGGCGGCTATCAGGGCTGAGGATTTCAGGCGGGGGTCTTTTCGCTGTGCGAAGGCCCCACCACCACATCTCGCCCGTGCAGGCACGGTCTCGTGTGGTCCCCCTCCCCAGCAAGCTGGGGAGGTATGAAAAAGGAGCTGTGTCCCGTCGATAATGAATTGTGATCTGCAATGGATTGGCAATTATCATTGCATTTCGCAACTCATCATCACAGGCACAAAAAAAGCCCGCCGAAGCGGGCTTTTCCATAACATTCTAAGGCACAATTACGCTTCGTCGTCTTCCTTCAGCAGGTCGTCCTTGCTGATCGGCGTGTCGGTGACCTTGGCCTGGGTGAAGATCAGGTCGCAGACCTTTTCTTCGTAGATCGGCGCGCGGATCTGGGCGGCGGCGCCCGGGTTGTTGCGGTAGAAGTCGAACACCTGGCGCTCCTGGCCCGGATAGTTGCGGGCTTCGCGCATGATGGCCTGCGACACTTCCTGATCGGTGACCTGGACGTTCTGGCGGGTGCCGATTTCGGCGAGGACCAGACCCAGGCGCACGCGGCGCTGGGCGATCTTCATGTACTCGTCCTTCAGCTCCTGTTCCGACTTCTTGGCGTCTTCCTCGTCGAGCTGGCCGGCGGCCTTGTCCTGCTCGACCTGCTGCCAGATGCCCTGGAACTCGGCGTCGAGCATGCGCTGCGGCAGTTCAAAGTCGTGCTTTTCATCCAGGATGTCGAGCAACTGGCGCTTCATCTTGAAGCGCGAAGCGGTCTTGTACTGCT
>CBFGPQ010000163.1:0-8403 GCA_965650705.1 uncultured Asticcacaulis sp. | reverse complement strand
CGCAGGCTTCCGCCCGAACGGTACAACGACCAGATTGCCGGTCGCCGTCCCGCGCGCGAAACCTTTCGAAATCAGCTGCGAAGCAGGCAAGGCCTCATCCGGCGGATTTTCACCTGCGCCCAGACCATCGGCGTTCAACGCATCCGGATCGGCATTGGCCAGGTCTTCCCGGTCGAGATAGGAAATCGCCAGTTCGCGGAAGATGTAATCCAGGATCGATGTCGCCGAGCGCACACGGTCATTGCCCGTCACCGGCCCGGCCGGCTCAAAGCGCGTGAAGACAAAGGCGTCGACAAATTCTTCCAGCGGCACGCCATATTGCAGACCGATCGAAATCGCGATGGCGAAGTTGTTCATCAGCGACCGGAAGGCGGCGCCTTCCTTGTGCATGTCTATGAAGATTTCACCCAGCGCACCGTCGGAATATTCGCCGGTGTGGATATAGACCTTGTGGCCGCCGACCGCCGCCTTTTGGATATAACCCTTGCGGCGGTCCGGCAGCTTGTGGCGCGTGCGGTCACGCTCGACGATCTTTTCGACCACGCGCGGCGCGGTGGCTTTTTCCGCCACCTGAGGACGGCGCGGCGCCTCTTCCATTTCGGGGATGTCGAGCGAAAAATCGTCGGGCGCTTCAGCACGCGTCACCGACAGGCTGCGCAGTTGGATGCCGGCGGCCAGCGAATAGACCTTCATGGCGTCAGTCACGCCCTGGTCCCATGCCAGTTCCACCGGGGCGGTGGATGGCGAATCGACCAGGGCATCCAGTCTTTGCCGCAAGGTCAGGCGCGCCTTGATCGATAGTGGCGCCAGCAGCGCCCAGGCCATGTCATCGACGGCCTTGAGCGCCTCAAGCTCGCGTGTCCCGAAGAGGAAGGCGTCGGCTTCAGCGATCTCGTCTGCTGTAAAGCCCATGGTCTTGAGCAGATCAAAACCCGGATCGGCAAGGTCGGCTTCGCTCAGACCCCAGATGTCGCGGACGAAATTGGCGTCGAGATAGTTGAGCGACACGACGTCGCGCAAGCAGGTGCTCTCCGCCAGGGCCTCATGCAGGCGGCCGGTCTCAAACTCGCTTAACCCCCTGACTTTCAGACTGGCGTCATTGATGTGCGGCGCATCCGCCAGGCTGCGGTGGCCGAGGCGCGCATCACGCACCAGGGTCGTATCGACGCCGATGGCCCTGATGCCCGACAGCACGCAAGCCTTCAGCACAGGCAGCATCTGGCCGTCGTCACTTTCCATGAAGGTGGCGATGTCGCCGACCTGCTGGTCGCCAAGTCCTGCGCCCAACCGCAGCGACAGTTCGGCGTCGGTATAGAGGGCGGTCACCTGGGCGTTCCTGAGGGCGGTCTTCTTGGCCAGCTTCAGGCCCGTCTGCAGCAGATCAAGTGCGCGGCCCTTGAACGTCGACACGCCATTGAGCGCCGTCACCTGATAAAGCTGGCGGCTGAGACGGTCGATCTGCTCGGCCTTGCCGGCGGCGAAGCCATCGAACGCGCCCAATCGCACGGCCAAAGCCGCAGAGGCATGGACGGCGGCGGCTTCGAACAGGGCGAACAGGTGGCTGGCGAAGTCGAGCCCCTCAGGCCCACGCAGCGACAGACCCTGGGTCATCGCGGCCTCGGCCAGGCCGCCGATCGTCAAAGCCAACGGCCGTTCCGAAGCGCGGCGCTGGGCATCCGAGGATGAGGCGGCGTACGCAATAGACGCTTCAATATCAAGGGCATGTACCCACAGGTTTACGCAGTCGATAAAGGCGTCTTCGGCAAAGCCTCCATCGGCCAGAAAGCGCTCGACCTGGATGGCGGCCTTGGGTGCGACGTTCTGGGCCTCGACGGCTTCGGCGTCGGACGGTGAAAAGACGAGGTGGACGCCCGAGGCCTCGAGCGCCGTTTCGGCCAGCAGGACCGCCGACGGGTCCCCGGCGCTGACCAGATCGCGCTGTGCGATGACGGCGTGGTGGCGGACGGCTTGCGGGGCCGAAGCCTCACCCGCCTGCCACGGCGCGCCGCCGGAATGGCTGAGGAGGATCTGGCGCGCGATTAGGCCGTCATTGGCGCCTAAGCGCCTGGCCTTGGCGCAGGCGCGTGCCAGGGCTGTGTTGTGCTTGGGTGAGGCGCGGTGCTCGCCTTCGGCGCGTTGGACGGCGCTGTGAATTTCCTGCAATGCCTCGGCCAGCCGCGTCTGGTTGGTGTCGCGCAAAGACTGGGCACGCGTATCGAGCAGCAGGCGGTTGAGCGTCTGGCGGCCGACATGATCGTCGAGATAGAGCGGAGTCGTTTCCGGCGCGCGCGCCACGACATCTCCGGCGGTCGGATGGACGCGATGGCCAGACGCCAGGCCCACGGCCGGCGCGGCCAGCCCCGACAGCAACGTCGCTTCGATCGCTTCGGCGAAATCGGCTGCCTGCTCCGGGTCGCTGAAATGCCCCAACCGCAGGCCCCATTGCGCCAGACGGTGGGCGTAATCACCGGTCGCTCCGCCAAAGGCGTCGCTGTCGGCATCGCCGGCGCGCGCCCACGTACCGGAGGGCAGGTCATGCGGCAGTGATTCGGCCCAGTCGAGCCAGGATTCGGCCTGTGCGGACGTCAGGCTGCGCGGACAAATGACCTCGATAAAGGCCTCGGACCGTTCAATAACCCGCGATTCCAGGTCGCCGACCGTTCCGAGGCGGCTGAGGGCAGGGGTTAAAAAGGCCATGACAACCTCGCAGGAGTTCACGCAATTGGACCAAGCTATCGCCATATAAGCGAAGCTTCAATAAATCTGGTGGGAAAATGCCAAGTCGTCCACAATATATTGATGCAGGCAGCCACCGCGCCAGGCGAAATTATTTCTGAATGCGGCATTTGCGCGCCTTTACCTTGTGTCGCCGGCTTATTATAACTGGCCTCTGATGTGTACGGGACGCCGGTTCCGGTTTGAGAGGGTTTTGATCTTGCTCGACAAGGTTTTTCTGTGGTGGAGCGGCGCGACGCTGGGCACCTTGTTCACCGTCGGCAAGCGTGGCCGCCTGGTCGGCAGCGACGAGTTCGGCAACAAGTACTACGAAGACCGAACCGCCAAGAATTCGTACGATGTCGGCCGCAAGCGCCGCTGGGTGATCTACAAGGGCTATGCCGATGCCTCGAAGATCCCCCCGGACTGGCACGGCTGGATGCATTATATCTACGACACCCCGCCGTCGGAGCAGCCCCTGCCGCGCAAGGCCTGGGAACTGCCACACATGCCGAACATGAGCGGGACGCCGTTGGCGCGCTTCCCGACCGGATCGCTGAATGCCGAAGGCGAACGCCAGGCGTCAACCGGTGACTATGAGGCCTGGAAGCCGTAATATGGGTAACGGATGGCCACACATGTCGCGCTCCAGAATGGCAGCGTTTCTGCTGGCCGGGGCGGCCTTGTGCGCCGTCGTTCCCGTTGTGGCCCAGGTGGCGCCGCCATCACGTGGCGACCGTGATCGCGACCGTCCCAACTATGTCGACAATGCCGACTACGACCGTCAGCCCTATTATGTCGACGGCGTCGAATACAAACCCTATGTGCCGGAAAAAAAGCCGTCGCGCCCCTCGGCCAAGCCCGCTGCGGAAACGGTAAAGACCGCGCCCCCGTCCTCGGGAAGCCAGGACCCGGCCTATGTCAGCCCGGCGCCGCAGACCGAACTGCGGCCGTTCAATCCGTCGTCGGCCTCAGCACAGGCGTCCGCCGCCCCGCGCCAGCAGGCCCAGGCCTCGTCATCCTCATCGGCGAGCGTTCCTTCTTACGCGCGCGCCAAGCGTCCGCGCTACGGCGTGGCGATCATCGAGGCGCTTGACAAGATTTCGTCGGAAAGCGTGCGCTTTGAGGCGCCGATCGGTCAGCCCGTGCGCTACAAAGGCCTGATCTACACGATCAAGGCGTGTGAGACGTCGGCGGATGATGAGCCCATGGCCGATGTCATCGCCTATATGCAGGTCCGCACCAATCCGGTGACGGCGGCGAACAACACGCAGACTATCCGGTCCAAGGAAATCTTCCGTGGCTGGACCTATGCCTCGACGCCAAGCCTGAACCCGCTGGAACACCCGATTTATGATGCCTGGGTGATTGCCTGCCGCAAGCCACTGGCCGCACCTGTAGCCGTCGCGGCACCGGCTCCGGTTACCTCGGCTCCGAAGTCGTAGACTTCTATGTTTGCGGTTGCGTACGCAAAATTCTCCACAGATTACACTGATTGCACAGATGATTAGAGTTTTTGGGACGTCGAACCCGCGCAATCGTCATCGAATGGCGACGGCGCTCTGCGCCGTCAATCCCAACAATGGGTTGGGCGCTTAAAGGCCACCTGTTCAGGCAAAATCTGTGTAATCTGCGTAATCTGTGGACACCCTTTTCCTAACAATCGGACAGCAACCGCATGATTTCGCGCCCCGGAGTCGCGCCGGGCAGGGCGTAGAAATCGGCTTTTTCATCAACGGCATCGGCCAAAAGCTTAAGATATTCCGTCTTAGGCAGTTCGATCACGCCGAACTGACGCAGATGGTCGGTTTGGAACTGACAATCCAGCAGCGTGAAGCCGCCGGCCCGCAGCCGCCCGACCAGATGCACCAGGGCGATCTTCGAGGCATCGGTGGCGCGCGACACCATGCTTTCGCCGAAGAAGGCGCCGCCGATCGCCACGCCGTAAAGCCCGCCGACCAGTTCATTGTCGCGCCAGATTTCGACGCTGTGCGCCAAACCCCGGCCGAACAGGGCCTGGTACAGCGCCTGGATCGAATGTGAAATCCAGGTCGAGGGCCGGTCGTCAGCGCTTTCGGCACACAGCTCGATAATCTGCTGAAAGGCCGTATCGATGCGCACGACATAGTCGTCCTTGCGTACCGTCCGCGCCAGCCGCGACGGGATATGAAAACCATCGAGCGGCAGAATGCCCCTGAGCGGCGGATCGACCAGGAACAGGTATTCATCGTCGCGCCGGTCCGACATAGGGAACACGCCGGTGCGATAGCAGTTGATCAGGTCGTCGAGGGTAAAGCTTGGCAAGGCTTGGTCGCAGCAGAAAAAGAGACGCGATCTAGCCTGATTTCCCGCAAAATTTCCAAGGGGAAATCGCAGCTATCAAAAGGAAAAATCGGGAATCTGGACGCCCAGCGTCAGCCAGATTTCATAAAGCAGGCCGACATAGCGTTCATACATCCGGACGACAACCTCGACGGCGTACTTGCCGAAGAAGTAGACATAGGCCCCGGTACCACCCGCCACCGCCATCGCCGCCAGCATGAAGATGCCGTCGCGCTGGAGAACACCGAGGCCGGTGAGCGCGACCGCAATGCCCGGCAGGATATTGGCGCCGGGCATGGGCAGCAGCAGAACCAGCGCCATGACAAGCGTCTGGAGGCCGGCATAGAACATGCCTGGCCGGCTGGTCAGGGCCGTCAGGCGCGGCTTGGCGAGATATTCCAGTTTGTGCAACAGCTTGCCACAGGCACGCAGGGCCTTGCGCAGGTCATCGCCCTTAAACGACCAGCGCTTGACGAACCCCGGCATCCACAGTGTCTTGTTACCAAAGATCATCTGGAATGACGGCCCGAGCAGCAACAGGCCGAACAGGGTCGAAATGCCCGGAATGTTCGGCACGCACATCGGCAGGGACAGGATCAGCAGGATGAGCCCCAGGCCGCGGCCTTCAAGATGCTTCAGCAAGGTGCCGACCGTAACCTTATCGCCATCCAACGACGTCGCCAGGTCGTCGACCAACTGCGACGCTGCCTTGCCGGACTCCTTTGCCCTAAGCGCCATTCCCGTTCCCTGTTTCCCCACTAGCCCCGCAGATTACAGTTAAGACTAGCACGGGCAGGCGCTGGATCAACGGATCGATCCTTTACGATAAAGAAAAAAGCCTTGTGGCGGACCACAAGGCTTTCAAACTCAGTGCGCTTCCTGCGACTTGATCCATTTTTCCAGCCAGTGGATGTTATAGTCGCCGGTCTGGATGTCTTTTTCGCCCAGCAGGTCGAGGAACAGCGGGATCGTCGTGTCGATGCCGGTGACGACCGTCTCGCCCAGGGCGCGCTTGAGGCGGGCCAGGGCTTCGGGCCGGTCGCGACCGTGAACGATCAGCTTGCCGATCAGGCTGTCGTAATAGGGCGGGATCGAATAGCCGTTATACATCGCCGAATCGAGACGCACGCCCAGGCCGCCCGGGGCATGGAAGTCGGTGACCGTGCCCGGCGACGGCACGAAGGTGCGCGCGTTTTCGGCATTGATACGGACTTCGATGGAGTGCGTGCGGATGTCGATATCCGACTGCTTGAAGGACAGCGGATGGCCTTCGGCGATACGGATCTGTTCGCGCACCAGGTCGATATCCGTGACATATTCGGTGACCGGGTGTTCGACCTGAAGGCGGGTGTTCATCTCGATGAAGAAGAACTCGCCGTCTTCATAGAGGAACTCGATCGTGCCAACGCCAAGATAGCCGATCTTCTTGATGGCCTCGACGCAGGTCATGCCGATCTTGTCGCGGGCAGCCTTGTCGATGACGGGCGAGGGCGCTTCTTCCAGCACCTTCTGGTGGCGGCGCTGCAACGAGCAGTCGCGTTCGCCCAGGTGACAGACATTGCCGTGGCTGTCGGCGATGATCTGGATTTCGATGTGGCGCGGCTTCTGGAGGTAGCGTTCCATATAGACCGTGCCGTCGCCGAACGCCGCGGCCGCTTCGGTCTGGGCGCTCATGACCGCTTCGGCCAGGGCATCCTTGTTGAGCGCGACCTTCATGCCGCGTCCGCCGCCACCGGCCGCAGCCTTGATGAGCACAGGGAAACCGATGGTTTCGGCTGCCGCCATGGCTTCCTCGACCGACGAGACGCCGCCGTCCGAGCCCGGAACCACAGGGATGCCCGAATCCTTCGCCGTCTGCTTGGCGCTGATCTTGTCGCCCATGACGCGGATGTGCTCGGCCTTGGGGCCGATAAAGGTCATGCCGTGGGCGCTGACGATTTCAGCAAAGCGGGCATTTTCCGACAGGAAGCCGTACCCCGGGTGGATCGCCTGGGCGCCGGTGATTTCGGCAGCCGCGATGATCGACGGGATGTTAAGGTAGGATTTGGACGCCGACGCCGGACCGATGCAGACGCTCTCGTCCGCCAGGTGGACGTGCATGGCTGACGCGTCAGCCTCGCTGTGCACCGCGACAGTGGCAATGCCCATTTCCTTGGCGGCGCGGATGACGCGCAGCGCGATCTCGCCGCGATTGGCGATGAGGATCTTGTCGAAGGTTTTCATCGACGCTTACTCGAAAACGACGAGGGCTTCGCCGAATTCGACCGGCTGGGCGTCGCTGACGAGAATCTGGGCCACCGTGCCTTCGCGTGGCGACGGGATCGGGTTCATGGTTTTCATGGCTTCGACGATCAGGAGCGTCTGGCCCTGCTTGATCTTGTCGCCGACCTTGATGAAGGCGGGGGCGCCGGGTTGCGGCGACAGGTAGACCGTGCCGACCATGGGCGACTTGATGGCGTCCTTGGGAGCACCGGCGGCAGCGGGTGCGGCCTCAGGGGCAGCCGTTTGGCTTTGAGGCGCGGCGGCAGGGGCGGGAGCAGCCGCAGGGCTTGGTTGAGGCGCAGCGACATAGGAGACGGCCGCGGGGGCGGCGGTCAGCTGGCGCGCGACGCGGATCTTCAGATCGCCTTGTTCGACCTCGATTTCCGACAGCTCGGTTTCCTTGAGGATGTCGGCGAGCTTGCGCACCAGCTTAGGGTCGATCGGCTCGGCTGAGGGTTTGGAAGTCGTCATGTAATAACCTTGTATGCCGTCTTTTCGCGGGAAAAGACTGAGTTAGGCCTTATTTGTCATGGACTGGGCGGCTTGAATCGCCAGTTCATAACCAAACGCGCCGAAACCCGCAATAATGCCTTTGGCCGCCAGCGACACATAAGAGTGATGGCGGAAGGGCTCGCGGGTCTGAGGGTTGGACAGGTGGCATTCGATGACAGGTATGCTGAGGGCCTTCAGCGCATCGAGGAGCGCCACGGAGGTGTGGCCGTAACCCGCCGGATTGATGACCAGCGCGCAAGCTTTCTCGCGTGCTTCGTGAATCCAGTCGATCAGTTCGCCCTCATGGTTGCTCTGGCGGAAGACGAGATCGAAGCCGGTGCCCTCTAAGCGGGTGCGGCAGGCGGTCTCGATGTCCTTGAGGGTAGTATAGCCATAAATTTCCGGTTCACGGACCCCAAGCAGGTTGAGGTTGGGGCCGTTGAGGACATATATGGTCTGAATCATCGGGCTCACGGGCGGGTTGACGAGGCGGCACTTGTATCAACGGGGACGTTTCGCCACAAGCTGAACTGTGCCGCAATGTCGCCGCTTTAGGAAAAATATGGTTCCCAAATGGTAAATATCGTGCTGAACGGCGAGGAAAAGCAGGTT
>CBFGPQ010000162.1:0-8423 GCA_965650705.1 uncultured Asticcacaulis sp. | reverse complement strand
GCGGCGTCGAGATGATCAGGATGTCGCGGATGCCGGCCATCATCAGGGTCGACAGCGGATAGTAGATCATCGGCTTGTCGTAAACCGGCATCATCTGCTTGGAGACGCCGATCGTCATCGGATGCAGGCGCGTCCCGCTGCCACCGGCGAGAATGATACCCTTCATTTACACAGTCTCCTGGCTTGCCGCCACACCCGTCAGGCGCGTCAGGCAGTCGTCTAGGGATACGCGCCACGGATCGAGGCGCAGGTCGTAGGTGGCGGCCAGCTTCTCGCCCGACAGGCGCGAGTTGGCCGGGCGCGTGGCCGGGGTCGGATAGGCCGAGGTCGGGATGGGGTTGACCTTGACCAGTTTGCCGCCGCGATCGGCAGAGCCTGCGAAGATGGCTTCAGCGAAGCCCGCCCAGGTGGTTTCACCCTGGCCGGTCAGGTGGAAGGTGCCGCGAAGAGTGGGGTTGCTGTCGGCGACGACCCGCTTTGCGATCGTCAGGAGCGCACGGGCGATTTCCGGCGCATAGGTCGGGCAGCCATTCTGGTCGGCAACGACGTTCAGTTCGTCGCGGGTTTCGCCAAGCCGCAGCATGGTCTTGACGAAGTTGTTGCCAAAGGGCGAATAGACCCAGGCGGTGCGCAGGATGACGTGGTTCGGTGTCGCGGCTTTGATCTGTTCCTCACCCGACAGCTTGGTCTTGCCATAGACACTGACCGGCGCCGGTTCATCCCCCTCGTCGTAGATGCCGTCCTTGTCGCCGGCAAAGACATAGTCGGTCGACAGGTGCAGGATGGGGATGTTCAGTTCGGCGGCGATGCGCGCCAGTTCGCCCGGACCGTCGCCATTGATCAACTGGGCCAGCTCGGTCTCGCTCTCGGCCTTGTCGACCGCGGTATAGGCCGCCGACGAGATGATGAGGTCCGGCTTTGCCGCCTTGACGGGACCTGACAGGGTTTGCGGCTTCGACAGATCGATCTCGGGCAGGCCGACACGGATAATCTCCAGCCCCAGGCTCTTGCCCAGCTCCGCAAGCGACGTATCGACCTGGCCTTCCTTGCCTGTAACGACAATGCGCATGATCACACCTTGGCTTCGGCCAGGACGCCCAGGCGTTCGCCGGTGTAGACCTCGCCGCGCAGGGGGCGCCACCAGGCCTCGTTGTCGAGATACCAGCGGACGGTCTTGTCGATGCCGGTGTCGAAGTTTTCACGCGCCTTCCAGCCCAGTTCGGTCTCGAGCTTGGTGGCATCGATGGCGTAGCGGTGATCGTGGCCGGGACGGTCGGTGACGAAGGTGATCAGGCGGTCATGCGGCGCGCCACTGGGGCGCAGTTCGTCCATGATGGCGCAGATGCGGCGCACCACGTCGATATTCTTGCGCTCATTGCGGCCGCCGACATTGTAGGTCTCACCGAGGCGGCCCTTCGATGCGATCAGGTGCAGGGCGCGGGCATGGTCCTCGACATACAGCCAGTCGCGGATGTTGGAGCCGTCGCCATAGACCGGCAAAGGCCTGCCTTCGAGCGCATTGAGGATGTTGAGGGGGATGAGCTTTTCCGGGAAGTGGAACGGGCCGTAATTGTTCGAGCAGTTCGACACCACGACCGGCATCCCGTAGGTGCGGTGCCAGGCCTTGGCCAGGTGGTCCGACGCCGCCTTCGATGCCGAATAGGGCGAGGACGGATCATAGGGCGTCGTCTCTTCGAACAGGCCGGTTTCGCCAAGGCTGCCATAGACCTCGTCGGTCGAAACGTGCAGGAAGCGGAAGTTCGCCTTGGCCTCGCCCGAAAGCCCGTTCCAGTAGTGGCGCGCCGCCTCCAGCATGGTGAAGGTGCCCACCACATTGGTCTGGACGAACTCGCCGGCGCCGGTGATCGAGCGGTCGACATGGCTTTCGGCCGCCAGGTGCATGATGTGGTCGGGACGGAAACCTTCGATGGCGGCGACCACAGCGTTGCGGTCGCAAATATCAGCCTGGACGAAGCTGTAATTGTTGGCGCCTTCGATGGGCTTCAGCGACGCCAGATTGCCGGCATAGGTCAGCTTGTCGAGGTTCAGCACCTCGGCCTTTTCCTCCGACACCAGATAGCGCACCAACGCGGACCCGATAAAGCCGGCCCCGCCCGTTACCAATATACGCATGTCAAACCTCTTGGTTAGGCATCAGCCGCGGATCAGCGCAGGCTGGAAAGTTTCGGTTGCGCCTTGTCCTTGTCGGACAGGATCGCCGTGGACAGATCGACCGGCCAGTCGATGCCGATTTCGGGATCATCGAAGGCTATGCCGCGGTCGTGTTCGGGACTGTAGGGATTGGTGACCTTGTAAAGCACCTCGGTGTTGGGCTCGAGCGTGCAGAAACCATGCAGGAAACCTTCCGGCACCCACAACTGGCCGGCATTCTCCGGCGTCAGTGTCTCACCGACCCATTTGCCGAAGGTGGCCGACCCAGGACGCACATCCACCGCAACGTCGAAAATAGCCCCCCGCAAACACCGGACAAGCTTGCCCTGGCCCATCGGCGCCGCCTGGTAATGCAAGCCACGGATCGTCCCCGCTTCCGCAGACAAGGATTGGTTGTCCTGAACGAAACCAGCGTCCGTAACATTCTCACGGAACCACCCGTCCTTGAAAACCTCCATGAAATAACCGCGGCTGTCACCAAATTTCTTCGGCGTAATCAAAACGGGGCCGGAAATATCGTAAGTTTTAATCTGCATAGTCACGTCGTCCGAAATCGAGCGGCAAGCTTCTTGTGAGCAGGCCAATTTATATTGCACTGCAAAACAAACATGTCCAATAAAATTGCGAGTTAAAAGCGATATGCCGAAAAGTGTGGTCGCTTTTTGGTGGAATATCGCGAAAAAACAAATTGCTAAGCGAGTTTCGCTTTAGCGGCGTGTTTCAGGCCCGGGAGGTTGCGGCCGGGCCGGCGGTCCGTTTTGCGGCCGTCCTTGAGGTCTGAGCGCCGGACGCCGCAAATCCATCTGCGGACGCGGGCTGGGGGTTACCGCCCCGCGCGCCGCCATGCTCTCCTGTAACGGGTTGCGGGCCCGCCGCGAGAAGAGCTGGTCGTAGACAGCCAGCGCGACGACCATCATCAGGTAGGTCATCAACTGAGCACGGGTGAAGGCATTGGACGTCATCCAAAGCAGGATCGTGCCCGCCATGAAGGGATACATGACCAGACCCAGGGTTTGCCCCTTCAGCGCGTGCTTCCAGAAGAGACAGGACAAGGCGCCCATAAAGACAAAGAAGGGATAATACCAGGGGCCGAGGTCCATGTAGTAATAGCCCAGCGAGGTCACCCAGTTATAGGCGGCATTCAGGCCGGCCTGACGCGTGGCATCGAATTCCGATTCGAACACCATGACCGGGTCCGGCAAGCCCAGCAGCGCCTGGAAGTTGATGAACTTGTACAGGAACGGCGCGCGCGAGAGGAATTCGAACGTGTAGGTGCCCGTGCCGGCATAGGGAAATTGCAGGCGCCCGTCGATAACGGCGGCCAGGTGGTTCACCGCCGTCGGGCCATAGCCATAGAGGTTCTGCTCGACCCCTTCACTGGTATTTCCGCGTAGGAGCGAGAAGGCAATGAAGATGGCGACGACAGCGGCGCCACAACCCAGGCCGATGGCAGTCAGCTTTTTTGCGTTCAAGGTTCCGCGCCGGGCCGACATCACCAGATAGACGATCAGCGATCCGACCAGCAGCGGGATGACCTCGTAACGCGCCACCTTCAAGACGGAAATAAGGATCGCCAGGAGAAGACCACCGCCAATCAGCGCGGCCGACAGCTTTGCGCCGCTCGTTTTCAGGTTTGGAAACACCACCATGTGCTTGCCCATGGCCCACCAGATCATGGCGATCAGAAGCGGCTGGGCGCCGGCCATCCCGCCGGTCGTGTCGATAACTTGCTTTGCCGTATTGCCATTGGCCGATAGGACGAAGCCAATCAGCCCAGGCGTGTTTTTCAGCATGATCATGACTGAGAAGAGATTTAAGGCGGCAGCCGCCAGAAGCGGATAGAGATGGTACAGCTTGTTGACGTTGTCGCCCGCGGCGCCGGACCTGAGAAAACGGCTATTGCCCGAATTGCCGCCCATCAGGAAAAAGCCGGCGAGGAAGGCCAGACATGTCAGGGTAATGAAGCCGATCAGCTTGCCATTCATGTGCATCAGGTTCGGCTCTTTTAACACGACCTGATAGGTATCCGGAGATACGAAGGTCGAGCCGACCAGGAAGAGGAAGGCGACCATGACCATTCCGACGGGCGAAATGGCGGTGAGGATATTGAAGCCTGTGCCTCTGAATATGCCGAACATATCACCGATCCATTATCTGTATCGCAAACACGTACAGAGCCTGTTTACGCCAATATCGCCCCACAACTCCTTCATTACGTAAGAATTATCACGCATGCAGGAGGGAGTAAACGGATTTGGCTCGCATGTGCAAAAACGTTTATATTCCGGTACTTAAATTACGCTTAGCCGCTCCTGGCGCTTCACGACGCGCGCAGGTGCGCCGACGGCTACGGCGTTGGGCGGAATGTCGTCTACCACCACCGAATTGGCGCCGATCATGGCGTTCTCGCCGATGGCAATGTCGCCCATGATCTTGACGCCAGGACTGAGATATGCGCCGTCACCGATGCGCGGCGCGGTATGGGTGTCCGGACGGACGCGTCCGATCGTCACCTGATGCAGCAGACTGACATTGCGGCCGATGACGACGTCGGCACCGACGACAATGCCGGTGGGATGTGGAACGAACAGCCCCCCGCCTATGGTGACGCGCCGCGCCATGTCGCACGCGAAGAAGCGGTTGGTCCAGTACTGCAGGACGAGCGACAGGAGAGAACCGATGAGCGGCACACGGTTCGACGCCTCGACAACGCGCAGCAAGGTGACGAACTGAAAGCCGCCTTCGAACAGCAGAAGCCGGATGACCATGCCTGTGGACGCCTTTTTCTGCCAGGCGACCTCCCACATGGCGACATCCCGTTTCAGCTTAGCGAAAAAGCGGTCTTCAGCGGCGCGCGGCGTCATGCGACCGCCTTGAGGCCAGCCGTCCGGCCACGCAGCAGGTCACCCTGATAGAGGCGGTCGAGCAGCTTTTGTGCGCTGCCGCGCCAGCTGTAGTGATCGACTCGCGTCCGCCCCCTGCTACGCAAGATATTGATCGTATCGGGCTCGGCCACGATGCGACCCATCAGTTGGGCGAGGGCGTCAGAGGCATCCGGCGGGAAGAAAAGGGCGGCATCGCCGCAGACCTCGCGGCACGAGCCTATATCGGACGCCAGTACAGGACAGTTGTGGACCATGGCTTCCAGCGGCGGAATACCGAAGCCTTCATATAAACTCGGGAAGACGAAGGCGGCGGCCTGACGGTACAGGCCTGCGATTTCCGCGTCGGTCAGGCGGCCGGTAAAGACCACATTGTCGGGGACGTCGAGTCCGCCATCGCCGAACACTTTCGATTTGGCGGCGCCGACCACGACGAAAGTCATACCGCTGTTTTCCAACTGGCTAAACGCCTTGAGCGCAGTCGCAAGGTTCTTGTGCGGCGCGGGCGAGCCGACGAACAGGAAATAGTGGCCGGGTTCGAGGCCCTTACGCGCCACCACGCCGTCGTCGGGAGCGACCCGGGCAATATGATCCGTGCCATTCGGAATAACGGCTATGCGCGCGGCGTCGAGACCCAGCACCTGGCTCAGTTCGTCTTGGGAGAAGTGCGAAACCGTAGCGATGCGCGAGCCCCTGCTGAGCACTCGGCCCAGCGTCTGGTGCAGCCGGCGGTAATTGGCCGAAAAATGCCCAGGCATGCGGTAGACGACGGCGTCGTGGATGACGGTCAGAGCGCGCGGATGCAGGACGGGCCCGCTGTTACACAGATTGACCAGCACCCCGCCCGAGGCAGCCGCGGCCAGCCAGGTCTGTTCCCAAGGATGACCGCTCATGGGGCCCCCGGTGGCGAAGTCGATGGCCTTGAGCCCAAGATGACCGGCATCCGCGCCTTTGGGAGCGAGAAGGCGGCAGCGCGGAGCATCGGGACCCGCCTCCAGCAGCAAGTGATCCAGGCCCTTGACGACTTCGGACGCATAACGCTGTACGCCGGTCAGATCCTGCGTCAGAAAGCGGCCATTGATGAACAGTTCCGCCTTGTCACGCGACATCGGCCAGGGACTTTTCATTGGTCTTTTCGCTTGCCTTTACATTCGTCTTTTCTGACGTTCTTTCCACGCGCAAGGCTTCATCGAACAGTTCCGTCGTCTGGCGGATAATGACCTCGTTGGTGAAGCGGGTCAGGACGTGTTCACGCGCGTTGGCCGTCAAGCGGTCACGCAATTCTTCGTCCTCACGCAGACGGGCAATCGCGGCGGTCAGTTGCTCGGAATTGCCGGGCTCGATCAGCAGCGCCGTCTGTTCGTGGATGGCGACATCGGTGACACCGGTGCGCAGATTCGAGGCCACGACCGGCACGCCCATGAGCATGGCTTCCAGTTGCGAAATCCCGAAAGTTTCAGTCACTTCGGTAGAGGGAAAGACGAAGACGCCGATCGAACGGTAAAAGGCGACCTTGTCCTTCATGTTGCGGATATCGCCCAGGAAATCGGCGCGGTCTTTTACCTTCAGCGTGTCGGCCAGCTCCTCGGCTTCGGCGCGGTAGGGGCCGTCGCCCGCGATCTTGGCGCGGACGCCGGGCAGCTTCGACAGGGCGTTGAGCATGACGCCCAAACCCTTATAGCGCGCGTGCCGCCCCAGGAAGCCGATGGGTTTAGGGCCGGGCGCGGGGGCCTCCAGGGTTTCGACGGCGAACTGTGCCGGGTTTATACCGAGTGGAATGACCCGATAGTTCGGGCCGTCGGGCAGTTCGTCGGAAATCTCGATCAGCTTGCCCGAGGTCACGATGACAAACGTGCTGCGGTTCAGCACGAAGCGATACAGCGGCATAAGCATGCGCTTCAAGAGCTTGCGCCCGAAGATATCGGTATGGTGGGTAACAACGATCTTGGGCCGCTTGCCGGTCAGGAGCATCAGGCACAGGCCGGCGTTGGCGACGAAGTTCGGTGCATGGAAATGCACGATGTCGGGATTAGCCCGGGCGATCTCGAAGATCATCGACAGGCTGACAGGCTGGCTTTTGACATTGGCCAGCATGCCGAACCGTTTGACGCGAACGCCATTGATGGTTTCCGTCTTCGTACCGCGTTCGTGATTGAAACAGAAGACGGTGACATCATGCCCCTTGGCCAGGGCCTCGCTGACGTCGCGGGTATTTACCTCGATCCCGCCAGAAAACGGCGGGTAGTATTTTCCGAGAACCAGGACTTGGGGCATGGGACTAAGCCTCGTTTCAGGACGCCTTGCTGTTGTACGCGCGGAACCAGTCAACAAAAGCCGTCACGCCTTGTTTGACATCGATACTAGGAAGGAAACCGGTGAGCGCCTGCAACAGCCTGGGACTGGCATAGGTGCGTGGCACGTCGCCTTTTTGCATGGGTAGCATGTTCTTGGTCAGGGGCTTGCCCAGCGCTTCTTCGATCGTGTCGATGAAGGGCATCAGGCCGACCGGCTGGCCGCCTCCAAGATTGACGATCCGGAAAGGGCCAAGCTTGGACAGGGTTTCGCGCGCCTTGTCGTCCGATACGCGGTTGTCTTCCGACGGAATGACCGGGATCAGCTTGACGATAGCCTCAACCAGATCGTCGATATAGGTGAAGTCACGTTCTTGCTGGCCCATGCCATAAACGTCAATGGCTTCGTCCTTGCCGGCGGCGGCGACGAACTTGAACAGAGCCATGTCCGGGCGGCCGTAGGGACCATAGACGGTGAAGAAGCGGAAGGCGGTCGTTGGGATCTTCCACAGGTGGGCATAGGAGTGCGCCATGACTTCCATCGACTTCTTCGTCGCGGCGTAGAGCGTCATGGGTTCGTCGGTCTTGTCAGCTTCTTCGAACGGCACCTTTTCATTGGCGCCGTAGACCGAGGAGGTCGAGGCCAGCATCAAGTGCTTGGGCTTCAGGATGCGAGCGATTTCAAGGATGTTGAACGAGCCAACCAGGTTCGAGCTGACATAGGTGCGCGGCTGTTCGAGGCTGTAACGCACGCCGGCCTGGGCAGCCAGGTGGACGATGACGTCGGGCTGGCAGGCGGTGGCGGCCGCAGTGAGCGCCTCCATGTCCTCCAGCAGCGCTTCGGTATGGGTGTAGTTCGCTTCAGCCTTCAGAATATCGAGGCGGGCATGCTTCAGGCGCAGGTCATAATATTCCGTCATGGCGTCATAGCCATGGACGATATGACCCTCGCTTAAGAGGCGGCGTGCAAGGTGAAAGCCGATAAAGCCAGCCGTTCCGGTTATGAAGACGTTCATATTAGCACCGCTCCGTCGTGGCTGTATCGTTTTGAGTCAACGCGGTCGCGAAAGATACGCGC
>CBFGPQ010000161.1:0-8431 GCA_965650705.1 uncultured Asticcacaulis sp. | reverse complement strand
CCCGCATCCTCATCACCTCCGCGCTTCCGTACATCAACGGCATCAAGCACCTCGGCAATCTGGCCGGGTCCATGCTGCCCGCCGACGTCTATGCGCGGTTCATGCGGGCGAGGGGGCACGACGTCCTCTATATCTGCGCCACCGACGAGCACGGCACGCCCGCCGAGCTAGCCGCCGCCAAGGCCGGCCAGGACGTGCGCACCTATTGCGATGAGCAGCACCTGATCCAAAAGAATGCCGGCGAGCAGTTCGGCCTCAGCTACGACTGGTTTGGCCGGTCGTCGTCGCCGCAGAACCGCGAACTGACCCAGATGTTCTGCGACGCGCTCGACAAGAACGGCCTGATCGAGGAACGTACCGACAAGATGGTCTATTCCATCGACGACGGCCGCTTCCTGCCCGACCGCTATGTCGAAGGCACCTGTCCGCACTGCGGCTACGAGAAGGCGCGGGGCGACCAGTGCGACAACTGCGGGCGCCTGCTCGATCCGACCGACCTGAAGAACCCATATTCGGCTGTGTCGGGCTCAACCAATCTGGAAGTTCGCGACACCAAGCACCTGTATTTGCTGCAAACCAAGGTCGAGCCGCAACTCCGCGAGTGGATCGCCAGCCACGACAACTGGCCGCACCTGGCCAAGGCCATCGCCAACAAGCACCTGGAAGAAGGTCTGATCGATCGCGGCATCACCCGCGACCTCAAGTGGGGCGTGCCTGTGGGCAAGGACGGTCAGCCGCGTCCGGGCTTTGAAAACAAGGTTTTCTACGTCTGGTTTGATGCGCCGATTGAATATATCGGTGCGACGCGCGAGATGTTCGACGCCAAGAATGATCCCGACGGATGGAGGCGCTGGTGGCGGCTCGACCAGGGCGCCGATGATGTGCGCTACGTCGAATTCATGGGCAAGGACAATGTCGCCTTCCATACGGTGAGCTTCCCGGCGACCATTATCGGGTCGGGCGAGCCGTGGAAGATGGTCGATACGCTGAAGGCCTTCAACTGGCTCAACTGGTACGGCGGCAAGTTCTCGACCTCGATGAACCGCGGCGTCTTCATGGACCAGGCGCTGGAGCTGCTGCCGGCCGATTACTGGCGCTGGTACCTGATCGCCAATTCGCCGGAAAGTTCGGACAGTTCGTTCACCTGGGAACAGTTCCAGGCAACGATCAACAAGGACCTGGCCGACGTTCTGGGCAACTTCGTTAACCGCATCACCAAGTTCTGCGAAGGCAAGATGGGCGGCGTCGTGCCGGAAGGCGGCGAGGCGGGGCCGCTGGAAGAAAAGCTCTATGTCGACCTGTCGGCGCTGCTCGAAGAAGCCACGCAGGCGTTTGAAGAGATGGAGATGCGCAAGGCCGCCCAGGCGGTTCGCCGCATCTGGGTGCTTGGTAATGAGTATCTGCAGGAAGCCGCGCCGTGGACCGCACTCAAGACCGATGCGGTCAGGGCAGGGGTGATCGTGCGCCACGGGCTGAACCTGGTCCGGCTCTATGCCGTGCTGGCGCAACCGTTGATTCCGTTCGCGGCCGAAAAGATCGCCGCCACGGTAGGCGCGATCCTGCCGCTTGCCTGGCCCTCGATGGACGCGAAGGCGGAGTTGACGCAGCTTGAGCCCGGTCAGGCCGTGGCGGCGGGTGAGGTCCTGTTCCGCAAGATCGAGGACACGCAGGTCGCCGAATGGGCTGAACGCTTTGGCGGCAGCGAGGCCTGATGCCATTCTGGCGGATGCTTTTCGGATTGTCGGGCCGTATCCGCCGGCGCGACTTCTGGCTGTGGTCAATCGTGAACCTTATTGGTTTTTGCGGTATGTCCGTGATTGTGATGCGGTTCTATGTCGACACGGCGCTGGATGGTAGCGGTATGGGCGTTCAGTGGTTCCACAACCTGACGATCCTGGCCGCGATGTTCCCGTTCTTTTGGATCGGCGCGGCGCTGAACATCAAGCGGCTGCACGACATTAACCGGTCGTATCGCTGGTGGCGGATCAACCTGATCCCGGTGCTCGGCTGGGCGTGGACCTTCTTCGAATGCGGCTTGCGGGACGGTACGCCAGGTCCGAACCGGTACGGGCCATCGCCGAAGGGCGTAGGCGATCCGGAACAGGTGTTTGAATAATTGACCCTCTCCCCGTTTTACGGGGAGAGGGAGTCTCGCTTGCGAGACGGGTGAGGGGCTGGTGCGCCAGACAATTTAGACGTAGCTTGTGACTCCCGGCCCCTCACCCCAACCCATCGCTGGCGAAAGCTATACTTTCGCTGGCGCTATACCCCGTAGGCGGGGAGAGGGGGGCGAAACTTTGAGTATGAGCGACGTCAACCAGGAACTCCTCAGCCTTATGTTCGACGACCGCGCCGAAAACCGCAGTGTCCTGGCGGGCAGCGAGGTTTACGACCGCCTGCGCCACCGCGACAAGGCCCGCAGGGACCGCGTCAAGGCCTTGATCAACGATGGATGGCCAAACGATCCTGAGGCGCTATACGCGGCGGCCTGGGTGCTCAATCATGGTGACGCGAGTGACGAAGCCTGGCTCGGCCATCAGCTGGCGGCGAAGGCGCGCTACCTGGGCCATGCCAAGGCGCGCTGGCTGGCGGCAGCGGCGCTTGATCGCTCATTGATGTACGCTGGCAAGCCACAGAAGTACGGCACCAATATTGTGCCCGACGGCGTCGGATATCGTTTGTGGGACGTCGATCCGGCTACAACAGATGCCGAGCGGATTGCCAACGACGTGCCGGTTTTAAGCGAAATGCAGGCACGCGCGGCGGCGATGACTGGGCCCCAACCGGATATGTCGGGGGCGCCGGAGTGGTTGAAGCAAGCGATTAAAAGATGGCGGGGCGAGGAGTAGGATGGTGTCGTACCCCTCCACCACATCTCATTCGCCATCTGGCGATGGCTCACTCGTGCGGTCCCCCTCCCCACGCTTCGCGTAGGGCGGAGGGAGATTGCGGGGCCATCTACACCCTCGACGGTGGGGGAGGGTAAGACTCAGCTCTAAACCAGATACTTTTTCAGCCACGCCACGGTGCGGCCCCAGGCCAAATCCGCAGCCGCCTTGTTGTAGCGCGCTTCGGACGTGTCGTTGTTGAACGCGTGCTGGACGCCGTCATAGATGTGAATTTCGAACGTCTTATCCGCATTGGTTAAAGCTTTGCGATAGGCTTCGATGCCGGCATTAATGCGTTCGTCCTGGCCGGCATAGTGCAGCAGGAGTGCCGCCTTGATGCCCGGCACGTCGGCCGCCGGAGCCTGCATGCCGTAATAGGCGATGCCGGCCTTGAGATTCTGGGATTTCGTTGCCAGCCGGTTGACCAGACCGCCGCCCCAGCAGAAGCCGACCGCTCCCACCGCCTTGACCGTGTCCTCGCGCGCCAGGAGATAGTCGAGGCTGGCCTGTGCGTTGGCCAATGTCACTGCCGGATCAAGCTTGCCGATCAACTCGCGCGCCTGGTCTTCGTTGATGGGCGTGCCGCCCGAAGGCGTCAGGAAATCCGGCGCCAGGGCGACAAAGCCTTCCAGCGCCATGCGCCGCGCCACATCGCGCGTATGTTCGTTGAGCCCGCGATTCTCATGGATGATGATGACGCCCGGAAGCGCGCCGGCGGGCGATTTCGGCCGCGCGACATAGCCCTTCATGTCGCCATAGCTGACGCTTTCGTGCGTGATGCGCGTGTCCGTGTCCGATACGATCGAGGCGGCTGCGGGACTTGCCGCCAGCATGGGCGCGATGACCGCCGCGGCGGCCGCCGATCCGGCCAGGGCGGTCAGCTTCTCCATGAAGCCGCGCCGGTCGAGCGTGCGATGGGTGAAGTCGTCATAGGCGTCAATCATTGCCTGGGTGATTTCCGGCTTGCTCATTATGTTCCTCCTCCGCGTCGGCCCCATCCTGCCTGGCTATCAACGTACGCCTGTCCGCCTTCCGTCGCCAACAGGGTTACGAAGGTTTCACAAACTAAATCCGAATTCAGTATGTCCCGGCGTGGACACGCTGTATTCGTATCCCGTGAAACCGGGAAAGGAAAACCGTCATGTCACTCGTACAGTTCCTGTTCAGCTTCGAAGGCCGGGCGCGCCGTCTGCACGTCTGGATATTTTTCCTTGTGCTCAGCTTTGTTTACGGCGGACTCTTCTGGCAGTTTGGCAACTTCCATGTCGTCCGGGACTATACAACACAAGACAGCTATTACGGCCCGGCCTTCGTGTTAGCGGCAATCGAACACAATGCCTTTGTCTGGCCCGTTTACCTGGTCTCCATCTGGATGAAGCTGGCCGTCCTGACCAAGCGCTGGCACGATCGCGGCAAGTCCGGCTGGTGGAACCTGGTCGGTCTGATTCCCGTCATAGGCGGGCTGTGGGTCCTTATTGAGTGTGGTTTCCTTGACGGAACGCGCGGATCGAACAAGTATGGCCCGTCGCCCAAGGCCGTCGGCGCACCCGCCGGGGCGTTTTAGGCGGCGCACAGCAACAAAATAGGGGGAACAACCATGTCAGTCATGGATATTCTGTTCAGTTTCAAAGGGCGTATCCGCCGTAGACAGTATTGGATCACGGCGCTGTTGACCGGTATTGTGTTCGCGGTTCTCATCAATGTGGTCATGGGCTTCGTCATGGCCACCAATCCCGGCATGATCGAGAGTGGGCAACTGCCGGCGGCGTTCTGGATTGGCATGGGACTCGCGTATATCCCGCTGATCTGGATCAGCCTGGCCCTGGCGATCAAGCGCTGGCACGACCGCGACAAGTCGGGATGGTGGGTATTGATCGGCCTGATCCCGATTGTCGGTGGCATCTGGACGCTGATCGAATGCGGCTTCCTGGACGGCACGCAGGGGCCGAACAAGTTCGGTCCGTCACCCAAGGGTCTCAACGCGCCCGAACGCGCCTTCTGATCCATTATTGATCGCATGAACAGCAAGCCGGACCCGATCAGCGGGTCCGGCTTTTTTTTTATGCTTAACGGCGCCATTACATCGCAGCTGGCAATTTCCCGTCGCAAATTTACCGGTCTCGGCGCCTATCTTCCGAAAACGAGAGAGGGTGCCGTCATGTTCCGTTCGATGTCCAGCGGACTGCTTTCCATGCTGTTTAGCGCTGATGGCCGTATTGGCCGGGGCGACTACTGGCTGTGGTCGATCCTTGTCAATCTGGCGGTGCTGGCCGTGCAACACTATGTGTTCGGCTTCTGGACCCTGTCGCCGGTCTTCCTCGATGTGCTGATCGCGCGCGGCGATGAGCTGCCGGGCGATGTCGCCGTCGTCCACATGATCCTGTTCATGCTGACCCTGTGGCCGATCCTGTGCCTCAACGCCAAGCGCTGGCACGACCGCGGCAAGACAGGGTGGCTGGCCGGCGTGGTCCTGGCGCTGGGGATCGCCTGTTATGCGCTCAACTGGATCTATCCGGGGGACTATTATGACTATGAGCTCTACACCTTGGTGCGGATCATTCCACTGGCCTATGGCGCCTTCCTGGTGTGGACCTTCATCGAATGCGGCCTGATGCCGGGTGAGCCGCGCACCAACCGCCATGGCCCGCCCGCCGGCTACTACGGACGTGAGGAGGCGTATTACTAAGGGTCGGCTAGGGAGGCTTGTCTTTCCTCCTGAGGATGTGCTGTCATGCACATCCGGGCATCAGGGGAAATCATGCCAATCCTTCAATTGCTTTTCAGCACGCAAGGCCGTGTTAGCCGCCAGGGTTATTGGCTGGTAGGAGTAGGGCTGGTCATTGCGTCCAGCGTAGCGAAATTCGGCGGCCTTGTGGCCATTTGGGGTTTTGACTTCGCAATGGTAGCGGTCACTGAGGGAACCAGTATGATTCATCTCACGCCCGTGAGTGCATTTCTGTGGGTACTGACACTGCTGTTTTTGGTGCCAGGCATTTTGCTTTCGATCAAGCGTTGGCATGACCGGAATCGTCCGGGGTGGTTTGCGGCCGCAATCCCTCTGCAATATGTATTGGCAGTGGTGATCGCCTATGTTCCAGCAAACGCGGCCGGTCTCAATGTTTGTATTCTCTCGGCCAACGTGGCGCTCTTTGCTTGGCAGTTTATCGAACTCGGCTGCCTCGAAGGCGCCAAGGGGCCGAACAAATACGGCCCATCGCCCAAAGGGATTGGTGCCACGCCCGACGTTTTCTGAAAACGCGTCGCAATCTGATACCTCGCGATATTGTGAAATGTGACTTGGCAAACCGGTGTTACGTTCGCCGCAACGACCACAAAGAGTCGTTTGCGAACCAACATAGGGAGAGTGACATGCGCCTGACGGACGCGCTCCTGAGCCCCCATGGCCGGTTGAACCGGGCCGGTTTCTGGGGCGGATATGTAGCCTTGACGATTGCAACGGCAGCCGCCGCCGCCGGCTTGCTGGCCTTGGCCGAAAGCATGGGCGGGGAGGGCGGACCGTTGGGCGATCCGGGCCTGCGGCCATGGATGGTGGCGCTGATCCTGCTCATTCCTGTGACGTGGATGAGCTTCTGTATCGCGGTCAAGCGCTGGCACGATCGCGGCCGATCCGGCTGGTGGGTGGTGATCGGCCTGGTGCCCCTGATCGGCAACCTGTGGGGGCTGATCGAGTGCGGCTTCCTGGCCGGTACGAAAAGCGGCAACAAGTATGGGCCGTCGACCGCCAAGGCCGCACTGCCGCAGTGGTATCACGAGGAAATCCCCGAGGACATGGCGTAGTCCGAAGACGTGGCGCCTACCTCTGGAAATGCCTGACCTGATCCGGCGTTATATCCATGACATCCGGCACAATCTTGTTGTACTCGGCGACCTTGCCGGTATCGACGACGACATCGCGGTGGCCTTCCCAGATCATGTTCAACGCCACATAGAGGATCATGAACAGGCCGATAAAGCCGATCCAGCGGTGTTTGTGCAGCAGCTTGGCGATGAGATGGGACGCCACGCCCATCAGGATGATCGACATGATCAGGCCGAAGACCATGATCGCAATGTGATGACGCGCCGCGCCCGCGACCGCCAGGACATTGTCGAGCGACATCGACAGGTCGGCCACCAGGATCTGGAGCACCGCCATGCCGAAGCTCTTGGGCTTGGCGGCCTTGACCGCCGCGCCGCCCATGTCCTGTGATGCATTGACGTCGATCCCGGTGGCGTCTTCCAGGCTGGCCTCGGCCTGTGCGACATGGTGCGCATGGAGCTCGTGCCACATCTTCCAGGCGACCCAGAGAAGCAACAGCCCGCCGGCCAGAAGCAGACCGACAATGCCGAGCAGCCACGACGTGCCCCATACAAAGCCGACGCGCATGATGACGGCGGCGGCCAGTCCCCACATGATCGCCTTGCGCCTCTGTGACGCCGCCAGCCCCGCAGCGGCCAGGCCGACCGCGACGGCATTGTCGCCGGCCATGACCAGGTCGATGAACACGACCTGAAAAAAGGCCGACGCCTGCGACACGAAATGCGGATCGATGCCTTCGAACATGTTCGCCCCGGTGGAGAATTATCCCTTATGCGCAGTGGTAACCGCGCTCAGGACCAATTGTCCATACCTAAGCTTTGCAGTTCTAAGTTCGCGCGCACGCCTCATAGAGGGAGATCGACGCCGCGTGGCTGACGTTCAGGCTCTCGAAACCGCCCGGCATCGGAATGCGGGCCAGGTGATCGCAGTGTTCGGCCACAAGCCGGCGGATGCCTTCGCCTTCGGCCCCCAGCACCAGCACGAGTTTTTTAAGCGATGCCCGCCAGCCCTGCTGCTGGAGCAGGTCGTGCAGGTGATGCTCGCCTTCGCCAGCCAGGCCGATGCTGACATAGCCATTCTCGCCCAGCGTCTCCAAAGCCCGCGACAGGTTGGTGACGCGCGCGAACGGCACCATGTCGACCGCACCCACGGCGGTTTTCGCCAAAACACCCTGAAGGGGCGGGGAGTGGCGGTCCTGCATGACCAGGCCCGTCACGCCGAAGGCCGCGGCCGAGCGGAAGATAGCGCCGACATTCTGCGGATCGGTGACCTGATCAAGCATCAGAATCACGCCGTCTCCGCGCTCCATCAGGTCGTCGAGCGATTCGCCTTCCAGCACCGGACCGTGCAAGGCCATGCCCTGATGCACCGCGCCCTGCGGCAAAAGCCGCGCGATATCGCTCATCGGCTGCACCGTAACGCGGATATCCTGGCGCTTATAGGCCGATGGATTGAAGCTTTTCGCCCGTTCCTCGCTTAAGATAAGCTTTAGCGGCCCCGGTCTGGCGGAATTTTTCAGCGCGGCCTCGACGGCGTGTACCCCCCACAGCCAGCCGTCATCATTGACCTTATGTCTTTGAACATTTTGCGGTTTTGGCGCATCGCCGCCGCCGCGCGGGCCTTCACGCTTCGGCCCTTTGCCGCGCTCAGGCAAATTTTGTGCACGGTTTTTGGTTTTATGCCGCTTGGGGTCGTTGCGTTCGTGAAAAGACGACACTATAAG